>CAXUEG010000145.1:6882-7232 GCA_964249935.1 uncultured Terriglobus sp.
TTATCCAATGACCACCGGGCGCAACTTCGACGAGATTCTGCGCGTGCTCGATTCGATGCAGCTCACGGCAAAGCACAAGGTAGCCACGCCTGCAAACTGGAAGCAGGGCGACGACATCATCATTACCGCCGCCGTGTCAAACGACGAGGCCGATAAGAGCTTTCCTGGCTATAAGACGGTGAAACCGTACCTGCGCACCGCGGCCCAGCCGCAGTAAGGTAAGCAGGCAACCGATTGCGGCAAGCCGCCTTTCGACCGCGTTGCAAGACGGTCAGGATCGGGGCTTCAGCCCCAAATGAGCACCGGTGGCGAAGTGGCTAACGCGCTGGTCTGCAAAACCAGTATTCGCC
>CAXUEG010000146.1:0-1859 GCA_964249935.1 uncultured Terriglobus sp.
CACTCATGCAGGTCCTGCGCGACGAGCTCTTCACTCTCGAATCCGAACGCCTCACCGGCAAAATCACTCAGGCCGAGTACGACCGCGTCAAACCCGCTCTGGAAACCGTTCTCCAGCACGCGCTCACGCGTCACGCCAAAGCTCCAGCGACACCCATCGTCACCTCGCCGGTACCGTCCTAAACCACAAGTCTCCCCGGCATCGTCCCAACCACAGGCATTGTCATCCTGAGCGAAGCGAAGGACCTGTTTTCTTCAACCGGTCAGTCAGCTTGAAGGAAAGCAGGTCCTTTCCCCCTCCGCTCTCAAGCCCAATAACAGAGAGTCACGTCGACATCGAACGCCTTCTACAAGCACGCGCGAACATCCTGCCTACCACGTCGTATACGAAGACCCGTCCGTAGCCCCGCCACCCGCGCCGGAGTGCACGTTGTTGATTCCCGTATCCGTCTCATCCACGCTGTTATAGCTGTCGCTATGGTCGAAGATCCACGTCTGCGAAGAACTCGTAATCGGATCGATAGGGATGAACTTTAGATACCCCGAACTGACCAGATCCTCTTTGGACTGCGGCGCCTTCTGCTTATCGACCGTGTAACTATCGATCGCCTGCCGCATCACAGCCAGGTCTTCCCGCAGCACCGATTCCCTCGCCACGCGAATGTGGTGCGAGTACGCGGGCACGGCCATCGCCGCCAGCGTCGCGATGATGATCATCACGACGATCAGCTCTACGAGCGTGAAGCCATCCTCACCCGCCGCACGCGTCCACTCCGCCCGCCGTTCCGCTCTGGCCTGCCTCGTCCTTACCATGTCGAGTACTTCGTCCCATCCAGCGCGGTGGCATCGCTCTTGCTGTGTACGTCGAACACGTTCTGCCCGCCCCAGCTCGTTGTGTCCGCATCGTCCTGCATCGACCGCAGCTGCCACTCGTTCGTCTTCGTCATGGGATCGACCGGGAGCTCGCGCAGGAACCGCACCTTCTTATCCTTCACGTCCACCCCGTCGACCAGCGTATCCATGTCGGGTGGGTAGTTGAACGAATCCACCTTGGTCTGAAAGGCGCCGCGATCCGCAGCATCTTTGTACCGGTCAATGGCGTCGCGCATCATCCACAGATCGGCGCGCAGCTCGCGTTCCTTCTGCCGCTTCAACTGAAAGCGCGCAATGGGCACGGCCGCCGTCGCCAGCAGCGCAATAATGCTGACCACCACGATCAGCTCCACCAGCGTCATGCCGGCTTCGCCGTACTCTCGCCTTCGGAACTCGCCGGTTACGCGCATATCTATTTGACGTGCACGACAGCCTGCGAGCCCACCGCGGGAACGTTCGCCTGTGCGCTGTTTTTCGCGCTCACCTGCACCAGCGACACCGTTGCGTCGCCCGCGGCCAACGCCTTAAACGTGAGGACCGCAACACTGCCGCTGCCGTCAACGCCACGCACCGACGGCGGACGCGACACCGCCACCGTGACCGTGCCGTTGCCCTGGTCGCGATGCACGATCGACACCGCCTGGCCGTCGCGCCCCAGCATCTCGCCCGAATCCACGTTCACCAACGAGAGCACCTTGGGATCGAATTGCAGCTGCATCGGTGCGGCATACAGATCTTTCGCCTCGGCCGCGGTCACTGAGACCTGGAATGTGCTGCCCACCGCCTGTGTTGCACTCGCCGGCACAATGCTGAATCGCACCGGCGTCAGCCCCGCTGCCTGCCCACTTACCGGACCGGTCGCGGCCTGCTTTACCGCTTCCGGCGTCGCCGTTTGCTGATTCTTCTGCAGATCCAGAGCGGATTGCGCGGCACGCTGCGCCTGCTCGCTGCCCGCTGGCGGGTGCGGCACGGCGGCCGGAGGCGAGG
>CAXUEG010000146.1:1869-7199 GCA_964249935.1 uncultured Terriglobus sp.
CCGTCATCCCCGCCGGGTTGATCTGCTGCCGCTGGAATGCGCCGGTCGTTACCAACGCGCTGTTGTCGCCCGGCAGCGCGGTCGATAGCGTATCGTCACGGCGCAATTCAAAATGAGCGCTCGTGCCGGAGTCGATCGCGCGGGTGTTCAGGCGGGTGATCAGCGGCTCACGAACGATATGCGGGATCAACAGGAATACGATCTCGTCGTCCGTGTTCATCTTCATGTTGCTGCCCAGCACCTTGTTCAGGATCGGCACGTTTGCGATCCCGGGTGTGCCGGACACATCCCGCTCTTCATCCTTGGTCAGCAGGCCTGCCAGAATACTCGGCTCGCCCTCTTTAAGCTGGATCGTCTGATCGACCGTGCGCTGTCCGATGATGGGCTGCTGCACGCCAGAGATCGTCGTGGTGCCGCTTTCACTCGACACCTCCATGTGCATCTTCAACGTGATCTCACGATCCTGGTGCACGGTCGGCGTCATTTCGATGTTTACGCCCACGTCGATGTACGTGAATTGCGTATTCACCAACGAACTCACAATGGCGGTCGAAGCGCCACTTGAAAACGAACCGGTCGCAATCGGAATGCGGGATCCGATCTTCAGCGTCGCCTTCTGGTTATCGGTTGCGCGCACACGCGGGTTCTGCAGTATCCGCGTATCGGTGTCGGTAAGCAGCGCGTTCACCGCCGCCGTTCCGATGCTCACGGCGATGTTGGACGCGGTGAAGTTCGCCAGATCGTTCAGGGATGGCGTGGTCGTGGTCGATGCCGTGCTGGTTCCGGTCGTAGTCGGAGTCGTCGCCGAGCTGCTGGTTACCGTTGACGAGTTTCCGTTCAACTGCGTTCCAAGTTGAACGCTCTGCGGCAGCGTGATGCCCAAATTGCGCGTGTGTACCTTGTTCACTTCCAGCACCGCAATGTCGACCACCACCTCGCTGCGCGGCCGGTCCAGGTTGTTCATCAGGCTCTCCACCAGCAGCAGCTGATCGGGCGTGGAGCGCATCACGATCGCGTTTTGGCTCGGCACCAGGAAGATCTTCGTCTGCGGGTCAAGCACATTACGCAGCGCCGTCAGCAGCTCGTTCTGGTCCGCCGGCGTTGCCGCGTTCGAAATATAGAACGTCTGCACCGCAACAGTGTCCAGCTCCTGCCGCTTCTGCTGAGTGTTCGCCGCTACAAAAATGGTGTTTGCTGTTACTGGCTTCCAGAACGTGCCGCTCAGCGTTCCAAGTATGCGCAGCGCGTCGTACAGCGACACGTTGACCAGATCCAACGGAATCCGCCGGGAGGTGTAGTCCGGATCGAAGATCACGTTCAGCCCGGCGCTCTTTCCGATCGCCTGGTAGAGGGTCTTCGTGTCCTCAACCGCGTGCAGCGTGACCGGCACGCTATCCACTGGCTTCAGCTGAAGGGGTCCCGCAATCGACGCAGCCGCCGCGGACGGCCCGATCGGCGCCTGCTGCAGCAGCGCCGCACCCGGAGCTTTACTCATCTCGCGCTCCACCGCGACGATCTCCTGCTGCGCTGTCTGATTGCCTCCATCGATCGCAAGCGCGCGGTCGAACTCCGTCAACGCGCCATTCAAGTCGCCGCTCTGCCGCAAGACACGGCCGCGGTCCACGTGCGCTGCGGCGGCGGCAAACCGCACCCGCTCGAACTTCGTCTTGTAGATCAGGTTGTCCGGCCGTTGCAGCAGGGCCTGGCGATAGGCCTCAAATGCTGCGTCATAGTCTTCGTGCACTTCTGCATCCGCGCCACGCTTGGCCCAGTTCTTGGCCGACTGCGCGTGTGCACCCGACGGCAGCACCGTCGCGGTGCCCATCGCGAGTGTCGCCGCAAGTGCCAGGCCGGTTCGCCAGCAGCATCCTGGATCCCTTGTTGCCCGGAACACCTCAGTGGAGGCTGCAAGCTCCTCACGTAGTGGGAAGCGAAATGGCCACATCGGGCGGCGCGAACCTGCGGACATCAACCTCATTGCCTCTCTGTGGCGCACCAGGACGCCTGACCGGGAAAAAGCCGTTGCGACACGGCGAAGAGAACCCGAAACGTAGCCTGGAATGCTTGAAAAGAATACCATCCGTGCCTGTTGGACGGTCCTCTCCGCAGAAGGTAAATAGCCCATGCGCCGCCGGCGTCACCAGCACTGGTAGCATCAGAAAGCAATGCCGCACGTGGTCACCATACCGACGCAGTCCGCGCCGTCGAAAAAGGCGAAGCCGCGCGATCCCATCGCCGTGGGCGACCGCGACGCCGCCGTGAACCGCGCCGCCGGCCACAACTATTTTCTCCTGGACCGATTCGAAGCGGGCGTTGCCCTACGCGGCACCGAGGTCAAGAGCATCCGTGAGGGCAAAGCAAATCTGAAAGACAGCTACGGCCTGGTCAAAGATGGCGAATGCTTCCTGCTCAATGCTCACATCGGCCCGTTCTCGCACGGCAATCTGGAGAACCACGAAGCGACGCGCACCCGCAAACTGCTCCTGCATAAGGAAGAGCTGCGCAAGCTGGCCGCGCGGACCCGCGAGAAAGGCCTCACGCTCATTCCCACTCGCCTCTACTTTCGCCACGGTAAGGTAAAGTGCGAACTCGCCCTGGCCAAAGGCAAGCAGGAGTGGGACAAGCGCGAAACCGAACGCAGCCGCGAAGCCGACCGAGAGGCAAAAGCGGCCATCGCACGCGGACAGCGCCGGTAAGACATCGCAGCGGTTCGAGCGCTCGCCCTGCCGTCGCACGAGCGCAGTTGCCGAGTGGCATTCCGGCTTGCGTTTTCACCGGGAATCGACCGATTCGCTCCTGTAGCCTGAACGAAGCATGATCCTCAAGCTGGCCTTCGCCGATCTTTCAACCTTTGCCACACCCCTGCTTGCAGTGTTTGCGGCAGATTTCGCGCCCACCGCAACCAGGAGCGCCGCACCCGCACCAGCCCTGCTCGCCAGCAGTTCGAGCTTGACGGCATCCACCGCGCGCATGCTCACCTCGGGCGATTTAAAGGCGTCCGCAGGCGAAACCCTCGTGCTGCACAGCCCTTCCGGCCTTGCAACGGAACGGCTGTTGCTGGTCGGTGCAGGTGCGATCGCAAAAGTGACACTCACAGAGATCCGCCAGGCTGCCGGAACCGCAGTCCGCTTCGCCAAAGACAAAGGCGTCCGTTCTCTCGCGATCCTCGCCCCCGACTCAGACCTGCCCGCAACCGAAGTGGCGCGCGCCATCGCGGAAGGCGCCGTCCTCGCCGACTTCGACGCGGACGCCTATAAGTCCGACCGCAAAGACCGTTCGGTCATCGACCTAACCTTGCTCTCTTCAGGCTCGGCGAGCGCAACGGAGGAGCTGCAAGCAGCCTTCGACCAGGGCCGCATCTATGCCGAATCGCAAAACTTCGCTCGTTCGCTCGTGCTTGAACCCGGCAACATCCTTACGCCGACGGAACTCGGTCGCCGCGCCTGCGCCATGGCCGCCGAAGTGGGCCTTCGCTGCCAGGTCCACGGCGCCGGTTTCCTCCGCGAGCACAACATGAACGCCTTCCTCGCCGTCGCACAAGGCTCCGCCCAGCCACCGGCGCTCATCGAGCTGCGCTACGAGCCCGCCCAGCCCACAGCACCCGGCGCGGCCGTCCTCGCCCTCGTCGGCAAGGGTATTACCTTTGACACGGGTGGCATCTCCATCAAACCCGCCGATGGCATGGAAAAGATGAAGTACGACATGGCCGGCGCCGCCGCCATGCTCGGTGCCATGCGCGCCATCGCCCTGCTCAAGCCCGCCGCCCGCGTCGTGTGCCTCATCTGCTCCGCCGAAAATATGCCCAGCGGCACCGCCTACCGCCCCGGTGACGTCGTCACCGCCATGAGCGGCACAACCATCGAAGTCATCAACACCGACGCCGAGGGCCGCATGGTCCTCGCCGATGGCCTGCATTACGCGAAGACACTCGGCGCCACCCACCTTATTGACGCCGCCACGCTGACCGGTGCCTGCGTCGTCGCGCTCGGCAAGCGCAATGCCGGCCTCTTCAGCAATGACGACGACACCTGCAACCGCTTCACCGCAGCCACGCACCAGACTGGCGAATCCTTCTGGCGCCTGCCCTGCACCGATGAATACCGCGATGACATCGTCAGCGGGATCGCCGACATCCAGAACACGGGCAAGGACCGTTGGGGCGGCGCCACCACCGCGGCCATGTTCCTGAAGGAGTTCGCCGCTGGCACGCCTTGGATCCACCTGGACATCGCAGGCCAGGCGTGGATCGATGAAGCTCGCCCCTACCTCGCTAAGGGTCCCTCCGGCGTGGCCGTCCGCTCGGTTGTCGAGTGGGTGCGCTCGTATGAGCAGGTTTGACGATGGCCGAAGCTTCGCACATGCTCGACAAAAATGCCCTGCGCGGCGTGCGCGTGCTCATCGTGGATGACGAGCCGATCCTCGCCTCCACCTTCTGCCTGGTGCTGCAGTTTGCCGGCGCCTACGCGCAGAGTGCTGAACACGGCCGGGCCGCCCTTTCCACGCTCGAACACGAAACCTTCGACCTGATCCTCTGCGACAAGCAGATGCCGGTCATGACCGGTCCTGACCTGATCCGCGAGTTGAACCGCCGCGGCGACACAACCCCAATCCTGCTCTTCATCAACACGGCGGATTGGACCAGCGTGGAGCAAATCCGCGATCTCCGCATCGACGGCACCGTGACCAAGCCTCTCTTGCCTGGCGAACTCATCGCCACGATCCGAAGCACGCTCGGCATGGAAGCGCCACCCAAAACGCGTACCGAGTAAACCCGCAAGTCAAGCCGTTTACATGCCTGCAGCTTGCTTGTCTCCGCCTGCCCGAAGTTCGCAGCCGCTCTTCGCCGTTGCAACTCGCTGATCGCGACCTCACCCGGCCCACCGCGGAATCCTAACCATTGTCATCCTGAGCAAAGCGAAGGACCTGCTTTCTGCTCGAAGCGGCGCCAACCCGTCACCGGCCAGCCAACGCGCTTTCACCACAGTCTCTGCAGGTTAGTGCGGAAAGCAAACACTCGCCTCGCTACATCTCCAACGGCACCGCGATCCCAAGCCACCCCAGCACCCGCGTCAACTCTCGCTGCGTCACCGCGACCGTCGCCAGCAACAATGCTTTTCGCTCCGGGTCCGCCTCATTCAAGACGTGATTGCGGTGGTAGAAATTCGAAAACTCCTGCGCGATCTGGAACGCGTACCGCGCCAGCATCGCCGGCTCCGCAGCGGCAATTGCCTGCTCGAGCGTCAACGTCACCCGCGACAACAGCAGCCAGAACGTCCAAAGCTCATCTTCCCCGCTTAACCCTTCAAGCGCTAACGACGCGACTTCCTCCA
>CAXUEG010000147.1:0-7188 GCA_964249935.1 uncultured Terriglobus sp.
GCCTAGGCTAGGAAAATGCAAGTCACCGATGTGGTTGCGCCTGTTGTCGCACACGGTTCTGCTGAGACGCGACGGCTGGCTGCGTTGCGGGCGATGGTCGGTAATACGCAACTGCTGGTCATCGACTATCGTTTTCGTGGGCGCGAGGGCAAGGTGTGCGCGAAGGCGGAGCACCTGAACCTGAGTGGGTCGATCAAGGACCGCATGGCGCTGCACATTTTGGAGTCGGCGTATGCCGATGGAACGCTGCGACCAGGCGATTGCATTGTGGAGGCAACCAGCGGCAATACGGGCATCGCGTTCGCAGCCCTGGGTTCGGCAATGGGTCATCCGGTGACGATTTACATGCCGGACTGGATGAGCCGGGAGCGCCTGGATCTGATTCGCAGCTACGGCGCCAAGGTTGAGAGCGTGAGCAAGCAGCAGGGCGGCTTTCTGGGCAGCATCGATTGTTGCCGCAGGCTGGGCGCGGAACACCGCGAGGTTTTTCTACCTCGGCAATTTGAGAACTGCGCCAACGTGGAGGCGCACGCCAGAGGCACAGGGCCGGAGCTGCTGGCACAGCTGCACATGGCCGGGCTGCCGCTGGACGCTTTCGTCGCAGGCGTAGGTACGGGCGGAACGGTGATGGGTGTGGCGCGCGCACTCCGCACGGCGCGCATGCCGGTGCGGTGCCATCCTGTGGAGCCGGCCGAGTCACCTACGCTTTCAACCGGGTACAAGGTCGGCTCGCATCGCATTCAGGGGATCTCCGACGAGTTTATTCCTGAGATCGTGAAACTGGACGAACTTGACCCTGTGTTGGCGGTGCATGATGGCGATGCGATCCTGATGGCGCAGGCATTGGCGCGGCAGTTTGGTCTCGCGCTCGGCATCTCGTCGGGTTGCAATTTCATTGCAGCGGTCATGGCGGGTCTTTCGTCGCCGCATAAGACGCCCGTCACAGCAACGGTGTTCTGCGACGACAGTAAAAAGTACCTCAGCACTGGGCTGCTGCAAAAGGAGACAGTGCGCGACGGGTATCTGACGCCACAGATCGAGTTGCTGGACCTGCGCGTCATTCCGCGCTGCGGAGGATTGCAGTAGGGTTTGGCGGCGAACCCGCTCACATTTCGTGCAAACTGTAAACAATGGGTGGCGCGCAGCATCATCGTGCGGGTGAGTCGTACCGGGCGTTCCGGGAACGTTGGGTTGCACTGTGCCTTGTTCTGTTTGCGGTGTGCGGCATGATGAGTGCTCCGCTTTGCATGCAGGGTCAACCGGACCACACGGATGTCACATCTGTGCGCGTATCGATGGCAAACCAGGCGAAGCACGCTTCTCCGACATCTTGCGATGATCCCTGCTGCGAACATTCAAAGCCGTTTCAGTCGCCAGTCAGGAATCAAGATTGCGTCCAGCATTGCCTTGCCGCGACTTCTGCACCCTTGCAGGATCGTCCTGCACAGTCGGTGCAGGTTTCGCTTGCGCCAATGGAACCGATGCCGGGTGTCCCGTTTACCCGCGCTTGGGTGATGCGTAAGGCCCGAGTGGTGCATAAACCGGATCCTCTGCTGTCGTTTGCTGTGCCACTTCGGATCTGAAGCTTTCCCCGACATCGCTCAATGGACGTGCGTGTGCATGTTTCGCACGCAATGCATTGCGGTTGTGATCTGAGGAAACCAATGACGAATCGACGAGGATTTTTGCGCCGTGCAATCAGCATGAGCGCCGGGCTGGCGGCTGCGCCGGCTCTTGCGGAAGGTGCGGTACGCCCTGAGGACGTGCGCCTGCTGGATGCGGCCGGAAGCGGCAATGCCGGACCGGCTTCGGAAAGCGCAGCCGCGATCAAACGTGGTGCACGCGCGGCCAGTGCGGGCGTAGCTCCCGTGCGGGTAGTAACGACGGATGTGCCGGACCTGCCATACACGGAAGAGGATGGCTGGAAGGTGTTCCGGCTTCGCGCGGAAGTGGTGAAACGGGAAATCGTGCCCGGCAAGGTGCTGGACCTTTGGGGATTCAACGGCTCGGCGCCGGGACCGACAATTCAGGTGAAACAGGGAGATCGCGTGCGGGTGATCCTGGAGAACGCGTTGCCGGAGCCGACCTCCATGCACTGGCACGGGTTTGAAGACAGCATCCGTTACGACGGCATGCCGAATATCTCGCAGCGCGTAGTGCCGCCAGGCGGAACGTACACTTACGAGTTCCACATTACGCAGACTGGCACATTTTTCTACCACTCGCGTCTGGCGATGCAGGAGATGGTCGGCATGCTCGGCGGCTTCATAATGCATCCGCGGGAGGCGCACGCACCGGCGGCCGATCACGACTTTCTCATACACCTGCAAGAATACGCGGTGCTGCCCAGCAACACCGTACCCAACAGCGCCAACATGGAATTTAACTGGCTGGTGTTGAACGGCAAGAGCGGACCTGCGCCCACGCCGCTGGTGGTGCGTCTTGGTAACCGGGTGCGCATTCGCTTCGTGAACCTGGGCATGGATCATCACCCGATGCACCTGCACGGACACACGTTTTACGTGACCGGAACAGAAGGTGGGCGCATCCCAGAGACGGCTTGGTGGCCCGGCAATACCGTGTTGGTGGGTGTGGCACAGGCGCGCGAAATCGAATTCGTCGCAAATAACCCGGGCGACTGGATGCTGCACTGTCACCTGCCACACCACATGATGAACCAGATGAACTCAAGCAGTGCGCGGGCCTTCAGCGGTGACACGTTCACGACGAACGGAATGCTGTCGAACGGGACGCGCGGGGCAGGCATGAAGCACGATCGCGCCGCGATGCAGGATCCAATGGCGGGCATGATGATGCAAGGGATGCAGCGGCTAGAGGTCGCGCCGAACGCAAACAGCGTGCCGAATTACCCGCAGGACGCGTTCATGGAAGGTCCCCTGATGAACATGGACGCGATGGTTGACAAGCCTGAGAACTACGGTCTGCCGCCTGGCTGGAGCGAGAACATGCAGGGCATGATGACGTTTGTGCGCGTGCTGCCGGCGGCGCAATACGACGAAGTGATGCGGCGCGTGGCGGCGAAGGCGAGTGCAGGCTCACAGCACGAGGGCATGCCGGGAATGGACGATAAGGCCAAGCCCGAAATGGATCATGACATGCCTGGAATGCAGCATGAATCGATGCCGGGCATGTCAATGCCGACGAACCAGGGAGGCCGGCGATGAACCAAAAGCTGGCGCTTACATGTTTGCTGTGGCTGCCACTTGGTGCGCAAATGCAGATGCAGATGCCGATGGGCGGCACGCCCGATCAGTCCAAGCCTGCACAGTCGAAGCCCAGGCAGCCGAGAACGCCGACAGGGAAAGCTCCGCACAAACATGCAGAGCCGCAGCAGCCTGCAATGCCGTTCGGCACGCTTGCAGACGGCGACAGATCGCTTGCGTCGCGACGCTTACCATCGGCGTCCGCGCCGGTCACGCTGGATGCGACGGTGCAGGAGCATTCGGGGGGACGCACCGGATCGGAAGACACAACGTTGCCGGACTTGCTGGCGGATGCAAGAGCACGTGAGCCGGAGCCGCTGCAGTTCTTCACAGAGCGAGCTGCAGCGACCAACCCGACGCTGCGGCAAGCCGCGGAGCAGGTGCGGCGCCTGCGCGCGGAAGCGAAGCAGGCCGGCCTTTGGCAAAACCCGGAGGTCGGGTACGAGGCCGATCACGTTCGCGGCGGCAGCTACGCCGGCGGTGAGCAGGGCGGTTACATCCAGCAGATCATTCCGCTCGCCGGACAGCGAAGCTCCGCGCGTGGTGCGATCGACGCGCAGGCAATTTCTGCGGAGGCAGTACTTGCGGCACAGCGACAGCGCGTCGAGTCATCGGTCCAGCAGGCGTTCTATGCAGCGCTTGCCATGCAGCGCGAAGTCGAGTTGCGCGCGCAGATGGCCGCTCTCGCTACAGACAGCGCGGTAGCCGCGCACCAATTGGCGAACATCGGGCAGGCGGACGCGCCGGACGTGCTCGGGAGTGAGGTGGAACGCGAACAGGCGAAGATGGAGCTTGCCTCGGCGCAGCGTGCGTATCGGAAGGCGTTCGCGGCGCTTGCAGCGGTGAGTGGGGACGTGGACCTGCCCACCGTTGTACTGTCGGGAGACTTGAGCGCGGTGCCCGTGCTTCACGAAAGTGCGGTGCTGGAAGCAGTAGGTGCAAGCCCGGCAATTAAGGTCGCGCAACAGCAGGCTACAGCTGGTGAAGCGGCAATTCGCAGCGCGCGGAGACAGGGGGGGCCGCAGCTAACTCTCAAGGCTGGGCTGCAGCAGGATAACGAGCCGCTCGACCCTGCCCTGCACCGGGTGGGCGTGGTCGGCATCGCACAGGCTGCACTCACGCTGCCGTTGTGGAATCGAAACCAGGGCGCGGTGGAGGCGGCTAAAGCGCAGCAGGCAGATGCGCGGGCTGAGGTGGCTCGCACGCAGCTTTCGTTGCGTTTGCAGGCTGAGGAGGCGATGCAGGATTATGGGGACGCCATCAGCCAGGTGCAACGTTATCGCGACGAGTTGTTGCCGCGGGCTCAACGGGCGGTGGAACTCTACAATCAGCGATACGCGGCCATGGCGGCGGCGTATCCGCAGCGTGCGGCCGCACAGAAGATGCTGCTCCAACTGCAAGTGGAATACACGCGTGCGCTCGGTACTGCATGGAAAAATGCGGTGTTGCTACACTTTGGTTTGCTGCAGGATGGACTTGCCGCGCCAGAAGTCATTCAGGCGCACGCAGGGGCGCCGGCTGGGAGCTAGCAGGCCGTTCGGCGCGGTTTCTCCGCAAGTGCGCTAGCCTCAAAACTGTGCGTGATGCGCTTGTATCGTTTGAGCGGAGCGTGAGGCGAGCATGGCAACGGCTGCGCTCGCTGAAGGCGTTTCCGCTGCCGTGGTATGCCCTGTGCTTTGGGTCGGTGTGCCTCTTTCTGCCGTGCACGGCGCAGTCGCCGCAGGTGCAGAACTGGACGACGGAAGAAGGCTTGCCGCAGAACAGCGTCCACGCGCTCCTGCAGTCGGACGACGGCTACCTGTGGCTTGCAACGGAGAGTGGCGTTGCGCGCTTTAACGGTCTGCGCTTCCAGCGCTACTCTTCTGCGAACGAATCGGCATTCAGCAGCAACGATGTCTGCTGTATCGCGGAGGAAACGCCGGGCAGACTGCTGTTTGGCACCGCCAGCGGGCTGATCGCTCTGCAGGACGGCAAGTTTCGACGGGTGTCCGGAGTCACGGGTGAGGTGCTGAGTCTGCAGCGCGTAGCAGGTGGCGATGCGCTGGTGTTGACCGCTGCTGGTTTGCAGCGGGTGCATGGTGATTCCGTGTCGGCGGTCGCGCTTGCCAGTGGAACTGTACCGAGCGCACTGGGGCAAGCGGCGGATGGCTCGGTGCTGGCCGTGGCGGGAACAAGCCTGTTCCGCCTGCACGGCTTTGCTGTGACGTCCGTGGGACAGGTGCCCAAGGGAGTCCTGCTGCTGGCCGAGAACGAAGCGCACCAGATCTGGACTGCAACCGCAAGCGTCGTGGAGCTGCGCGACACCAGCATGCAGGTGGTGCGACGCTGGCAACTGGGCCGCGAGCTGCCAGGCAGCCGGGTGGAGCTGCTGCAACTGTGGCCCGGAGGCGCGCTTGCCGGCACGAACCGCGGGGCAGCGGTTCTGCACTGGAACGATAACGCTGTGGAAGCGATCGCCCCACTTGCTAATAATGCGGTGCTGAGCGGGCTTGTAGATCGGGAAGGTGACTCGTGGTTTGGCACCGACAGCAGCGGTTTATTCGGCCTGCGGGAACGCTCTATTGGCAGTGCCGCTGCACTGGCTGGCGAGTCGGTTACCGCACTGGCCGCATCGGATGACGGCACCCTGTGGGTGGGCACGCGGGATGCCGGGCTGCGCTCCATACGGCCGCAACCACCGGCCGATCGGGCTGCGCCGCAGCAGTTGGCCAGTAATGTGGTTCTGTCGTTGGCGGTTGCGGGTGCGAACGTATGGGCGGGTTCGCCTGAAGGACTCGATCATCTGCAGGGAGGGCGTGTTCAACACGTGACCGCAGCGGACGGTTTGCCCGACGATTTCGTCCGCTCTCTGCTGATCGCGCGAGACGGCACGGTATGGGCTGGCACACGGCGTGGCGTGGCTGAGCTGCATGGGGGTCGCGTGGAACGGGTCTTGACTGCGAGCGACGGCTTGCCCAGCGATGCGATCGGAGCGATGCTGCAAGACCGCGACGGCGCGGTGTGGATTGGCACAGTCGCCGGCTTGGCACGGTGGGACGGAAACATGCTGCGCCGGGTAGTTGCTCCGGATCAGGCGGGGCCGGCGATCGCTTCGCTGTATCAAACAAAAGACGGCGCGCTATGGGTCGGCACGGGTCAGGGGCTGTATCTGCTCACGGGGCAACGGCTCGCACCCGTGAACCTCTCTACATTGCGCGACAGCATTGCAGCCGTGCTGGAGGACGGCGTTGGAAATCTGTGGATCCGCACCGCCGCCGGACTGCTACGGTCCTCTGAAGCTGAGCTTCGTGCCTGCGCGGGCAAGCCGACGTGCGATGCGACGGTGCGGCAGTTTGGCGTGGCGGACGGAATGCCTGGCGTGGAACTGCCCACGCTCGGCTCGCCCACAGCAGCAATGAGCCGAGACGGAACCATGTGGTTTGCGACGCGCCGCGGTGTTGCAGTCGTGAAACCTAGGCAGAGCATTCCAGCCGCGGTTTCCCCGGGCATTTCCATTGAAGAGGTTCGAGTCGACGACCGCGCGGCGCCATTCCGGCCAAACGTGCAGGTCGGCGCTGGCGGCCGTCGTGTGGCGATAACCTTCGCGGGTTTGAGCCTGAGCGCTCCTGGGCAGGTGCGCTATCGCTATCTGTTGGCGGGCTTTGATCGTGGTTGGTCGCCATGGCAGCCGGGTGATGTAGCCGAGTACACCAACCTGCCGCTTGGCCGATTTACCTTTCGCGTGCAGGCGATGAACGCTGAAGGAGTCGTGAGCCTCACGGATGCGACCTTGGCATTGCACGTGGAGGCGCCTGTCTACCGCAGGTGGTGGTTCTATGCGGGCCTGCTGCTTCTCTTGGGCGCTGCTGGATATGTGCTTTACTGGCTGCGACTACGGCGCGTGCAGCGCGATTTCGAAACGGTGCTGCAGGAGCGCAACCGCATCGCGCGCGAATGCCATGACACCCTCATGGCCGGTTTCGCC
>CAXUEG010000148.1:0-829 GCA_964249935.1 uncultured Terriglobus sp.
GCCATCACCACCGCGCTCGCCAGCGCATCGAACGCGTCCTCACTCGCGCGCGCCGCCTTGAGCGCCGCAGTCCCGACCGCGGCCCACGCCGCGTCCTCGCGCTTCTTGCGCTTGAGGTACGCCGCCCGCTTCTCCGGGTTCGACTTGTGCACCGGTCCCGTGTTCAGGCGCGAGTACATCTCCACCACCAGCGGCTCGCCGGGTCTGGGGCGGTCAAACGGCCAGACGCGGAATCCGGCGTCGCGCAGACGCGCGAGGATCGGCATGCCGCGCAGGCTGGCGGTGCCGACCGATCCCGAACCGCCGATCTGAAACACCGACTTCGGCGTGATTCCCTTGACCCGCAGCGCACGCTCCTCTTCCGGAATGTGCGCGATGATCTTGCAATCGATGTCGGTCCCGCGCAGCATACGATGCAGCAGCGCTCCGCTAAACTCCGCCGGTCGTTTGTGCGGCTTGCCCCAGAAGCGGCGGTCTTCGCTGGAGGTGTGCAGCCACTGTTCGCCGCGGTCGGCGACGATCTGCCAGAACGCCGGAGCGGTTTGGGCGCCCACTTCGCGCAGGAACCACGCGGGAAAGCTGAAGCAGAAATCGAAGCCGACGACGAGCGCGGGATCTTGTTGCGCTGTTGCGATCAGCCACTCGGCGGTTTCATCGCGGGTGCGGCCGGACTCGACCTGCACCTGAACTTTTCCCTTCTCGCCGATGCGCCAGACGGCCGCGACAATGTGCCTTCGCTGGCCTGCAATGTCGACACGACCCGACCAGTCGATGGCGATGACGGTGGTAGGTGCGCGGCGCATGCCTCAGGGTTGGATGCGTGTGCGAT
>CAXUEG010000148.1:839-7171 GCA_964249935.1 uncultured Terriglobus sp.
TGTGCGATCAACGGCCGGGAGGCGTAGCAACACTTCCGGCCCACGCGCTTGCCTCAATCTTCCAGCAGCGCGGCTTCGGCGGTTTCGATCGCCTCACCGCTCCGGAGCTGCCGGAGCACGGTGAAGATTGCCTTGGACGAAAAACCGGCGGCGGTCAGCCGGCGCAGCACGCGTGCGGTGCTCTTGTCGTCCGTTGGAGGCTGCAGGCGCTTGCGCTCCATATGCTGGCGGACGAGCGCGACCTCGTCCACACCGTCGTAGGCCGTTTCAAGCGCTTCGGCGATCACGGGCGAGGCGATCCCCTTGTTCTGCAGGTCCTGCTGCACGCGGCGGCGGCCCAGGCTTCGATTCTCTTGCCGCAGGCGGGCGAAGTCGGCGGCGTAACGCTCGTCAGAGATGTAACGCAGCTCCTTCAGCTTGGTGATCACCGCGTCCACGGCCGCGGCGCCGTCCGGTCCGGGTTCGGCCCGGTCGCGCAGCTTGCGACAGAGATCACGCTCGGACTGCATGCGCGCGCCCAGGGATCTGGCGGCGTAGTCCAGCAGCTCGGTCTCGGTCAGCGGCTCGCGGGTGCGTTTCGATCTGCCAAAGGGCATGAACGCATTGTCCCACCACAGTTGTGGTGTCGGAAACGATGAGGTCCGCCGTTCGCGGAAGGAACGCAGGTTCGCGATGCGAGCAAGGGGCTTGAGCAGGACCCTAAGTCCTGAACTCGATTCCCTGCACAGGTTGGACCCGGTGGTGCGCGGTGAGGGCTAAGAGAGAGTAGGCCAATCAGCCGGACGGCTCGGCAATCGAACCGGGTTAGTCCGTTACCGCCTCGACCGCCTCTTTCAAGGTTCTGTAATCGTAGCTGTCTTCATGCCGCTTGCCATTCAGGAAGAACGTCGGCGTGCCATGCACACCGCTCTGTTCGCCCGAGTTCACGTCGTCCTCGATCTTGTCCGCGAAGCTCTCATTCTCAAGCGCGCGATCGAGAGCCGTGGTGTTCAGCCCCGCCTGTTCCGCCAAGTCCGTAAAGAACGTCTCACTAAATTCCTCCTGGTGCTCAAACAGTGAGTCGTGCATCTCCCAGAACTTGCCCTTGCTGCCGGCGAACTCGGCCGTCTCCGCCGCAGTCTCCGCGAACTCATGCATTGGCAGCGGGAAGTTCCGGTACACAAACCGCAGCTTGTCGCCGAAGTGCTTCTGCAGCTGCTTCACAATCGGATACGCCACGCCACAGTCCGGGCACTGGTAGTCGCCGTACTCCACCAGCGTCACCGCCGCGCTCTCGTCACCCGCGCAGTGATCGTCACTTCCCACAGGAACCTTCAGGTCTGCCATCGTGCTCTCTCCCTATCGTCTGTCCGTTGGGATGCGGCAACCCATACACGATTGCCTGGGTATCGCTGATGGCGTGAGCTGGCAGCGGCCGCGTCGCCCTAAGCCGCACACTCAAACCCCTCCCCCGCATGGTTGAAGCTGGCTCCGCTCATCCCTGTCATCCCGACCGAAGCAGGACAGCTCTACTGTCCTGCGCAGCGGAGAGAACTGCATTTTGCTCGGGACCGGCAACCCAGCACAAACCGTTCAGTGCGCGGTCTTCGCGCCTGCCAACGCATCGTCACGCAACCGTCCAATCCGCCCATGCGGCCCAACGACATACGGCAGCGACAACGCATTCCAATGCTTGTCCGCATCCGGATCATCGCCATACCCCGGCCTCAACGCCCGCCAGTTGCGCCCGTCATCGGTCGACACATCCGTCCCGTTCGGCCCGACCGTGATCCACGCCTTCGCCTCGGCGTCGTAAGCAACCGAGGATCGGTAACCGTGAGGCATGGTCTGTGCCGCAGTCCACTGCCCCGTGCCGCCGGACCTGCTCCCTGCAATCCGTTCTGCAGAGTCGGGCTTCGCGTAATCACCACCTACAGCCACCAGCGTCCCGGAACGAACATCCTCCGCAAGCGAGAACACTCCCGCAGTCTGCTTTTGGCCATTCCCGACCGGAACCGGCGTGCGCGACCAGTCGTGTTGTTCGCTTTGTCTGGCACTGGCTGCGCCCGTCCCTGCAAGGGAGAGGACCGACCCGCGCTCATAGAGGAAAGCGCCTTCCCGCCCACCGGTTGCGAAATCAAAATGGGCCAGACCTGCCGCGATCAGCGATGAGTTGCTTGCTGCGAAAGCGCCCTGCTGCATCGGATCAGCCGCAAGGCCAACGGCGTGCTCGGCCGTCCAGGTAAGACCGCCGTCGCTGCTGGAAAAGATCGAGAACTCTCCATGCACCGGGTCGCCAAGCACATACAGCTTGTCACGAGTCATCTTCTGCATCGCATCAAAGAACCCCTCCGCATCCGGATTCGTAAACACCAGCTTCCACGACTTGCACCCATCCGTAGTCTTGTACACGCGCGACAGGTCGCCCTTGCCGCTCGACATCACCAGCGCGGTCTGGTCATCGAACGCCTGCACCCCGCGAAAGTCCAGCTTCTCCGCGCCGGGCGGCACTGTGCACCCCTGCCACACAAAGCCCGAGTCCTCCGTGCGCAACACGGTGCCATGCGTTCCGCTCGCCCACGCCGTCCCGTTGCCCACGTTCACAATGCCGCGCAGGTCCGCCGTCGTCCCCGAGTCCTGCATGGTGAACTGCGCCCGCATAGCAGGAGTTGCACACGCGGCAAGCAGCAGCGCGACGACCCGCAACCACGGCGCACCCATCATGCGCTTGAGTGTAGACCCGCAGGCACACGCATCGTTACTTGCCATCGCGCGTCGGCTCCCCCGACGCCTGATTGCCGCTGGTGAACACCGGCGTGCGCAGGCCGGTCGCACGCAGCAGCGGCTGCGCCGCCTCCGTAGACTCGCTGTTGCGCAGCGTTGCAGCCAGGCCGTCGTCCAGCGTGACGACCGGATACGTGCTGCCAGGCCGCGACGCGCCGTGGATGCGGTCAAGCGCAATACTCTGAAACCCATGCGCCTCGAACGCGCCGGTGAAGTAAGGCGGCCAGGAGTTCCGCGCATAGGGATCATCCAAATCGTTTGTTTGCGTAGGCGGTGGCACAGGGGGAGGGCCGATGTACACATGAATCATCGCCAACGGCCAGCTCACATCCAGCCCGTCCACCTTAAGTGTGTCGATGTTGTGCGCATACACCGCAGGAATGTCGTGCCGCACAATGCCATCGGCAATCGTCTTCGCCGTCCAGCGTAGATCGAAATTACCGCCCTCACTTTCCGCAAGCTGCGCTGCGGGTGCGTGCATCCGCAGACTCACGTTGCGCAGCGTAATGTCACGCACCGCGCCAGGGTTCGTCGCTTCCAGCAGGATGCCCGCTTCCGCATCCGCCTGGATATCCGAAAAACGAATGTTCTCCACCACGCCGCCAACGCTGGACGCCATGCCATTCCCCGCGATAAACCCAGGCGCGGTCTCATCCGCACGCTGCGCCGATGATGCCGGCGCATCCGCGCGCGAAGGCTGCGCCTCCACTGCCGGATCGCCCGGTCTTATCGAGCTCGCGATATAGATCGGCTCGCCCTTGCCCCACCAATGCCCATGCTTCAACCGCGTCTCCATCACAACGTTCTGGAACAGCGCGTTGCGCGTGTACGTGCCTTCCCGCGCAAAGATCGCAATGCCACGGTTCGAATGGATCACCAGGTTGCTGAAGACCGCATCGCTCGAATCCTCATACCGGATCGCCGCGGAGTTCGACCGGAGCGTGCAGTTCGTGATCGCCACGTCACTCGATCCAACGATCGCGAAGTCATCATCGCCCGCTGTAAAGCTTGAATCCGACACGCGCAGGTCATGGCAGTCCATGCAATCCATGCCATCGTTGTTCGGCAGGCGCACGTCGTTGTCGATGTGCAATCCATGCACCGTCACACCCGCCGCATGCTGCAGGTGCAGCGTCCAGTTCGGCGCATTGCGCAGCGTCACGCCTTCGATCGTCACGTTCCGCACGCGATGCATTTGCAGCATCGTTCCGGGCCGGCCACTCGCGCGCACCTCCAGCGGACCATCATCCGTGCGATGGACATCGGCCAGGAACGCCGCGGGATTGCGGGTTTGGCTTGCATCGAAGTCCGCGCCCACATGCGCCGTCGTTGCATCGAAAAAGCTGTCCCCCACGCCATCGATCGCGCCATCGCCGGTAATGCGGATGTCTTCGGCATCGCGCGCGATCAGCATGCCCACGCGATCGCCTTCGCCCGAGCTGTCGATGCCATAGCGATGGCCCAGGCCGTACCGCCCGATGGAGCCGTAGTCCGCCATCCGCGGGCTGCCCTGCAACACGGCACCGTGCTCCAGCCGCAGCGTCATGTGGCTGCGCAGCTCCACCGTGCCGATGACAAAGACGCCAGCGGGCACAACAAGCATCCCATGACGACGCGACACCTGATCGATGGCCCGTTGCAGCGCAGCCGTGTCGTTCGTACGGCCATCGCCAGCAGCGTGGAAGCTCCGCAGGTTCCACATCGCTCCGTGCTGCATTTGGGCGTGCGCCGGAAACGTGAGAAGGAGCAGCAGAGAAAGGCGTAAGAACATCGATAACGTGTCCACAAAGGTTGCTCCAGTTTCGCGCAGCCTGACGCCTTTCACAAAGAGATGACAAACATCGCCGGGCCGCGTACGAAAGACCACCGGCGCCACGCGCGGAACGCATCACAACCCATCGAGTCGATCGCGTTACACACGCGGCGCGAAAGCGGTTCTATAGCGCATTCCCGTAAGGGAGCGCAAGCGATTTCGTTCGCTCTACCACTTCCGTTGCAGGTCGCAAGCGGCATTGCAATACAGGTGGTGCAAGCGCAAAATGCTTCAACTTTTTGCGTTCATCCGCCGTTCAAATCGCTTAGCGGATCGTGCTACGATGAGGCTCGTTCGCAAGATTCAAGAGCACGTGCAGAAGCTGGACGAGTACAGAAAGATCCGGTCACTGCAACGTTCCCGCATCACCTGACACCAGCCAACGGGCACGGTCCCAAAGGCGGTTTTCATCACAGAGCAGTTTGCTTGCACGTTGCGTGTAGTTGCGCAGCGACGACACCGGTGTGTTTGCAGGCAAGCTAAATTTTGAGCGTGTTCCACCTGCTTTGCTTTTGCTCCCGCAACGGTCCGGCGCCGTGCGGTTCGGATATGGAAGAGTGACCGGCGACGCCAACCTGCTCCCCAGCAGAAGCACGCCCGAGCACCGACGCGCGGCATACGCCTTCTCGCGCGAGAACGGAACGGGGATCCAGCGGAATGAGTTTTGCTCCATTAGCGGCGGTCACGGTGAACGACTGGATGCGCATCCTGGGCGCGCTTGAGATGCGCGTCAATCGCCAGAATTTCCAAACGTGGCTGAAGCCCACGCGCTTCAGCCACATCAATGGGCGAACTCTCTTCGTCCGCATTCCGACGACGCAATTCGAGCAGCTGCTCGACCGCTACCACGACCTGATCCACGAAGCCATCGACAACATGGGCCTGGAGGTCGACGACGTCCGCTTTGTGACTGCGGATAACGACCCCAGCGCGCCGCCCCAGCGCGAGATCAAGACGCGAGGCGACGGCGGCTTCGCCCCGGCATCGTCGCACTCGCCCAACGCGCCGCAGCCAGCGTCCGCGCAGGGTACGCATGCCTCACAGCAGGCGGCGCAGCACGGCCCTTCGCATAGCAACCACCACGGCGGCCTCAATCCAAATCGCTCTCAGCCACCGCAGGCGCCCAGCACTGAGCAATCGCGCTTTGACTGGAACTCCGCCGCGCAGCTCAACCCGCGCTATCAGTTCGACAGCTTCGTCATCGGCTCCGGCAATCAGTTCGCGCACGCCGCCGCCCAAGCCGTTTCGGAGCGGCCCTCCAAGGCCTACAACCCGCTCTTTATGTATGGCGGCGTGGGCATGGGCAAGACGCACCTGATGCAGGCCATCGGCCACGGCGTCAAGTCGCGCATGCCGCACGCGGCGATCAGTTATGTCTCCGGCGAGAAGTTCACCAACGAACTCATCAACTCCGTGCGCTACGACAAGATGACCACGTTTCGCGATAAGTACCGCGGCGTGGACGTGCTGCTCATCGACGACATCCAGTTCCTCGCCGGCAAGGAGCGCACCCAGGAAGAGTTCTTTCACACCTTTAACGCCCTGCACGAGAGCATGCGCCAGATCGTCATCGCCAGCGATCGCCCGCCCAAGGAACTCGCCGACTTCGAGGATCGCCTCCGCTCCCGCTTCGAGTGGGGTCTCATCGCCGACATCCAGCCGCCCGACCTCGAAACCAAGGTCGCCATCCTGCAAAAGAAAGCGGAAAACGAGCAGACCACGCTGCCCACCGACGTCGCCATGTTCATCGCCGGCA
>CAXUEG010000149.1:0-3834 GCA_964249935.1 uncultured Terriglobus sp.
CCTGTATCCGCGACTACATCCACGTTGCCGACCTCGCCGACGCCCACATTCTCGCACTCGAAGCGCTGGCAAAGCAGGACCGCATCATCTGCAACCTCGGCAACGGCACCGGCTTCAGCGTGAAGGAAGTCATCGAAGCCGCCCGGGAGGTCACCGGCAAACCCATCCCCGCCGAGATCAAACCGCGCCGCGCCGGCGACCCCGCCCGCCTCGTCGCCAGCGCTCAAGAAGCCCACCGCATCCTCGGCTGGCAACCCAAAGTCACAGAAATCAACCAGATCCTCGACTCCGCCTGGCAGTGGCACCAGCAACGCTACGCACCAGGCGTCTGATCCCATGCTTCGAAGCAATTTGCGCCTGCATCGCAGCGGACGCACGCTTCCCGCTGCTGTCAGCCGTTGAGCAAGCCTCTGCCAGGCGCGCCATTTTGCAAGGACCGGTGTTCGCGGCAACGCCGCAGCCAAAAGCCCCGCCGGACTGCTCCATGCTTCACGCGCATTCAGGACACCAAAAGCTTTGTAGCGCAGTCGAAGCGTTTCCCCTGCCGGGCCATCCACTTGTCGCCACCTGGCGTCACTACTTTGGCAGTAGCGCGCACAGACGCGGGCGCCATGCGCACTTCATTTCGACTCCCAGGTCGATGTCGCCCAGCCACATGCCGGCTGGGCGTGTGCGCTTCAGCAGCTTCGTTACCAGGCCAGAAAACCAGAGAGCACGAATCTCGAAGGAGCGGACCGGAGGGGCAGGCCCGTCCGCTCCAAGACGAGACTGCACAGCATCGGCTTTCGCCCCCAGGCCTCTTCCGGCCGACACTCAGAAGAGAGCGTCCGACTCCACAGTTCCGGCAGCACGTCAACGCGAACGGGCCCGCCACATCGCTCGATCCAAGTCGACAACTTCCGTCTGGTAAGACTGCCGGGACTAGTGAACGACTTCGGCGCTGCGGTGAAACCCCGCGGCACGCAATGGCCGTGTATCGAATACCTCTGGCAACGTGAAATCTCCCGTAAAAGGAGCCGTATCGCTGTCGTCGAGCAGGTGAACGCGATGCAGGTCTGAAATGGCTTGCAGGTCGTGCATGTAGTGCTTGGTCCACACCGACCCTGCAGCATGAACGATCACGACATAGCCGTGCTCAAAAGGGTAAATCGCTGCGCGGTTGTCCATGTCTGCAGCGTAGTTCGTTGCGATTTCCGCTGCGTCGGCACAAGCCGCTATCCCACTACCGCGTAAGTTGTAGGGGCCTGTTGAAACAAGTGCGCCGCCTAGGCCGCGACCCGCTCACAGCGTTTCTCGTAGTGATCCGCCAGCTGATCGAGCTCCCGGCTCTCTTCCTGAAGCGCCAGTACCTCGTGCACCACATCGGCTTGGATGCGGCGGTCTCCACCATCCAGGAAAGCTTGCTGCGTCCACAGGGCTTGGCGGCGGAGCGATTGCGCCCGCCGGCGAAGGCTGACGATGGTTGCGGTGGGTTTAGGTGTGTGCGTCTTCATGCTCAGAAGCGTACGGACAGCACACTGTGAGGCGGAACACGACTTTGGTGCTAGTCGGGCCACGGACATGGGACCGGTGTCACCCATTGTGACCACGCGCACTCCGGATCGAAGGGCTGCGGATCGAAGGGCGCGATCTTCGGGACGGCCCGCGACCGCCGGACGGCCCGCGACCCTGGCGATCCGCAGGAACCTGAGGAGCCGTCGAAGTGCGTCTCCTACTTCCCGATGCAGAAGGTGCTGAAGATCCGGTTCAGAACATCCTCCGCAGTGGTCTGCCCGGTCAGTGCATCCAGGCTCTGCAACGCCTCATACAGATCCAGCAGCAACATCTCATGCGGCGTACCCGACCGTGCAGCAGCGGCGGCGCGCTCCATCGCCTCCAGCGCACGCGCAATGCTGTCGCGCTGCCGCGTGTTGGTCAGCGTCCCTTGCGCCGCACCGGCGACCGCCGTATCCGCCCCCGCACACCGCAAAATGCTCAGACGCAGCGCATCCATCCCTTCGCCCGTCACGGCCGACGTCAACAGCGCTCCCTTCGCAACCCTGGCGCGCTCTTCCGCCGAGAGCAGGTCCGCCTTGTTCAGCACGCGGATCGTCATAGCCGCCCTGGCCGCGCTCTCCAACGCGGGCATCGCCTCTTCCTCGCCGGCCACGGTCACATCGACCACGTGCAGCAGCAGGTCCGCCTCCGCCATCGCCTCGCGCGTCCGCTCCACGCCGATGCGTTCCACCACATCCTCCGTCTCGCGCAGACCGGCGGTGTCCAGCAGTTCCACCGGCACGCCGGCAATGGCCCCGCCTTCGCTGATCACATCGCGTGTCGTGCCCGGAACGGGCGTCACAATCGCGCGCTCACGTTCCAGCAGCCTGTTAAATAACGAGCTCTTGCCCGCGTTCGGCCTGCCCACAATCGCCAGCCGCAGACCTTCGCGCAGGAGCCGCCCATGCGCAAAGCTCGCCAGCAATCTCTGGATCGGCGGCACCAGCAATCGGATGCGCGCGTCGATCTCCTCGGCAGCGATCGTCTGCAGGTCGTCCTCGGCAAAATCGATGCCTGCCTCGAGCTCCGCGATCAGCATCAGGAGCGCGTCCTTCACCGGATGCACCTCGCGTTGCAGCGATCCGCCCAGCTGCTCGGCCGCCAGCCGCGCCTGCTCCACCGTGCTGCTCTCGATCAGGTCGCGCACCGCCTCGGCCTGCGTCAGGTCCATCCGCCCGTTCAAAAATGCCCGCTCGGTGAACTCCCCCGCGTGGGCCAGCCGCGCTCCACCAAGCAACGACAGTTGTACAACGGTTTGAACGACCACCGGCGCGCCATGCGTGGCGATCTCCACCACGTCCTCGCCGGTATAGCTGTGCGGCGCGGCAAAGTAGGTCAAAAGCGCATCGTCGATCGCCCGTCCCGCCTCATCCAGCACCTGCCCATACCGGACACGGTGCGACTCCGGCGCTCGCTGCAACTCCGCGAGTCCGCGCGCAATGCCCAACGCCTCCGGCCCGCTCAACCGCACCACGGCAATGCCGCCGCGCCCCGGTGGCGTCGCCACCGCAACGATCGTCTCCCCTGTGATTCGCTCTTCAGACGTAATGAGCAATGCCCTTGGCCTTTCTCGACGGCACGAGTCGTTCTACGAAGGGCTTAACAGCAGAGCAAGAAAAAACAACGTCTGCGTCAGGACGGAAAGACTGCTGCGGATCTGATCTAGAAATCTCGCCTCTGCCTCATGCGCTGCCCCAGCCAAACGACGCTGCAACTGCCGCGAACACGCGGTAAAGAAGATCAAGCTCATCACTGCAAAAAGATCCACCAGCAGAGCGCGGGCGATCGATGTTGGAAAATCCGCAGTCCAGCGGACTGGGTGCCCGTGCTCTGAAGCAATCCGCAGCCTCACCCACGGGACGACCGCCACCGCAGCGGCTTCCACCCAGATCATCACCGTCCGGAAATTCACCAGGCCCTCGCTAGGGCCGTGGAATGGCAGGTCCGAAGTCGAAGGCGCAAGAGGCGAGTCGTCCATGTTCATGAACGCTCCCTGCTCAGCAAGACCACAAGCCCGAACTGATCTCTACCGCCGCCGGAACCGGTGTGCAATGTCACGTGCCCTCGACGAATCGCTCGGCCGGCTCGGCATGTTCTTGGGGTACAGCACCACAAACCGGCGCGGCCCCTCGCCGCTCGACTCCGTACGCAAGTCCTCATGCTGCTTCAGAATCAAATGCAAAAGGCGCCGCTCGCGGCTGCTCATCGGGTCAAAGCTGAAGGGCCGCTCCCGGTCCCGCACATAGCGCACGCCGCGCTCCGCTAGATCCCGCAGGTCGGCCGCGCGCTCCGCCTTGA
>CAXUEG010000149.1:3844-7155 GCA_964249935.1 uncultured Terriglobus sp.
GCCTTGAAGCCCTCCGCGTCAAAGCTCACGCGGTCGTGCTCGTCCGGCTCCAGCTGCAGCATCTTTGCCGCAATGTGCTCCAGCGCGCGCAGCATCTCGCCATCGCGGTCGGTCAACAGGTACGCATCGGACCCGCTGATGTCCACATAGATCAGCCGGTCTTCCAAACCATCCGGATCGGCCGCTCCCGCCCCCGCAACAATGCGGTACTTCAGCTTCAAACCGCCAGGGTTCGTCAACAGCTTCAACAACTCGGCAACCTGTTTGGCAGCGCTTGCAAGGTCCTGCATACGTGATCGATTCCTGCGCCCGCCTGGTTAGCGCGCGGGCTCATACGATTTTAGCGAACCCCGCATGCTTGCGTGGATCGCCTGCGGGCATGCCCTTGCTCGTCTGTCTGCGCTCGCACCCAATCTCATCACGCCTGCGAAACCGCGCGAAGCTCCGCGATCACCACCGGACGCGTGCCGTCCGGGCATCGATTCCCATCCGCCGCTCCGTCCAGCGACCCATGGAAAGTGGCGCCCCGGCACAACTTTGCCGACCCCCCACAACCGCGCGCGATCCACCGCGTGCCGCCATCGCAAATGCGTCGGACGCCAAGGCAACCTCCACGACTCTAGTGCGGTCCTGCCTCTAGTTCGGGTTCGGCCGCAGGGCTGCTGGCAGTTGCGTGCTCCAACGTGGCACCAGGCTTTCCAGCACCTCAAAGACCTCCGCATCGATCTTGGTGGGAACGTCACGTCTCAGGATCGCCATCGCTGCCTCAACCGACATGTCTTCACGGTACGGTCTCGATTCGGTAAGCGCCGTGAAGCAGTCCGCAATCGTCAGCAGACGCGTTTCCACGGAAAGCTGGTCGGCGCGGAGGCGGCTCGGATACCCTGAGCCGTCCAGCTTCTCATGGTGCTGCCAAGCCAGGTCCGCGATGTTCTCGAACCCCGAGATCCTGGCCAGGATCGTGCGGCCGTTCTCCGGATGTCCCCAGATCACCTTCAGCTCGTCGGCCGTCAGCTTCCCCGGCTTGTCCAGAATTGTGTTCGAAACACCGAGTTTGCCCAGGTCATGCAGCAGCGCGGCGCGCGCCAGGTGCTGCTTGGTCGCGGCAGGCAGTTGCATCTGGTCCGCAAGCCCCTTGACTACATCCGCAACCCCCATCGAATGGCGGAAGGTGAACGGCGACTTGGCATCCACCACGTCCGCGAACACCTCACAGATGGTGTCGATCTGATCCGCACGCAGACGCTTCGGCAGCTCGGGTGACTCCACGACCACTGCCTGCATGCTCTCCTCAGGAGACGTATAGGGGTCGCACTGCTGCCACAGGCCGTCCCGCTCGTGCAGCAGAATGGCGGCTTTCACCAGCTCCGGATCGAACCAGCTTCCGCTCCGCCGCCGGAGCACCTGGATCGCCTCGTGCGTCCCGGCCTTGCGGGCAAAGACGTCCAGGTTTTGCGCAACAGCGATGATGCGCGCCAGCAGCGGGATCTCATCCCCTTGCAGCCGATCCGGGTACCCGCTGCCATCCCAGTGCTCGTCCATATGCCGAACCGCGTCGCATGCGACCTCGTTCAGGTTCAGCTTCCTCATGATCTCCGCGCCGCGATCGCAGCGAAGATCGATCAGCTCTTTGGTATTGACCTCGGTGTTCTTGCCCAGCTCCACAATGTGCCGCAGCTTCTCCGTCACACTGGCACCCGGACACACCGTCGTCCACAGCGCCCGGGTGTCTCCCGGGACCGCTCCCAGGTGCGAAGACAGATTGCCCAGACGGCTCGACAGATCGCCCCCGGACGAGAACGCATGGAAAAGCCCCGTCCAGTCGGACTGTTTCGTCATCGCCTTTGCCGCGCGATCGTCACCGCCAAAGATCTGACTCATGCGCGCCGCGTTGCTGGAGCAGCCCACATCCTTGAGCTGGAGGGAGTAGTACAAAGCGCTCTGTTCCGGCAGGCTGACGTTCAGTGCCCGCGCGATCCTCATGCCCAGCAGGGTCGTCCGCACCGCATGCCCGGGAATCGCGCCCTCCGTCAGGTCAAGCGCGAAAGAAAGCGCCGAAAGGATCTCGGCAAGACTAAGCTCGGGCGCGGCCTGCTCGGACGCGCGGAACCTGTTTCGAACGGCAGAAGAAAGCATCATGGGCATCGTGGATCGGGGCAAGGGCGCCGCGGAAAGGGCACGCTGGGTTCCCTTGTAGCTCGATCTACTCTCGCAGAGTTCCGCCGGCCCATACATCCCCTGCGCTGCATCTCGTCTGCGACTTTGGTGGCATGGGCCTGGTTGCGGGCAATCCTGGCCCCTGCACCGTCGAGCAGGCTCACGCCCGACTAACATCTTTGCTGACTCGGATCACACAAACGGGTCTGTTTGACCGCGGGGCTTTTCTTCTATGAATAGCTGTGCGTCTCAGGGCCGCAACAAAGCCCCGCAGGCTCGCGCTCGGCTTTCCAGGAGGAGCCGCATCATGGTCGTACGCTTCACTTGGCAGCCCCGCGAATGGCGCGAAGCCTACCTGCTCTGCAACACGGACCAGGCGCGGGCGGCTGGCCGCGCGTCGATGGGCGGTCTGGTTGCCGGAATCATGTTAACCGGAGGCGCCGTCGATTCTATCTGCTCGCTGCGGCACAGTCGCGGCCTGGCCCTGCACGATCGGTTGCTGCCGGTCCTTCTGCTGGTGTGCGCCTTTGCCATCCTTGCTTCAGCGGCAAGGTTGTTCACGCGCCGTCGCGACCGGTACCGGAAAATGCCCGCGATCCCGGCCGGCGAGCAGCAGGTGATCTTCCATGAACTCGGCTGGAACACCACAGCGCTGACCGGCTCGATCGAGAGTGAACCCGTACGCCCCTGGTCAGCCTTTTACGGGTACCGGCTCGGTCATCGCGTGCTGGCGTTCCAGATCGCCGGCCGTGTAACGGCCGGCATCCCACTCCGTGCGCTCACCGCGGACCAGGCTGGCTGGCTGAAGCGGATCATCGATCGAAAAACGCGCACCGTGCCTGGCGAAACCGCCGCCGAGACCTTGCCTGGAGCAGCCACCCGGGGCGCGAAACAACCGGAGCTCGCGTCTGCCGGCCGGCAGTCTTCCTGAAGGTGCTCTCCGGCGCGGGCGCATCCAATGCCCGCGAGAACCGCATAGGCGCGCACGCTACCGCCGTCCCTGAATCACCTTGCCCGCGGTCACCTTGCCCTGCGGCGCGCCCACCTTCTTGCGCGCCCGCTTTGCCGCCAGCGCACGCATCTCCCTGCCCAGCGCGGTCTGGTTCATGATCAACTGCGTCGCCACCATCAGAATGTTGCCGACTACCCAGTAA
>CAXUEG010000150.1:0-7137 GCA_964249935.1 uncultured Terriglobus sp.
TTGCAATCCCAACCCCGCCAGATTCATCGCAACGTTGGCCGCGCCACCAGGGCGGCTGTACTCGCGCGCCTGCCGCAACACCGGCACCGGCGCTTCGGGCGAAATGCGCTCCACCTCGCCCTCCACATAGCGGTCCAGCATCAGGTCGCCAACGACAAGCACGCGCAGCGAGCGGAATCCGTGCTCCAGCAACTCCAGCACCCTTGCAAGTTCCGGCAGCATTCCTACTCGACTCCTTCCAACAGTTCATCCAACGCTCGAAGCACCTCGGGCACTGTGATCGAAAGCAGACACTTCTTCCGCTGTGCGATGCACGTCTCCAATCCGCAACCCCAGCAGTCCACCCGATGGTAGAGCACGCGCGAAGGCGCGCGGTATGGGAACCAGGTGCGCGGCCGGTTGCGCGCGGCGAAAATGGCGACCACGGGCGTGCCAATCGCCGCCGCTAGGTGCATGGGTCCGCTGTCATGTCCCAGGAACGCGCGTGCCCGGCGAAACGCCGCTGCGGTCTCACGCGGCGACAGATCGCCACACACGTTCACCACCGGCCCCGCTCCTGCAACGCTCGCCCAGGCAGCTGCCACGGCCGCGCTGCTCTGCCGCTCTTCCTGAGCTCCCGCCAGCAGCAGACCGTGTCCCGCGTAACGCACCGCAACCTCACGCAACAGGTCCACCCAGTTGCGAACGCCCCAGTCCTTTGCCTGCACCTTGGTCCCAATGCTTGCCGCGAAGTACGGCCAGCCGTGAAGCGTTGTGCAGACCGCATCGGCGCGGCACAGCTCGGCGTCCGTCAGCTTCAGGTTCCATGCCGCCCGGCTACCCGCATCAAACGATCCCAGCTCCGCAAGGCTTCGCAGGAGTCGCTCCACCTCAGGCTCCCAGGAGCCATCGGCCATTTGTCGCGCTGCCGTTTCGCCTTCCGCAGCAGAAATGCCGACAATGCGCTTCGCACCCGTCAACCGCAAAAAGCGCCGGTCGCGCCGACTGCGTTTCGCTCCAATCTCCGCCTTCAGGTAAATCGCCACCTCCGGCCGAAACCGGCGCAGTCGCAGCAGCAGCTCTAGCAGGCGCAATGGGTTGCGCGTGCCTACGGGATAGCTCTCGTACCTGTGGATTAGACCCGACTCGCCCAACACCGCGGCTGCCGCTGGTGCACGCGACGCCACGGGAACATTCGTCAGGAGCCGTCGCTCCGCATGGGGGAATGCCTGCTCGATCAGGTGGAAGCTGGGCAGCGCCACCAGCGTATCTCCCAGGCTGCCAAGCCGGAAGACGAGCACGCGCCGCACGCCATCATCCGCAGCGATAGCAACCTCACGCGGCGAATGCGCAGCGGCGGGCCCTTCGGGATCACCCTGCGCGTCCAACTGCTCCGCGTCTACACTCATCAGGGACATGCTACAAGAGGTGCAAGCAGCAGAGCTGGAACAGCAGTGCGCAGAGGCGCCAGCCACCGCCGCCGCCCTGAATGCAGTAACGGCTCTCTGGCATCATGAGTCCCCAGAACCACAAAACGCCATCTTCCAACTTCACTTCGCAAACTTCGAGCTCTGGCATCTCGAAGACCAGGCCCGCGACACTTATTCCGGTGATGCAGCCGTGGCGGCCACCAAACGTGCCATCGACCAGGTGAATCAGCGCCGCAACGACACGGTTGAATCCATCGACGCCGCGCTGCTGCAAGCGCTCCAGGTGCGCGCCCTGCCTGCAGCGTCCGCACCTCTCCACTCAGAAACGCCGGGCCAGATGCTCGATCGCCTTTCCATCCTGGCCCTCAAGCTCTACCACACCGGGTGCGAAGCGCTTCGCGACGACGCGTCTCCGTCGCATCGCGAAAGCAATGCGCATCGAGCCTCGGCCTTGCGGGAACAACAAAACGATCTCAGCAGCTGTCTGGCCGCGCTTTGGGCGGACATCCTGAACGGGGAGCGCCGCTTCAAGCTGTATCGCCAGATGAAAATGTATAACGATCCGTCGCTCAACCCGGTGCTTTACTCTGCCGAAAGGCTCAGGTAAGCGTCTCTCTGCGACAACTCCGCTTGGGGGTCTCACCTTGACCGTGCCTCAGCGCTTGCGTATAACGCTGAGACGGGCGCGACATTCTTTTTCACGACGGTTTCTCATAAGGAAATCCGCGCCTCCTAGGACACGCAATCTATGGCATCGATCAAGACACTGAATCAATCCTCAGGAAAAGCCGCAAAGAAACCGAAAACTTTGGAAGGCGTCGTCGCCGCTACACCCGACCCCACACGGCAAGCCGTGCTGGCCGACTACCAGGTCGCCGTCACGCTCATGCAGCAGGGCAGGTTTGCTGACGCGCACCCCGCCATGGAGAAACTGCTGAAGGATGCGCCGCCCGAACTGACCGATCGCATCCGCATGTACCTGGCCGCCTGCGTGGCTCAGTCCGCCAAGGGCGAGTACCAGTTCAAGGACTCCGAAGAGCAGTACGACTTCGCCATCAGTCTGCTCAACGACGGCCATTACGAGGAAGCCCGTGAGCACCTGAACGAAATCGTCGACGGCGAACCGAACGCCGACTACGGCTTTTACGGTCTCGCGGTACTCGCCAGCATGACCGGCGATGCCGAAAGCTGCCTGGAAAAGCTGGGGGAGGCCATCCGGCTGAAGGCGCAAAATCGTTTTCAGGCCCGGGCCGATTCCGACTTCCAGCCCATGGCCGACGATCCCCGCTTCACGGAGTTGCTCTACCCCGACGCATGACCCCTACCCGCAACCATGTGCAGCACTGACCGGCCGCTCCGCGTCGTTGCCATCGGCGGCGGCACCGGCCTGTCTACCCTGTTGCGCGGCCTGAAGCATTTCACCAAGCCGCTCAGCAAAGCCTCCGCGGACACAGCCGCCGCCTCCGCCTGCATCGCGCAGCTCACCGCCGTGGTCACCGTGACGGACGACGGTGGCTCCTCGGGCCGCCTGCGCCGCGACCTCCGCATGCTTCCGCCCGGCGACGTGCGCAACTGCATCGCCGCGCTCTCCGAAGACGAGTCGCTGCTCTCACACCTCTTCCAGTTCCGCTTTCCCGAGGCCGAAGACGGCCAGGAGACCGGTCTGGCCGGCCACTCCTTCGGGAACCTCTTCCTCGCCGCGCTCACCCACATCACTGGCGACTTCTCACAGGCAGTCCAGATGTCCTCCCAGGTGCTCGCCGCGCGCGGCCAGATCTTTCCGGCCACCAACACCGACGTCCACCTGTCCGCCACCATGAGCGACGGCTCCGTCGTCGAAGGTGAGACCAACATTACCGCCTCGCAAAAGACCATCCGCGAGCTGCACATGCACCCCGCCGACGCTCCACCCATGGAGCAGACGCTGCGCGCCATCGCCGAGGCCGACCTAATCACTCTCGGCCCCGGTTCGCTCTACACGTCACTCATCACCAACCTGCTGGTACACGGCATCCCCGAGGCGCTGGCCGCCTCGCGCGCCACGCGCGTCTATATCTGCAACCTTATGACTCAGGCCAACGAATCGCTCGGCCTGACCGCCGCGCAGCACCTGAGCCGCATCCTCGATCACGCCGGCGGACGCATCTTCGACTACGCCCTGATCAACGAAGCTCCGCTATCCCCCGAGCTCGTCGATCGCTACGCCCGCGAGGGCCAGACCCCCATCAGGCCCGATCTCGAAGCCGTGCGCGCACTCGGCGTAACGCCCGTCCCCGGCACCTTCGTCCACGAGGGCAAGGTGCTGCGCCACGACTACGACCGGCTCGCCGAAGCCCTGCTCCAGCTCGGCCGCCAGGGACGCCCTCATTGAACAGCACGCCCGTTCTCGAGGGCCACGGCATTCGCCTCATACCGTTAGGTCGCGCGCATCTCGCCGCACTCAACAAAACCCACGACCCCTCCACCTGGCAATGGATGTCCGAGAGCGGCGCAACGCCCGATCTGCTCGCCGGCTTCATCGACCGCGCAATCGCACAAGCAGAGAGCGGCTCCGCGCAGGTATGGGCAACCACACTACTCCGGCCAGACGGCACCGCACGGATCGTCGGCTCCACCCGTCTCGCCGACTGGAACCAGCACCACCGCACCGGCGAAATCGGCTGGACCTGGATCGCCCCCGACCTGCGCGGCACCGGGATGAACGCCCGCGTCAAGCTGCTGCAGCTCCGCCACTGCTTCCAAACCCTGCAACTGCGCCGCGTCGCGCTCAAAACGCACCACAACAACCTGCGCTCACAACGCGCCATGGAAAAGATTGGCGCCACCTTCGAAGGCGTTTTCCGCAACCACCTCATCATGCCAGACGGCTCCTCCCGCGACACTCACTGGTACAGCATTCTCGACCGCGAATGGCCCGCCGTCGAAGCACGCCTGCTCGGCCGTGTTGCCGCCGAGCCGCTCCCGGAATCGCTAAACTAGAAGGATGGCAGAAACTCTCACCATCGCGGAGCCGTCCACCTTGGCGGCTCCCGCACCCCCCGAACGCAACATCCGCAAGACCACCCTGCCCAACGGCATGCTCGTCCTCACCGAGTCCATGGCGCACATGCGCTCCGTCAGCATGGGCGTGTGGATCGGCACTGGCTCCCGTGACGAAGCCGCCCCGCAAAACGGCATCTCGCACTTCGTCGAGCACATGGTGTTCAAAGGCACCACCAGCCGCGATGCCAAGCAGCTCGCGCGCGAGACCGACGCCATCGGCGGCAACCTTGACGCCTTTACCGGCAAGGAGACCGTCTGCTTCAACATCAAGGTGCTCGATGAAAACGTCCCGCGTGCGATGGACATTCTCGCCGACCTGGTCCTGCACCCCACCTTCACACCCGAGGACGTTGAGCGCGAGCAGTCCGTCATCCTTGAAGAAATCAAGATGGACGAGGACAACCCCGACTACCTCGTCCACGAGCTGCACGTCGCCAATTTCTGGAAAGGCGACCCGCTCGCACGCTCCATCCTCGGCACCGCAAAGACCGTCTCATCCTTCGACAGCACCGCCGTTCGCGCCTTCCACACCGCGCGCTTCACCCCGGCAAACATGGTCTTCTCCGCCGCCGGCAATCTCGAACATGACAGCATGCTTGCCCTCATCGAGCAGCACTTCGGCGGTCTGAAGGCCGGCGACTTCAACCACAACGCCTCGCCTGCGCCCACCGCCACACCGCACATCACGCTGCGCAACAAGAAGTCCCTCGAACAGGTCCAGCTCTGCCTCGGCGTCCCAGCGCCAGCCGTCGACTCACCTGAGCGCTTCGTCCTCTACCTGCTCAACAACATCCTCGGCGGCGGCATGAGCTCGCGCCTCTTCCAGACCGTTCGTGAAGAAGCCGGTCTCGCCTACTCCATCTACTCCGAGCTTTCGCCCTTCCGCGACACCGGCGCGCTCAACATCTACGCCGGTACCTCCATCGAAAAAACACCGGAGATGATCGAGCTCATTCTGAAGGAGCTGCGCCTGCTCAAGGACGAGCCCGTCTCCGAAGAGGAGCTCACCCGCGCCAAGGACCAATCCAAGGGCAACATCATCCTCGGCCTCGAAAGCTCCAGCTCGCGCATGTCCAACCTCGCTCGTCAGCAGATGTACTACCGTCGCTTCATCACCACCGAAGAAATCACCGCCGAGGTCAACCGCGTCACCGCCGCCGACCTCCAGCGCGTCGCCCGAGAACTCTTCCTCCCCGAACAAATCTCGCTCACCCTCCTCGGCAACCTCGGCACCCTCAAGATCACCCGCGAACAACTCAGTTGCTAAGTCTCGCGCGCGTCTCGAAAAGCATCGCCATCCTGCGCACTTCAGCATCGTCATCCTGCGGACCTTTCAGCATTGTCATCCTGAGCACCTTTCAGCATTGTCATCCTGAGCAAAGCGAAGGACCTGCTTTCTGCTCGGAGCGGCAATAAAGCCCGAGAGGAGGATGGGCCCGTCCCCGCCCTCGTGTCCCGGAAAACTGCTACCCTTCCTATGTCAAACCGCACGCTGGCACGTCACACCCATAGCCAGATATCAAGGATGAGAACCATGCACCGCAACCTCGCTGACCGCCGCTCCGAACAGGGCTTCACGCTCATCGAACTCCTCATCGTCATGTCGATCATCATCATCATTGTGACGATCGCCCTGCCCAACATCACCAAGTACAAGCGCACCGGCAACGAGACCTCCGCCGTCGGCTCCATCCGTGCCCTGGTCGCCGCAGAGCTCCAGTATCAGCAGACCTATCCCCAAAACGGCTATGCCTGCTCCGTTGGCGCCATGGGTGGCGAAAAGGGCGCAACGCCCACCCCGGCCGCCGCGGGCCTCATCGCCGCCGACCTCGCCAGCGGCCACAAGGCCGGCTACCAGTTTGCGATCGTGAACTGCACCAAGGTCACCATCAACAACCAGGACCAGTACACCGGTTACGAGATCACCGCCGTGCCCGAGGCCGTCGGCAAGACCGGCGACCGCGGCTTCTGCTCCGACGACTCCCAGCAGATCAAGGTCGACCCCAAGGGCGGCACCTCCTGCTCCGTCCCGCTGCAGTAGTGCTGGATCAGATCGTTCCCGATTCCGCCTTGTAGGAGGGTCATCCTGAGCGCAGCAAAGGACCTGCTTTTCCGTGCCGCCACGGCGCTGTCCTTTCTCGCGCTCTCCGCGCCACTTCACGCGCAGGATCCCCTCATCCTCGCCAAACGCGTCGACGCTCACTACAACCACCTCACCAGCCTGCGCGCCACCTACAGCGAGCGCTACACCGGCATGGGCCAGACCCGCGAAGAACACGGCACGCTCCTGCTCAAAAAGCCCGGACGCATGCGCTGGACCTACAACAGCGGCAAGCTCTTCGTCCTCGACGGCAGGTTCGCCACCAGCTACACGCCCGGCGACACCGAAGCGGAGCGCATCCCGGCAAAGCAGCTGGACGACCTCCGCTCACCGCTCCGTTTCCTGCTCGGCCACACCGAGCTCGAAAAAGAGCTCGACCACCTCGCCGCCACACCCGCCGGCGCAGAAGGCACTACCCTTACCGGCACCCCGCACTACCGCCTCACCCCCGGCAACGAACCCGAGCGCATCCAGAGCATTGCCGTCACCGTCGACCCCGGCACCGGCCGGATCCGCGCTCTCCGCATCATCGAAGTCGACGGCAGCACGACCGAATTCCACTTCACCGCCCAGCAGGAAGACGCC
>CAXUEG010000151.1:0-7131 GCA_964249935.1 uncultured Terriglobus sp.
CAGCATCTGCAATGTCACTTGCGCATGCCGCTGGCCCACGCCGGTCTCCGTCGCAAGCTGCCGGGCGGATTTTGGCTCCGTGTCGCTCACAGCAGTGAGCAGTTGATCCATCTCTGCCGCTTTTGGGTAGCGTCCGCGCGAAAAGAAGTTCTGAATGCGCTTGTCCTCAAGCCGGTACAGCAGCACGGCGCGCGCCGGTTCTCCGTCACGCCCCGCGCGGCCCGCTTCCTGGAAATAGCTCTCGAGCGAATCCGGGAACTCGTAGTGGTATACAAAGCGGATATCGGGCTTGTCGATGCCGAGGCCAAACGCCTTGGTGGCTACCATCAAACGGTACTCATCATCCATGAATGCGCGCTGCGCGTCTTCGCGGGCGCGCTTGGGCATGCGGCCGTGATACTTACCGACTGCCACTCCGGCGGCGCACAGGCGCTCGTATAACTCTTCCGTGCTGCGCACTGAGGCGGTATAAAGAATGCCCGTGCCCTTCTCGTCTGCCAGCATCTGCTGAATGCGGTCGAGCTTCGCGTCGTTATTGACGGTCGGGTGCACCGTCAAAAAGAGGTTGGTGCGCTCGGATCCGGCATTGATCACGCGCGCGCCGGGTGCGTGCAGCACCTCAAGAATTTCCTGCGCAACGTCGGGCGTTGCGGTCGCCGTGAGCGCAAGCACCGGCGGGCTTCCCAGCTTCTTCCTCGCAAAACCCAGGCCCAGGTAGGCTGGCCGAAAGTCATGTCCCCATTGCGAGATGGTGTGGGCTTCATCCACCACCATGAGCGAAACACCATGCTCGTTCAACTCGTCGAGAAACTCGCGGTTTTCCAGGCGTTCGGGCGTTACGTAGATCAGGCCGCGGCGGCCCTTGTGAATGCTTTCGTCCGCTTCGCGCCGCTCTCCAACTGACAGCGTCGAGTCGATTTTTTCAACCCCGATGGCCGCCTCTTGGGCGTGGCGCTGCTGGTCCTGCATCAGCGCGATCAATGGCGAGACGACCAGCACCGGCTTATCGAAAAAGAGCGCGGGGAGCTGATAGGTAAGGCTCTTGCCGGAGCCGGTCGGCATAATGGCCAGCGTGTCGCAACCGGCGAAGACCGACTCGATCACATCCTTCTGCGCGGAGCGGAAATGCTCCACGCCGAAGCGGCGTTTTGCCTGGCGTCGGAGTTGCGGCCATGGCACGGGACTTTCTACCAGGGTGGGGTCGCAATGGCCCGCGTCCTCTGTGGCCGAGGAAGAAGCGCTAGCGGTGAGGGCGGGCTCGGGTGAGTTTTGCTGATGGGACCGTTTCACGTGGTGATGGATGCGGACACGGACGAGAGAAGCTACCCGTGCGGCGGCTGGTGGCGCGCATCCGTGCGCGGCGGTGCAAAGAAGCGGAGAAATCTTTCAGCGCAGGAAGGAGACAGGTGACCGCGCTGTTGGGCGCGCGGCCGCTCGCGGCGTGCTACTTCGCCGCCTGGGCCGCTGCAGCCTCAACCTCCTGCCAATCCGTGGCGCTCAGCTGCAGGTCCTGCGCCTTCATGTTCTCCTCCAGGTGCTCCACGGATGAAGTCCCGGGAATCGGCAGGATCACCGGGCTGCGGTGCAGTAGCCATGCCAAAGAAAGTTGCGAGACCGTGGCGCCGTGCTGTTTCGCAAAGGTGTCCAGCGCGCCGCCGGGCTTCGCCAGCTTGCCTGCCGCGACCGGGAACCACGGGATGAAACCTACCTTGTTCTTCTGGCAGTACTCCAGTGTTTTCTCGCTCTTGCGGTTGCTCAGGTTGTACTCGTTCTGCACTGAAACGATCTTCACAACCTTGTTTGCCTGCTCAATCTCCTCCGGCGTCACCTCCGACAGGCCCACGTGCCGGATCTTGCCTTGCCGTTGCAGCTTCGCGATCGGCGCAAGCGACTCCTCGACCGGCACCTTTGGGTCGATACGGTGCAACTGCCACAGGTCGATCGTGTCCAGCTTGAGACGGCGCAGGCTCATGTGCACCTCCTGCTCCAGGTACTCCGGCCGGCCTACCGGCAGCCATTTGTTCGGACCGGTGCGCACCAGCCCGCCTTTGGTCGCAATCACCATGCCGGCGGGGTACGGAGCAAGAGTGTCGCCCAGCAGCTGCTCGCTCACGTACGGGCCGTAGCTGTCCGCCGTATCGATGAAGTTGACGTGGAGTTCCGGCAGGCGGCGCAGCACGGCTTTGGCTGATTCCGGATCCTTGGGCGGCCCCCAGATTCCTTCGCCTGTAATGCGCATGGCTCCGAAGCCAAGGCGGTTAATGGTGACATCACCGCCGAGCTGAAAGGTCTTTTCAAACGTCGTCTCGCTCATAAAGCGTGGGATGCGGACCGCACATTGCGAGGCGATACGCTACGCATCGTGGCGCGGCGGCGTCCAACGTACTGTGCACGCAGCCGTCCAACGCCGCCCTGCTTCTCTGCTTCTGCTGATCGTCGCCACCTCGGCGATGCTGCCCCGTTTGCTTTACACACAGACTCGCACGCAACTGCCCGCGGAACGCGAGATTGGCAGTGGTCTGAAGCGCACCCGGCTCTATCTGAAAGACGGTTCTTACCAGGTCGTGCTGAACTACCGGGTTGTCGGCAGGAACGTGGGATATCGCTCCGCCGAGCGCGCCGGCGAACAGGAAGAGATCCCGCTGAACCTGGTGGACCTGGACGCGACCCACCGGTGGGAACAGCAACAGAGCACTGGCGGCAAGGAGCCGGCGATCCAGATCGACCCCGAGCTGGCCCGCGAAGAGGCGGAACGCGCAGCCCAAACGCCGCTGGTCGCACCGGACCTGCACCTGCCGGACGACGACAGCGTTCTGGCGCTCGACACCTTTCACGGGCAGCCGCAACTGGCAGTCCTGCAGCAGACAAGCGGCGAGCTGAACCGTCAGACTGCGCACAATGTCCTGCGGGCCGCTGTGAACCCATTGTCCAACGCGCACCAGCTGGTCGAGATTCCTGGCGAGCGCGCCGCCGTGCAACTGCACGTGCCGGACCCGGTACTGTTTGTTCGGCTGGAGGACACACCCGACAAGAGCGACGAAGCCCCCGCCGGCGCGCTCGTGGTGGACACGCACGGCAATCGCGGCATCCCGCAGCCCAAGGTATCGGCCGAGAGCCAGTACGTCATTGTCCGCATCGACGTGCGCCGGGGCGAGCGTGTGGTGACCAGCTTCAGCATCAACATGCTCGGTTCGGCGAAGCGCCAGGCGGACGTGGTTCAGACGGCAACCACGCAGCTGCCCGGCGGTCACTGGCTCAAGATCACCCCCGCAGAGCCGCTGACCTTTGGCGAGTACGCGCTGATGGAAGTGCTGGATGCCCGCAACGTCAACCTGGGTGTATGGGACTTTGGCGTCCATCCGACAGCGGGCGAGAACCGGGATGCCATCCTGCCGGAGGCGCCGCGCGCTCCCGAACTGGAGCGCCGGAGGGCCCGACCGTCGCCGTCCGACTGAGGACTCGCGCCATGTACCCGCGTGAGGCGCTTCGCGGCATCAGAAATGCTGCAAATTGGAGGCAGCTTCCGACATCTCCTGATCCTCTTCAGGGAGATCCTGCGCGTCGTCAGCGGAGCCTTCCCGCAGCTCCTGCTCCGGTTGGCGCCTCGCCACAATCTCCCTGGTCCGCGGGAACAGCAGTCCCATTCCCGCAACCGCGATGTTATCGCGTGACTGCTCCTTTGCCCGGTACATCATGGAATCGGAAGCCTTGATCATCGCCTCCATGTCGCGGCCATCGTCCGGAAAGCTGGCCAGGCCAAAGGAGCCGCGCAGATGCAAATCCAAACTTTCGGCGTGCAGAAACGGCTCATCGCGCAGCGCATAATACATCCGCTTGACCATCTCAATCGCCTTTGCCTTGTCGTACCCCGGCAGCAGCAACACGAACTCGTCGCCACCATACCGAAAGGCCGGATTCCTGTGTCCCGCAACGCGGTGAATCAAGCCTCCAACCTCACGCAAGAGGCGGCTGCCCACCAGGTGACCGTAGGTGTCGTTGATCTGCTTGAAGTGATCCAGATCCATGAAGACCAGGCTGAACGGTGGGCACTGCTTGGTCGCGAACAGCTCGCCCATGAGCGTATAGAGGTGCCGCGCGTTGAAAAGCCCCGTGCAGTCATCAGAAATCGAAAGCTCGTAGATGCGCTTCATGTCTTCCGCATTACGAACAGCGATCGCGGAAAAATCGCACAGCACGCGAAGGAACTGAATGGAATGATCGGAAAGCAGATCGATCTTCGGGTTCAGGAGTTGGACCACGCCGATCACGCCCTGCGCTGAGACGACCGGCACGCAGGCCATGGAGTGCACGCTCAAACCGGTGTGCTGGCTCCATTCGATCCAGCGGGGCTCGATGCTGGTGTCTGGCACGACCATGGGACTGCCGGTTACGGCGACCCAACCGGCAACGCCCTCGCCCAGCGGCACACGCAAGCCGGCCAGCGATGCGGCATTCTCACCGACGGAGATGGCATAGAACAGCTCCTGCCGCTGCTTGTCGATCAGCATGAGCGACCAGCGCTCTGGCCCGATGAACTCGGCCATCTTGTTCATCACGCTGTTCAACACAAGCTCGAGTTCCAGATTGGACGTGAGCGCGCGCCCAAGCTCCACAAACAGGCGCGAGTAGTCCTGCTGCAGTGCTCGCTCAAAGGCTAACTGCTGCTCACGTTGTGATTTGCGAAAAAACATGGACCCTGCCGAGCTTACTCTGGGGATGGCTGAATGGGTGTGTGCGGGTGGTGCGGCTTCCTGGCGAAGTTAGCGCAAGCAGGAAAGCATCGGTATACCACTTTTGGGGTACGCCTGGAAGCCTCCCTGCAAAGATCAGCCGCCAATGTGCACCATACTGCGTGCCGGCTTCAGAAAACCAGCCTCGCCAATGTGGTGGCGCTCTTCCTTGCCATGTACGACGGAGCGAATAAAAGCATTCAATTGCCCGGTGGTCGCGCCGCGGCGCATGCGGCCGTACAGGTCATGCTCCGCCTGTGAGAACAGGCACGTCCGAATCTTGCCGTCACTGGTGAGTCGGATGCGGGAGCAGTGTCCGCAGAACGGCCGTGACACCGGAGCGATTACCCCGATCTCACCCGATCCGTCGGCGAAACGATACCGCCGTGCCGTTTCGCTCGCGTGGTTTGGCGCAAGCGCAACCAGTGGCGCCACGTGCGACAGGCGCTCGACCACCTCGGCCTCACGTACGACCGTGTCCGGCGCCCAGATGCGGTCTTCATCCAGCGGCATGAACTCGATGAACCGCAGCACGACGCGCTCACGGCGGGCAAATTCACCGAACGCCTCGATCTGATCGTCGTTCCAGCCCCGCATGAGAACACAGTTCACCTTGACCGGATCGAGGCCGGCATCCTGCGCGGCGTGAATGCCGGCCAGCACGCGGCTGAACGAGTTGGGGACGCGTGTGATGCGCTCGAACGCCTCGGGCGTGACCGCATCCATGCTCACGGTGATCCGGTCGAGCCCAGCCTCTTTCAGACCGCGTGCCATGCCAGCCAGCAGGTGCCCGTTGGTGGTCAGCGCGATCTCGACCCCGGCCTGCGGCTCTGGCGGAAACGCGAGCGGTATCTCTCGGACCTCGCGGATCAGGTCAAGCAGCCCACGTCGCAGCAGAGGCTCGCCGCCGGTCAGGCGAACCTTTTCCACGCCCAGACCGACCATCAGCCGAATCATCGCTGCGTAGTCGCCGATGCCAAGCTCCGCGAACTGTGCGCCGTCATTTCCGGTGCGACAGTAGACGCACCGGTAGTTGCAACGGTCCGTCACGGAAACGCGCAAATCGGTGATCGCTCTTCCGAAGCGGTCCCGCAGTCGCGGTTCCGGTGCCGCGATGGGCGGCAACGGCAAAGGTTCCGGAATGGAGACGAGGGTGGCCAAGCGCTTCTCATTGGAGTAGGGCAAAGCCCGATTGGAAGCATGGCTGCTGCTCCCTCACGGCTTTGCAGAAAGAAAGAAGCCCGCGCCGGAGCACGGGCCTACGACTCTATGCGGTTCTGGCCGCCTAGTAGCTGGTGAACTCGTGCATGCCCCGCCGGGTCGCAATGCCGTACAGGAATCCACTGATGGAAAGCAGCCCTGTGACGCAGGCCCAATAAAAGATGGGCCGCTGCCAGCCAGGCGAATACGTCAGGTCCTGGCCGACCCACAGGGTCAGCAGCGTGGTGATGATCGCCGCCTGGAAGCCGATCGTCAGGCCAAGCTGCCCGCGGCGACGGCGCGCATCCAGTGCTTCCACCTCAGCCGGGGTCAAAGTACGTTCATCCAGAGGCAGGCGCAGGTTAGCCATCGGCGTGGATCCTTTCCATGTCAGAGTACAACAGCCAAACCGCCCGGCGCACGGTGTTCGCACGACGTGCGCTGCCCAGCGCGAACGCAAGGCGCAGAGTCAATCCAGGAAAGCCATCGTCTTGATGCCCGCGATCTCAAAACGCTTGCGGCAGCGCATGTTGGTGCAGTTCGCCGTGTCGTCGCGCAGCACCATGTAACTCTGCGCTTTTGCGAAGCGGGCGCGGTCGCGGTCGTCGGCTCGTGGCGGCAGCTGCCGCTTTTTGCGTCGCACCAGCCAGTTCAGAGCGTACTCCCCGGCAACGCCGCACTTGGTGCAGGTCAACTGGTGCTTGCGCTGCTCTGTCTTCTCGTCGAAGAATTCCCGCTCTTCCATGGGCGTAGAGCCCTCCACTTGCACAATCTTATCGCCCGCTGTGCTCGTACCGTGCAATGCTGGTTTCGGAGCATCTCGTGAAGCGCCGACCCAAGATCTTCTCGGTCACCAAAGCCGTCATGCGCAACGCGCGCGACCGCGTTGGCACGCCTCCCGCTGCAACCGTGCTGCCCGATGAGAAAGCGAAAGCCGAGCACCGGGCGAAGAAACACAAGGTCACCCTGACCAAGCTCCTGCACCAGACCGAGCGCGACTAGGCACACGTTCCGTACCGGCTTGATCGCTACCAGATGCGCCGGACACCAAAAATATCCAAGTGCGCGTCGCTGCTAAGGAATGCTGCGTCAACCTCCAATGCGACCGCGACCAGCAGCCGGTCAAACGGGTCGCGGTGGACATCCGAAAGGCGTCCCGCACGGACGGCAGCCGAGACCGTGAGTGGAATCAACCGAAATC
>CAXUEG010000152.1:0-7112 GCA_964249935.1 uncultured Terriglobus sp.
GCAAAGGTCGTGGTGGCTTTAGATGTCGTCGCGAAACTGCTCCGCGTCCTGACGCTTGAACTCGAGTCCCAGGCCGGGACGCGAGTGATCCGGCTGCATCGCCCCGTTCACCGGCACGCGAAATCCGTCGAAGAGCATGCGCTCAATGCGTGCATGATCGTGGAAATACTCGACATGCCGCAGCGGTCGCGACGCGCATGCCAGGTGCAGGTGCAGGCTGGGCGCACAGTGTGCCGAAAGCGGCAGCGGATGCGCTTCCGCCATGGCGCTGGCGGCCATAAAGCCGGTCACACCGCCGCAGCGGGTTGCGTCGGCCTGCAGCACGTCGACCGCTTCCGCGTCGAGCATGTTGCGCAGGTACATATCCGTCCAGCCATACTCTCCGGCGGCGATCTCCAGGCCGTCCGGGCCGTTGTCGCGCAGGAGCTTCATGCCGCGCAGATCGTCGGAGCTCACCGGCTCCTCAAACCAAGTGACGCCGTACTCGTGGCGGAAGCGGTGCGCGAAATCAAGCGCCTGCTTTCGTGCGTACGCACCATTCGCATCGACGAAGAGTTCAGCTCGATCGCCGATCGCCTTGCGCGCCACGCCCACACGGCGCAGATCGTCGCTCGGGTCCGTGCCGATCTTCATCTTGACGCGCGGAATGCCCTGCTCGACCCAGCCTGCAAACTGCGCTGTCAGCTGCGCATCGTCGTACGCGGTAAACCCGCCCGAGCCGTAGACCGGCGCGGTGTCATGCGCCTGCCCGAGCAGCGCAACCAGCGGCCTACCCAGCAGCTTGGCCTTCAGGTCCCAGAGGGCAACATCGACGGCGGAAAGCGCGGTCGCGCCGATGCCGTCGCGTCCGTAATTGCGCTGCGACACCCGCAGGCGATGGAACAGGTCCGCGCTCTGCCAAACGTTGGAGCCGGCGACGATCTTGCCGATAAGGTCGCGACACAGCGGAGCGGCAACTCGGTGACTATAGGTGTAGCCAAGGCCGGTGGCACCCTCGGCCTCTAGCTTTACGACAATCAGTGTCGTGGAGTTCCAGGCAAAGGTGCCGTCCGCCTCGGGTGCGTCCGTCGGGATGGTATACGACGTGGCGGTGCCGCCGCGAATCTGCATCGGTCGCCGCCGCTAGATGATCTGCCGCACGGTATCGTGTGCCGCAGTCAGCGCGATCTTCACGCGGTTCGGCTCACCCTTGAGCAACGCCTCAGAGAACTTCACGGCCTGCTTGGTCGTGATCTTCGGCGGCAGCATTGCGGTGAGCGGATCGACGACGCACTCGATGATCACCGGCCCGTCGAGTGCCAGGGCTTCGTCGAACTTTGCACCCGCGGTCTTCTGCGCGTCGATCCTCACGCCGTGGGCACCCATCGCTTGCGCGAACGCGACGAAGTCCACCGGGAAAAGGTCGCACTGGTACTCGGGGTTGCCCTCAAAGACCATCTGCTCCCACTTGATCTGGCCGAGCGAGTTGTTCTTGATGATGACGAACTTGATCGGCAGCTTGTATGCCACTGCGGTGATGAACTCGCCCATGAGCATGGTGAAGCCGCCGTCGCCAACGACCGCGATCACCTGCCGGTCGGGGAACGCCACCTGCGCCGCGATGGCGTACGGCATGCCGCCCGCCATGGTCGCCAGGTTGCCGCTGCACGAGTGCATCTGGCCCTTCTTGGCTTTCATGTAGCGGGCCCACACGGTGGTGTTGGTGCCGGAATCGGAGACGATAATTGCGTTCTCTTTGGTTCGCTTGCTCAACTCGTGCCCGACGACCTGTGGCTTCATCGGGCTGGCTGAGTTCGTGCCTTCTTTCTCGACGTCGTGGTTCCAGTCATCCATATCGCGCTGCGCGCGCTCCAGGAAGCGGCGGTAGCTGTTGCGCTTCAGCAGCGGCAGCAGCTCGCGAAGAGTCTTCTTCGAATCGCCCACCAGACCGACCTCGGCCGGGTAGCGCAGCGAGATGCGTTGCGCGTTGGAATCGATCTGCACGCATTTCGCGCTGCCTGGCTTCGGCAGGTACTCCATGTACGGGTAGCTGGTACCGACCATCAGCAGCGTGTCGCAGTTTTCGATCACGTCCTGCGACGGTGCCGTTCCCAGCAAGCCGATGCCTCCTGTGGTGTAGGGCGAATCGTCCGGCACGCAGGCCTTGCCCAGCAGCGGCTTGATGATGGGTGCGCCCAGCAACTCCGCAACCTGCACCAGTTCGTCGCCCGCGTGCAGCGCACCCGCTCCAGCCATAATGGCGATTTTCTTGCCGTTGTTCAGCACCTGAGCGGCCTGAAGCAGATTGCCTTGAACGGGTACGTTGCCGGTGACCGCGATGGCACTGTTGGTGTGGTGCGCGATGTTGCGATCGGAGCGCTCCTTGTTCTCGACGTCCTTTAGCTGAATGTCGATAGGGATCGTGATGTGCGCCACACCGCGCATCATCAGGGCCGTGCGAATCGCCAGGTCCGCCGTCGGCTCCATGTGCGTCGCGCTCATGATGCGCTCGTTGTACACGCAGGCATCGACGAACAGCTTGTCCAGCTGCACATCCTGCTGGCCGAATGAGCCCGTGATGTCAGTGAACTGCATGCCGGTAATGGCCAGCACCGGCTGCTGGTCCAGCTTGGCGTCATACAGACCGTTCAACAGGTGGATGCCGCCCGGTCCGCTGGTCGACAGGCACACGCCGAGCCTGCCGGTGAACTTGGCGTAAGCGCACGCCATGAAGGCCGCGGATTCCTCATGCCGCACATGAATGAAGCGGATCTTGTCCTGCGACTTGCGCAGCGCCTCCATTACGCCGTTGATGCCGTCGCCCGGCAGGCCGAAAATCGTATCGACGCCCCATGCAATGAGCCGCTCTACCAACACATCCGATGAAGTCACGCGGTTCTCCTGTTCCGAGGGTAGAGATGATGCTTTCGGCTGCGCCGTTTCCCGCGCCGGCGAATGACGTTTTGCGCCGTCCGTGTTTACCCCCTGCGCTACCGGAGCTAACGAGCCGGGACGGGCGCAACCGCCTGGCTGCATGCACTGTTCGCGCTGCAGGCACGCACACCGAAGAAGACATTATCCTTCGACACAGGCAGCCGCGCGGAAGTGTCCCCCTTGCCGCCCGGGTACTGCGTCGCGTCGGCTGCGTACAGCCAGTCGTTGCCGGCGGTCTCACGCCAGACGATCTGGTAGTGGACAGGGCCAGTTGCCGCACTCACCGGAGGCTCCCACGTCAGGATCGTGTCGTTGTCCAGATTGGAAGTGATGACTTTCACGTTCTGCGGCATGCCTGGCGACATCGCGAGCGTGCCCAGCACCGCCATGTTCAGGCGCGCGACCTGTGCGATGTAATTGAAGTCGTCGAACTGCAGCAGGTCGCCGTACTGCACTCCGCCCTCTTCGCGCACGTTCTGGTGCTGATGATTGAAGTTCTCGCGCCACTCCGTAAAGCGGATTGCTGGAAAACCCTGATCGCTGAAGCTCTTGTGATCGCCGCCGCGGAGAAAGCGGTCGAGCCGCAGCTCCATGACCGCTCGCAACATTGTCGGTCGTGGCGGTGGCAGAGGTCCCTGTGGCGACAGGCGATCGTAAAACGTCTGTGGCGGATCCAGGTACGTGCGGTCCACCTCGAGCACCTCGCGCGCCAGCTGCCGTGAGGGTGTTTCGCTTTCGCCGCCAACCGCGAACGCGGCGCGGATCTGTTCGATGGGCGCGGTCGGGAGAATGCCCTGCGAGAAGACGCGCACGCGCGTCTTCGATTGCAGCGTGTCGCCCGGCGTGGTGTCGCCGCCGACGATATCGTTGTTGAGCACGCCCTCCAGCTGCCAGCCCTCGCTCTTGGCCAGCTTCGCCAAGTGCGCGGAGCCGTTCAAACCCTGCTCCTCACCGGCCACGCAGACAAACACCAGCGTCGCCGGGAACCTGTGCTGGCTCAGCACGCGCGCAGACTCCATGCTCACCGCGGTGCCGCTGGAATCGTCGTTCGCGCCCGGCGCGAAATCGTGCGTGTTCATCACATCGTTCACGCGGGTGTCATAGTGGCCGGTGACCAGGTACATGCGCTTGCTCGCGGTGGGGTCGGTGCCGCGCAGGATCGCATACACGTTGCGCAACGGCGTGGGCTTCACGATGCGCGGCTTGCCACCGCCGAAGCCCGGTCCCGGTTGCTCCACGAACTCGTCGACTTTCACCTCAAGGCAGCCGCCGCAGGCCTTGCTGTACTCCTCGAACTGGCCGCGAATCCAATCGGCCGCGGCAAGCACGCCCGTGCCCGGCTTCAGGTCAGTCTCCGTCGAGGAGACGGTCGAACGATTGTTGAAGGCGACAAGATGTTCGATGTTCTGCCGGATGCGGTCGGGCGAAACCTCGCGCAGCGCCGCCAGCAACTGCGCATCCGCAGGCGCGACGGCCAACGGCTTGCCTGCGACGGCGTAGTCCACCTTGTCCGCCGGACTTGCAGATCTGCCACGTTGGCCGGCAGCGGTGATGGACAGCACGCCACTGAGCGCAACGGCGAAGAGCGCACGGACAGGTGCAAGCCGCGAAAGGTCGATGAGGGATCGGCCGCTAACGCAATTGGGCATGCTGACAATGTAGACGAGTTCCTCGCCCACTGCGCGACACGTCCGCCGCCGCCCCGGTGCTGTGCAGATGTGGCTGCGAAGCATGGGTGAAAGAAGGGTCCGCTAACGAAGGGACACAAGCATGCTCGACGCATAGTTGTGTCCCTTGTGCGACGGGCCAGAGCTAACTCCGGCCGGTGAACGAAGATCTACTGCGGCTTGAACAGGTCTTCATTGCCTGCCGGTTGCGCCGGGCTGGCACCCGGGCTCCCTGAAGCGCTGAGAACCTCTTTTTCGGCCTGCTGCGCCTGGCTATCCTGCTGCGCGAGTTCCTGCGCGCCGGCCGGATCGGCAGGTGGAGCTCCTTGGGAGACCAGTGAATCGGAGGGCGGCGCCATTGCGGACGCCGGTGCGGCGGGAAGACCGTTCTTGCCCTGCTGGGCTGCCAGTTCCTGCAGGCCGGCATCGACCTGTTCCCGCAGGTGATTGTCCATCTCCTGCAGTTCATCGATGCCGATGGCAACCTGTGCCCCGCGCTGGCATTCCTTGCCGCCCTTGCTCGCCAACACGACTACGGCAGCGGTCGTGTCCTGTGGGCCCGGAGGCGTATTCAGCTGAACCACATCCCCATCGGTGATCGCGCACTCCTGGCCGGACGCGTCGGTGACGTCGACCTCACGGCCTGCGACAAAGGCATGCGCCTTGCCGTCTTCCATCAGCCGCGCGACACTGCTGGGTCTCGAGTCTGGAACGCCCTGCTGCTGGTTCGTAGCTGCCTGCGCATTCTCCAGCGCAATGTCGTTCTGTACCTCGTTCGCGATGAACTGCTTTGTTTCCGGCGAAAGCGGAGGGCCGGCGTACGCGGCCTGCGCTTGCGCCTCCGCTCCGGCTTCCTGGCGCGCCTGGTAGGCTGCGGCAAGCGTTTGGGAGAGCATGTAATCGGTCAACCACAATGAAGGGCTGCTATAGACGGGATAGGGCGTGTAATACGCCCCGTAATAGCCGTACCAGGGATCGTTCCGGTAAGCCCAGCCATAACGCACGGGAGCGCCCCAAGGGTTATACGCCCAGCCGTAGTAAGCGGCTGGGTAATAGCGGCCAGGCGTGTATACGTGCATGTCATACCCGTGGTACCGGTAAGCACCGTAATAGCGGTTGTACACACGGCCGTGATAGTAGTACGCGCGATGCTCAAACTCGTGCCCGTGAAAGGCATAGGGGCGACCGATGTAGCCGGGCCGGCCGCGCTCAGAGACAAAGCGGCGGCCATCGGGACGGACTGCCTCAATGCGGCGCCCACCGACCAGGTTGTGGTGGACGTCCATCCCCATGCGCGCATTGTGGATGTCGGCCGCGCGTCCGTCCGGCCGCATCCGCGCGACCCCGGCAGCGTTGCTCCGTTCGATCTGGTTGCGCGGCGCCGGGTGCGCCAGCGGGCCGTGGTCAACGCCTGCCACGGCACCCGGCCTGCCTGCAGTTCTGGCCCCAACAGGAGCCACGGCCGTGGATGGCCGCGCGCCGGCAGTCGTGGTAGCAGCGGCTGAAGAGCGGCCGGCGGCGGTTGTTGTCGGGCCGTGAGTGCTGTTTGCGGTCGTCGGACCGCCGGCCGTGGTCGGACCGTGACCTGGATTCGACGTGGTCGGACCGGTGTGGGCCGTGGTTGCGCCCGCCGTTGTAGGACCGGTGTGGGCCGCGGTTGCGCCCGCCGTTGTAGCTCCGCCGGCGGTGGGGTGTGCCGCTGCCGTTCCAGCCGCAGGCTTTGCCGCGGCGGTTGCTGCGGGCTTGGCTGCAGTTGCGGCGGGCTTCGCGGGAGTCGTTGTCTTCGCAGGCTTGGTCTGGGCAGACAAGCCGGTTCCGCAAAGCAGGAGCGCTGCGGCGAGTGAAAGGGAAGTGCGAGCTTTTGCAGAGGTAAGCGGCAGAAGAAGCATGGGGGAATCTCCTTGAGGCAAGCCTGAAGTACCGTTGAGCGATCGAGAGCGCAACTGTCTCGAAGTGTTTTAGTGTGCTTTTCTACCCGGCGAGGCCGCGGGCATGGACTGCAGGCAGGCATCCACCAGAGGCGTGATCTGGCTTGCATCGGACGGAAGCCGGAATGTCGCTACCACCTCATCTGGTTTGTCTCCGCCCATCTTGATGGAAATGTTCTTGCCCGGTGCCGCGGCAATCTCGCGAAGCGTGGAGGAAGGCACGAAGATCTGAAACGTCCACAGGTTGCCCTGTGGGTTGGCGCTTGTATTGCACACATGAGCGGGAGCGCCGCGCTTTCCTTCCAGGGTCACCGTTCCGCCATCGTTCAGGCCGGGATCGCAGTACAGTGGGTTAGTCAAAACGGTCTGGTTGGAACGGACCCGCAGCTCAAGGCTCAACGGGCTCGGGACGGTGCCGCTTCTCGCGAAGGTCTGCCCCGGCATCACGGAACAAGCCAGCCCCAGAACCGCGTCGCTGGTGTTGCCGCCGGACGTTTCGCTGCCCGCGATCATTGCCTCGTTGCCGTTTCTCAGACTGCTCATCCTCCAGCCCCCAGCTGATCCGCCGGATGCGGCAGTACCCGCGCCGGGCGGCGGTGGTGGC
>CAXUEG010000153.1:0-7088 GCA_964249935.1 uncultured Terriglobus sp.
GGTATCGCGCCCTGAAGGCGGGCACCGCGGGGGAGGCGGACCAGATTGGGGGGGAGTTCATTCGGCGAGCGAAGAGTGTACCGGTTCCACTGCTGCGCGCCGCCTTTGTCAGGCTGCAGCTGTACGAGGCGCGGCGCGCCGGGGCTGCCTAGAGCGCGGCGGCTGCGGCGACGGCGCTGGCCCATGCCCATTGGAAATTGTGTCCGCCCAGGTGACCCGTCACGTCGACGACCTCCCCGATAAACGCGAGCCCCGGGACGCTGCGCGCCTGCAACGTCGTGCTGTCGAGCTCGGCGGTCGAGACGCCGCCACGCGTGACCTCCGCCTTGCTGAACCCTTCGTCGCCGGCGATGGGCAGCGTCCACGCATGCAGGTTGGTCTCCATCTGTTCCAGCGAGCGGTTCTTCCAATCCGGTGGCGCATGGCTCTGCAGCCATCGGTCGCTCAGCCGCTGCGACACGTGCGCGCGCAGCAACGCTGAAGTGGTGGGTTCGTCGCGCCGCGCACCCGGCGCCAGCAGCGGCGTGAATACCTGCTTGCCGGGTGCAAGATCGATGCGAAGCGCGTCGCCAGGTTCGCGGTACGACGAGGCCTGCAGGATCGCGGGGCCGGACACGCCGCGGTGCGTGAACAGCAGCTTCTCGCGAAAGACCGGCACGGCGTGGCGGCGCTTCGCGATCGGCACAATCGAGGCGGTTACGTCCGCTGACACGCCTGAGATTGCGGCCCAGTGCTCCAGTGCTGTATCAGGCAGCGTGAGCGGTACCAGCGCGGCCCGCGGCTCCACGATCCGCAGGCCGAAGCTGCGGGCAATGTCGTAGCCGATGCCGGTCGCACCCATTTTTGGGATCGACAAACCACCTGTCGCCACCACGACTGTGCGCGCCAGGCGGAGGCCGGCCGAAGTCTGTACGCGGAAGCCATCCCCGTCACGGGTCACGCGCTCGACCGCAGTCCGCAGTTGCGTTTCGACGCGCGCCTCGCGGCACTCCGCCTCAAGCATGGTCAGGATCGCCTGCGCCGAGCCGTCGCAGAACAGCTGGCCCAGCGTCTTGTGGTGGTACGGGATCCGGTGCTTCTCAACCAGAGAGACAAAATCCCGCGGCGTGTAGCGCGCCAGCGCGGACTTGGCAAAGTGCGGATTGTCCGACAGAAAGTTGGCCGGTATCGACTGCAGGTTGGTGAAGTTGCAGCGTCCTCCGCCGGAGATGAGGATCTTGCGCCCGGCCCGTTCGCTATGGTCCAGCAAGAGAACGCTACGGCCCCGCTTGCCGGCCTCTGCGGCACACATCAGCCCGGCCGCGCCCGCACCCAGGACGACAACGTCCCAACGCCGTTGTGGATTTCCGTTCTGCACTGCTTCCTATTCTAAGAAGTCGAGGCAGAAGCACACGACAAGACCGGCGAGATCGAAATATCGGCATTGTGCTGCGGCGCGTGCCGTGGATCGATGGCGGCATGGGCGCCAGTACGTGTTCGTGCTGCGGTGCAGGCGCGTGGGCTGCGTTCACGTACGGCAGGGAGAGCATCCGCGCGCACAGCGGCGATACGCGCGTTGCGGCGAGGGCGTGCCGGCAATGCCCGCGCCGGAACAAGCGCCAACACTCTTCGGCTAGCGCAGGGCGCTCTGCGTCTAAGCTGTGGGAGTGACGATGCGATCGAGTTTCCTTGCAGCCGCGACCGGTGTGCTTACAGCCTGTGTGTTCACCGGGTGCGCGGCGGTTCCGGCACGCGCCGCGGTACCCACCTACGGATACCAGGTGGTGCAACGGTTTCCGCACTCGACCCAGAGCTATACCGAAGGCTTCTTCTTCCTCGACGGCCTCTTCTACGAAGGCACCGGGCTTGAGGGCAAGTCGGCGCTGCTGGCGATTGCGCCCTCAACCGGGCAGCCGATCCAGAAACACGATCTCGCACCGCAGTACTTCGGCGAAGGCATCGTTGACTGGGGTCCGAACCTCTATGAGTGGACATGGCAGTCGCATGTCTGCTTTGTCTACGACCGTTTCTCGTTCCGCCCGGTCAAGCAGTTCAGCTACACCGGCGAAGGCTGGGGCATGACGCACGACAAGACCAGCATCATCACCAGCGACGGCACCAGCACGCTGCGTTTCCGCAACCCGGCCACGTTCACGGAGACACGCCACATCGTCGTCCACGACGGCCCGAAAAGGATCGAGGAGCTCAACGAGCTGGAGTTCGTTAAAGGTGAGATCTACGCGAACGTCTGGCACGACGACCGCATCGCGCGCATCTCGCCCAAAGATGGTGCCGTGCTGGGATGGATCGACCTGCACGGCATCCTGCCCGACTCACAGCGCGTCAACGCCGAATCGGTGCTGAACGGCATTGCGTACGACGCGCAGCACGACCGGCTCTTCGTGCCGGGCACGCAGTGGCCCGCGATCTTTGAAATCAAGGTTGTGCCGAAAAAGTAGCATCCAGGCGGCTGGGCGCGAACACGCCCCACTCCGGCTTAGCTTGTGGTGAGCAGAGACAACACGCGTTCAAGGCCGCCGTGGGTGCCTTTTTGGCGACGCTTGTCCTCGTACATGCGCTGATCCGCGATTCGGCAAAGCTCGGCTAGATCGGTGCTGTCCGTGGGGTATACCGCGACGCCAACGCTCACAGAAACTTCGATCGTGCGCGCGCCGGAGCTGGCCTGCACCAGCACCGGCTTGTCCACGGCGGTGCGGATGTTTTGCTCAATCCGGCTGGCCTGCAGTCCCGGGTGCTTGTCGTCCCGCGGGCTGTTCCCGTCGGCACTGCGACCCGGGCTGCCTTCCTGCGGAGCACGTTTCCCCTGAGCCTCCAGCGCTGGCTCTTCCATACGCAGCCATCGACGTTCCTTGCTGGGAGCGCTGGCGTGCTTTACGTCGGTGGCGAGCAGGAAAAACTCGTCGCCGCCCATGCGTGCCAGCGTGTCCGAGCGGCGCACCACCTGCTGCAGGCTTTCCGCCACGTTCCGCAGGACCGCGTCGCCGGCGTCGTGGCCCAGCGTGTCGTTCACCACTTTCAGGTTATTCAGGTCCAGGCAGAAAAGGATCAGCGCGGTGCGGTCGCGCTCAGCACGCGCGAGTGCATTGCCGAACCGGTCCTGAAACAGCCGGCGATTGGGCAGCCCGGTCAGTTGGTCGTGCAGGGCGATCCATTCATTACTTTCCACCTGCCGCTCAAACAGCACCAGCAGAAAACCAACGGTGATCAGGAATTTCTGCATGTTCCACACCTCGCTGGCCAGGTCCGCCCACCGGGGGTGCAACGCTGCAATCCAGGGATGCGTGGCAAAGCAGGCCGCCCACACTAGAAAGCCGGTCACCACGGCGACTTTGCCGCTGCTGCGGCGCGGCAGGCTCCAGAAGAACGCGCCCGCAATGGCCAGGTACACCGCCGCCAGTAACAGGTACGTGGCCAGGCGCGGTGATTGCGCGAGCGTCGCGCCCGCGACCGGCATCCAGATGGCAACGGAGGCGATCAGGTATGAGCGCGGTCGCTGCAACAGCAGGCTGCTTGCCGCCGCCACAGCAACTCCGGCCAGCGCGGTTCCCGTGTAAAACCGCGCGCTCCCTAAGCCTGCCCCATACCCGCTCAACAGCAGCAGGCCGGGCGCGGTGTTCAACGCCGCATACACCGTCGCGCGCGGCAGCCGCTGCAATCCCTGCAGCGATGACCGCAGGAACAAAACGCCCGCGAGCAGGTAGGCGTCCAGCGCGATCGCATGCAGACCGCGGTGCGCCATGTCCGGCATACGAATGCCATACAGGATTCGAGCCGCACATTCCAGCAGAATCAGCAGAAGCCCAGCCATCCATAGCCGGATGTCGTGCTGCGGATAACGCCGCCGCACCAGCAGCAGCACGCCCAGCAAAATCGCCATGGCGAACAGATCAGGCAGCAGCAGATTGTTCATGACTCCCACACCGCGCAAAACAAAGTGGCATGTTCGGATGACCTCAGCGATCCGCATCCAAAGAAGAGGCGAACGGAGAGGGACAGCAGCATTGTAGCCGAGGGGCTAACCAGTAACACCGCTTGGCGCAGCGACGTACCCGGCCTGCTGGTGCGGAAAGCGGCGGGTCTGTACACTGCCATAGGCGGCAAACTGCCAAAGGCAGAGAGTGCTACGGGCGAAAAACGGGTGTGAACGGCAGCTTCGGCTTCCCGTCTCACCGGATGCTGCCGGTGAGATCGGCTCCGTCCGAGGTATACCGGTAACAGCAGGCCGCAACGACATCGAGCACCAACCCAGGAGAGAGCACATACATGGCAACCGTGGACGAGAAGGTAAAGAGCATCATCGTGGAACAGCTGCAGGTGGACGAAGCCGAGGTCACCCCCGGCGCGTCGTTCCAGGAAGATCTGGGCGCCGATTCGCTGGACGTGGTGGAGCTGGTCATGCAGTTTGAAGAAGCCTTCGACATCCAGATCCCCGACGAAGACGCCGAGAAGATCAAAACCGTGAAGGACGCGACAGACTACATCGAATCGCACACAAAGGCGAAGTAACGGTGCAAGAGCGCACAACCGTGCAGGAACGCACTCTGGTGGCAGAAAGCTCTACGGTGGCAGAGGGAAACGCAGCGGGAAAGTGGCGCACCATCCCGGTTCGCCGGGTGGTCGTCACCGGCATCGGCCTTGTCTGCGGCATTGGCAAGACCGCGCCCGAAGTCTGGGACAGCCTGATCGCCGGTCGCAGCGGCATGGCCGAGATCAAGGCCTATCCCCTGGAGGGCCATTCGGTTCGTTTCGCCGCCGAGGTGAAGGACTTCGATCCTCATCTCTTTATCGAAAAGAAAGAAGCCCGCAAGATGGGCCGCTTCATTCACTTCGCGATGGCCGCCAGCGCCGAAGCGATGGAGCACTCCGCCCTGCAGGTGACCGACGAGAACTGCGAGCGCATCGGCGTGCACATCGGCTCGGGCATCGGCGGCTTCGACGTAATCGAGCGCGAGCACACCAACCTGATGCAGGGTGGTCCACGCAAAGTTTCGCCCTTCTTTATTCCGGCCTCGATTGTGAACCTGGCCGCTGGCCATGTTTCGATCCGTTATGGCGCCAAAGGTCCGAATGAGGCAACGGCGACGGCCTGCACCACCGGCGCGCACGCAATCGGCGATGCGTTTCGCATCATTGAGCGCGGGGATGCGGATGCGATGATCGCAGGCGGTACTGAGGCCGCGATCACGCCTCTCAGCGTGGCGGGCTTTGCCAACATGAAGGCGCTTTCCACCCGCAACGCCGATCCGGAACGCGCCTCCCGGCCCTGGGACAAAGACCGCGACGGCTTTGTCGTCGGCGAGGGCGCGGGCATCCTCATCCTGGAGGCACTCGAGTTTGCCCAGGCCCGCGGCGCCAAGATCCTGGGCGAGGTCGTCGGCTATGGCATGAGCGCCGACGCCTTTCACATGACCGGCATGGCGCCGGAGGGCGAAGGCTGCAAGCGCGCCATGCAGGCGGCGCTGAAATCGGCAGCGCTTGCGCCGGATGTGATCGCCTATGTGAACGCGCATGCCACCTCGACCCCACTCGGCGACGCCATGGAGTCCAAGGCTCTCGAGAACGTCTTCGGCGAGCGCGCACTGAACCATGACCTGCTCGTCAGCTCCACCAAGTCCATGACGGGTCACCTGCTTGGCGGCGCTGGCGGCCTGGAAGCGGGCATCACCCTGATGGCCATGCAGAAGAGCATCGTTCCACCGACCATCAACCTCGACAACGTGGACCCGGAATGCCGGCTGAATTACGTGCCGTACAAACCCGTCGAAAAGGACATGCCGTACGCCCTGTCCAACTCCTTCGGCTTCGGCGGCACCAACGGCTCGCTTATCTTCAAGCGCTGGGACGAGTAGCGTTGGCTGTGCGCTGACGTGGTTGCACCCTGCCCTCAGCAGCACGCGGGTAGCGAGTGTTTCTCAAGCCAATGTGCCCGGCAAGCAGCGGACTGCGCATCCGCTGCTCACGACCGATCGTAGAACACCGGCGGTTCGATGCCGAGCGCGCGCAGGTAGACATACCCTTGCCCGCGATGGTGAATCTCGTTGTCGACCGTGTACTGGATGGCTTCGATTCCCGTCACCTCCCACTGCTCGTAAATCTGAACCGCATGTGAAAGCGCTCGGGCGCGATCCCCGGAACGATGGCGTCGATCTTCGCGGTGTGCTCATCCCACAGGCGTAATAGGCCTGCTTTGTCGGTCGGCTTCGCGGCTTCCGTATCGCCCCACGTTCCCGTCGCGACCTGATTCGCCACAGGCAGCGCCATGCTCAGAAACTCGTGAACAAGCACACCGAACGGCCGCATGCCGCCGACAGAGAACTCGAATAACTTGTCGTCCGGGAATGCCTCGATGACCTTGCGGGTCAGCCGCCGATGTCCTTGCCAGTGCTCCAGGATCTCCTGCTGGGTGCAGGGGCATGCCGCGGTTTTTGCTTCGATTGCCATCGTAATTCTCCTTGGCCCATCTTGGGCTAAACCAGAGACTAAGAACGATTGCCGACAGGCTCTGTCGTAAATTGAAGAAAGAATCCAGCCTGTATGTACGACCCGATCATGCGCGTCTTCACCGTGCTGGAGATCCTGCAGGCGCGCGACCGCGTCACCGGCACAGAGCTCGCGGAACGCCTGGAAGTCGACCTCCGCACCGTGCAGCGCTACATCGTGCGGCTGAAAGACCTCGGCATCCCAATCGCCGCCACCCCAGGCGTTGGCGGCGCCTACCGCCTGCGCCCCGGCTACCGTCTGCCGCCCCTCGTGCTCACCAACGAGGAGGCTTTCGCGCTTTCGCTCGGTCTGCAGTCGCTGAACCAGGTAGGCCTCGCCGCCTTCGCCCCAGCCACCGACGGCGCACGCGCCAAACTGGCTCGCGTTCTGCCGGAGTCTTTACGCGAGAGCATCCGCACCGTCGAGGAAGTCGTCGCGATCGAGCCTGGTCCCTGGGTTGTCCCCACCTCCGTCGAGAGTCTCACGCGTGCCGCGACCGCCATCCGAGCCAGCCGACGCGTGCGCTTCGACTATCATTCCCACACCGGCGCCGCCAGCCGCCGCCAGATCGAGCCCTACGCGGTGCTGCACACGGACGACCGCTGGTA
>CAXUEG010000154.1:0-7032 GCA_964249935.1 uncultured Terriglobus sp.
GTCGCGAGGCGGTCTTCACACAGGGGCCGCTGGCGGAAGCGGTGCGTGCATCCATCTCGATCCCCGGCGTCTTCCCGCCGCTGGCGGATGGCGGCCACGTTTACGTGGATGGCGCGCTGACCGAGAACCTGCCCGTCGACGTGGTCAAGAATGACCTGCACGCCGACGTGGTGATCGCGATTTCACTGCCGCTCACGCCGCCGGACAAAGGCGACACCAACTCGCTGCTCGGCATTCTGCAGCGCAGCTTTTCGGTCGCGTCGTGGTCCAACGAGGTGCGCTCGCGCGGCCTCGCCAACGTAGTCGTCGAACCAACGGCGCCTACGGGTGTGGGTACCGCCGATTATGCCCGTTCGCAGGACCTGGCAAAGGCCGGCTACGCCGCCGCCGAGAAGAGCCGCGACAAACTCATGGCATACCGGCTCGACGACGCGCAGTGGGAAGCCTACCTTGCCGAACGCCGTGACCGGTTCCGCGGCACCCTGGGCAACATCGCGCAGGTAAACGTGCTCGCACCCACGCACGGCGCAGCGAACGGCATTCGCGACACCGCCGCTCCGCTCCTTGGCAAGCCGGTTCAGCCGGACCACATCGACCAGGCGCAGAACGAGGTGCGCAGTGACGGCCGATTTCTCTCCGATTACTTCCTGTCGTCACACGGTCAGCAGATCGACTTTCACGTGACCGGCCCCGCAAACCAGGGTCGCCCGGTCGAGGGCCGCGAGCTGCTGCATCCGAACGAAAAGCGTGGTCCCGGCGACGAGACGGCCGCAGAGCAGTATGGTGAACCGGGTGGGGGCGCCGCCGAAAGCAAGGCCGCCAGCGGCGCGCGCGGCGAGGCCATCAGCACAGAGCCCATCAACAACACAATTCCTGTAGGCAAACGGGATGCGAAGCCGGACAAGAAGACCGACAAGCCCACCTATGAAACCGTTGCGCCCCGCAGCATCGGCCTGGTGACGGCCACGGCAGCGCCCCCGCCCGGCTACATGCCCGGTCCCAACGACCTGGACCTGAACCTGTTTGTGCGCGACAAGCCCTTCGGTCCGCCGTTCCTGCTGATCGGCGGCGACGTGATCGCACAGACTGGCGGCGTGTCGCGGGCCACCATCGACGCGGTACTGACCGACCAGGACCTGGGCGGCTACCGCTCCGAGCTGCGCACCACCATGCGCTTCGGCTTTCTCACCTTTGTGGAGCCGGAGTATTACCGGCGCCTGACCGCGCGGGGCCTCTTCCTCGCGCCGCGCCTCACCTTTCTGCAAACGCCCGTTTACATCTGGGCCAACCAGAACAAGGTCGCCGAACGGCAGCAGCAGAAGGCCGGCGGCGGCATCGACTTCGGGTACACCGCGTCGCACTTCACCGAGTGGCGCGCCGGCTGGCAGGAGAACACAAACCGCTGGCACACAGAGACCGGCACCGACGGCCTGCCCGACTTCAACGGCCATCAGCAGCTGGCCCGCGTCCTGTACCGCTTCAACGGGCAGGACCGCGACCTGATCCCGCTGCACGGCTTGCGCGCCGAGCTGAACGCCGGTTACCAATTCGATACGGCGCACAGTCCCGACGCTCCCCGCATCCAGGGTCTGGCGTCCTACTTCCGCGACATCGGCCACGGCAACACGCTGTCGCTGGATGCCGAGGGCGGCACCTTCGCGGGCCGCAACATTGCCGACCCATTCCGCTTTACGCTGGGCGGCCCGCTGCGACTCTCTGCCTCGGCGTTGGAGGAGTACCGCGGCACCGACTATTGGCTCCTGCGACCGTCCTACTTCCGTCGCATCGCCTCGTTGCCCGCGCCGCTGGGGCAGAACATTTACGTGATCGGAACGTACGAGGCAGGCCAGATGTATTCGCCCACCAGCGCAACCGTGACGCGAGAGGATGTCTTCTTCGGCCTCGCCGCGGAGACTCCGCTGGGCGCGATCACCTTTGGACCGGCGATCGGCGATCACGATCACCGCAAGATCGTCTTCACGCTCGGCCGCTTCTTCTAACCAGGGCCAGGTGCCGTTTCAAGCGGCGCCGGTGTCTAATGGAACACGCCAACCCGGCCCAGGAAACGCTTGCCCCATGACGCTGCTGAACGCCCCCGCTTACGACGAACGCCATGAAAAGCTGGTGCGCGCCTCACTCTATGGCGCGGTGGCGCTCTTCCTCTTGTTGCTGGTGCTTGCGTTTGCTGGCTTCGTGACCGGCCATGGCTGGCTGTTCAGCAACCTGCCGATCGAGCACAAGATCAACCGGTTCTTCACCGCGCTGGAGCACAAGGACTTCGACACCGCCTACGCGATTTATCAAAATGACAAGGACTGGAAGCAGCACCCGGACAAGTACCGCGCCTACCCGGAAGATCGATTCATCGAGGACTGGACGAATCCGCGCTACAGCCCGATCGGCAAGCCTATCACCACGCACCACGTGGACAAGTCCGTCACAGACGGCAGCGGTGTCTTCGGCACCACGGTCATCGTAGGCACCACCGTCGACGGCGGCAAGCGCATCTTCATCCCCTACCAGCGCTCCGACGGCACGCTGAGCTACCCCGCCCCGCACGTGTTCGAGTACTAGCCCAAACAGCATGGAGCAGAAAGAAGGGACCCGCGACGCGGGTCCCTTCTTGTTCTTGCGCTTCTTTACTGCAATTGCATGGTTGCCTTTAGCGGCTCCTCCGCACTCGAGCTGCCCACGCGTACGCCGTATGTGCCCGGCACCATGTGGAAGCTTTCCGCGCTTTCGTCGAACACCTGCAGCACCTCTGGCGCCAGCGGGACAGTGACGGTCTTCGACTCGCCCGCCTGCAACTCAACCCGCTGCCACCCGGCAAGCCGCTGGAACGGTTCGCCCGCGGCGTCCGGCAGCGTTGCGTAGACCTGTGCAATCTCCACGCCGGCACGCTTGCCCGTGTTCTTGACCGTGAAGCTGACGGACTTGGCCGAAGCGTCCGTCTTCAGTCCCGAGTATGTGTAGGTCGTGTAGGAGAGGCCAAAGCCGAACGGAAACAGCACCGGCTTGTGCTCGGTCTCATACCACTTGTAGCCGACCTTCAGCCCCTCGTCGTAGCTGGTACTGTAGCCGCCGCCGGTCCCGCTGTTCACGGCGCTGCTGCCCTCGTGCTCCATCTCACGGCTCAGCCGAGCGATAGTCGTGTGCGGCAGGTCGGCCTCACTGGCCGGGAAGGTCATGGCAAGCTTGCCCGTCGGGTTCACCTCGCCAGTCAGCACGTTCGCCAACGCGCGGTGGCCGTTGCTGCCGGCGTACCACGCTTCAACCACACCCGCGACCTTCGGCAGCCACGGCATGGTCACGGCGGTGCCCGTCTCGAGCACGACGATCGTATTCTTGTTCGCTGACGCGACCTGATCGATCAGCGCGTCCTGGTTGTCGGGCAGCGAAAGCGAAGGCAGGTCCATGCCCTCACTGGTCCATTGCGCTCCGAAGACGATCGCCACGTCCGCACCGCGCGCCGCCGCCGCAGCCGCGGCCGGATCGTCGCCCGGCGTGTAGGTAATGCGCACGCCCGGCATCTTCGCCTCGAGCGCCTTCAGCGGCGAGGTCGGGAACCAGACATGCGATTGCCAGTACGAGTTCTTGCGGCCGTCCGGGGCCACCGCATTGCCGCCCGGCGGGTCCACCTGTGCCGAGCCGCCGCCGGAGATCATGCCCACGTCCGCATGACCGCCGATCAGTGCAATCGTGCGCACCTTCGGCCCCAGCGGCAGCACGCCATGCTCGTTCTTCAGCAGAACGATGCTCTTCTCTTCCATGTGCAGCGCGGTCTCCATGCCGGCGTCGATGTCGGGCACCGACTTCTCAACCGGATGGTCGACGATGCCGCTCACAAATTCTCCATACAGCATGCGGCGCACATGATCGTCGATCTCTTGCATGGGCACCTTGTGCTGCTGAACAGCCGTCTTCAGCGCATCGCCGTAGTACTTGTCCAGCGGCTGCTCGTTATCCAGGCCGGCCGCGCTCGCCTTCGCGGTCGAATGCGTGCCGCCCCAGTCCGACAGCACAAAGCCCGGGAACTGCCACTGCCCTTTCAGCACGTCGTGCAGCGTGTAGGTGTTCTCGCACGCGTAGTCGCCGTTGATGCGGTTGTAGGAGCACATGACCGCGGCCGGGTGACCGATGTTGATGCCAATATGAAACGCCAAGAGGTCGGTTTCCTGCAGCGCGCGATGCGAGATACGCGCGTCGACGATGTTGCGGCCTGTTTCCTGGTCGTTTACGGCGTAATGCTTGATGTCGCCGATCACGTGCTGCGCCTGCTCGCACTTGATCCGGTTGCCCACCAGCGTGCCGGCCAGCAGCGGATCTTCGCCCATGTATTCGAAAGTGCGGCCATTGCGGGGCTCGCGGGTTAAATTTGTGCCACCGCCCAGAGTCATCGTGAATCCCTGGTCGCGCAGCTCCGTGCCGATCAGCTTGCCGTACTCACAGGCGGAATTCGTGTCCCAGCTATTGGCGGAAGCGAAGTTCGATGGCAGGGCCGTCGAATACCGGCCGTTCTCGCCGCTGGAGCGGACTCCGTAGGCCGCGTCGCTCATGATGATCGCCGGAATACCTAGCCGCGGCACGCCCACGACCAGGCCAGCGCCGCCATTCATCTGGTAGGTGAGCGGCATCTGCCACTCCTCGGCATGCGCCATCCCATTGCCATGCAGCATGTCGATCTTTTCGTCCAGCGTCATCTGCTTCAGCACCAGGTCGGCGCGTTGGTCGGGCGGCAGGCTCGCATCCATCCACGCACCCTTGACCGGTTGCGTGTGCGGTCGCTGTGCGCTGACGGTGGTCGCTGCCATCGCCAGTGCGACCGTGACCGTGAATACAGCAGAAGACTTCAAAAGACAATGCGGCATGATTCAGCGCTCCCTTATGGACGTGCCCGCTCTTCGAATCAGCAACTGCTTAGGCACGAGACATCCCACTGTAACAAGCCGCGCAAACCTTTGTCCGAAGCTGGCTCTGCGAAGCGGGCGCGCCGGACGCGCATCCAACCATGCAAGGAGTTGAAACGATGGCACTGGACAAAGTGGTCTACACCGCGCACGCAACCGCAACCGGAGGCCGCGATGGCGTGGCCAAGTCGGATGACGGCAAGCTGGACGTGAAACTGGATCCGCCGACGCAGATGGGCGGCGGTGGCACCGGCACGAATCCCGAGCAGATGTTCGCGGCCGGTTATGCGGCCTGCTTCATCGGCGCGCTCAAGTTCGTCGCCGGTACGCAGAAGATTCCGGTCAAGGATGTTTCGATCGATTCGTCCGTCAACTTCGGTCCGCTGGCGAACGGCGCCAAGGGCTTCGGCATCGGCGTAGACATGGTCGTTCACCTGCCCGGCCTGGAACGCGATCAGGCGGAGAAGCTGGTGCACGAGGCACACGAGGTTTGCCCGTATTCCAACGCGACCCGCGGCAATATCGACGTGAACCTGTCTGTGGCATAGGCGGACTGCAGTCAGCGAGAGGCGGGCTTCGGCTCGCCTCGCGCTTTCCATAGGAAGCTGCGGTCAGGCCTGCGTTCGCTGCTCCGCCTCGGACTTTTCAAGGTATGTGGACGAGCGAAGGGACTGCCAGAATGAGAGAGCGAGCCCGCACACCAGGCAAGCGCCGAACAGCCACGGCAGACGGTAGTGCGCGCGAAGGTAAAGCGCGACGGCCGAACCGGGCAGCAAAACCAGCAGCGCAAGCAGGTGCGTGAGCAGCAACGGCCGGGCTGCACGCCGCGCGACCGCACCAAACGGGTTATGGCCGCGATCAAAGCGGCCTGGAAAGAAGATCATCACGATCATGAAGCCGGTGTAGCCAACGGCAACGGCCAGCTCCGCTCCGAAGCGCAACGGCAGCAGCAGTTCGACAGCGGTTGCGCCCGTAAGCAGGATTGCAACGACCCCCGCGATCCAGAGCAGTGGCTCAACGACCCAGGACCACCAGCGGCTGCGGACGGGCGATGCCGGCTTACTGGGGCTTCGTGGCACTGGCTGTGGCGGCGGTCGCGGTAAACGTACCCTGGTAATTCAAGGGCTGCACGTCGATGTCGCCGCTCACGGTGCCGTCCTTCTGCAGCTTGCCGGTGTAGGTCACGGTCAACGCGTCACCCTGGTATTCGCCCGCATGCTTCAGGGTGAGCGTGGTGCCGTCAAAGCTCCCGGTCGTTTCGCGCTCCTTGCCTTCATTGGTGCAGGTACCGGTCAGCTTGCTGTCCGGACCGGAAAGGGTGCAGACGTCATGAATGGGGTAGCCTTGCACGTCGCCGTCAATGGTCCACTTGCCGGCTCCTTTTGTGTCGGCAGCGAAGGCGATGGCGCTTGAGGCGAGCGCGGCGGCGACGATGAAGATGCGAGTGGCGGACATGAAAGAGCTCCTTGCGGACTGCTGGCGCAGTCTATCAGTTCCCTTCCTCCGAGGGCATCAGCATGACCCCGGCGAAAAGGGAATGCCTGGCATGCGCGCAAATCGACACACCGGGCGGTACAACATTGCGGCAACACAGTTGCTCCTATGACTCAGGTGGTGCGTATGCGTCGTTGGCCGTTCACGTCTGGGGTACGGGTGCTGTTGCCGGCGGTTGCGGCGGTGCTTTTTTCATTCAGCCTGCCGGCTGTGAGCAGTGCGCAGATCTCCATCGGAGTGAACATCGGAGCGGCGCCCGTGTGTCCGTACGGCTACTACGATTACGCGCCTTACAACTGTTCACCGTACGGCTATTACGGACCGGAGTGGTTTAACAACGGCCTATTTATCGGAGCGGGCCCGTGGTTCGGCGGACCGCGCGGATTTTATGGCGGCGTGAACCGCCGTTACGACCCGCGATTTGGGTACCGCGGCGGCTTCCCCGCCCGGGGCGCCGCAGGGTACTACAACGGTGGACCGATTCACGGCTATGCCGGGAACCAGTTCCGTAACGGCATAGGCGGGTATCGTGGCGGTGCGGGCGGGTATCACGGTGGAGGCGGTTCGGTGCGCCCCGGCGGCGTCGGTGGCGGGAATGCGTTCCGCGGCGGCGGCCAGGTGCGAGGTGGCG
>CAXUEG010000155.1:0-284 GCA_964249935.1 uncultured Terriglobus sp.
AACAGATTCTTTCGCCCCGGATACCCGTTCACTGCCCGCGCCAGCTGCTGAAATGCGGTGTTGGTCACGTCCAGCCGCACCTTCATATTATGAAGGTCCTGATCGAGCTCAGTCTGCAATAAGGAATGTCCCAGAGTCGGACCACCTGCGTTGGTTGAAACTCGATCGATATACGCCGCATAGTCGTTGTCGCTCACCTGCTGGCCCGGCGTGCGCAGCCGGTTCATCTGCTTGTCATCGATTGTGTTCGCCGCAGCCACCAGCGCCGACGCTTCCGTCGTGAA
>CAXUEG010000155.1:294-6997 GCA_964249935.1 uncultured Terriglobus sp.
TCCCTGCACCATCCGCAGCTCATTCCCCAACACAAACAGCGCCACTTGCCGGTGCGGCGGCAGCTGCTTTAGAAACGCGATCATGCGCTGCTTGGCATACGCCTGGTCCTGCGGCGCCGTGTTGATCAGGTCCAGCAAGACCATGTTCAGCGACGTGTTCTGCGCATCCGGCGCAACGTTGGTGTACTGCCCCGGCTTGACGGCCGCCGCCTCGGCCCGCGCCGCACCGCTCGTGTGCTCGTCAAACAGCGCAATCTTCTGCGCCTGCCTGTTCTCCTGCACCTGGAACACGTCCTTCGGCAGGCCGTGCACGATCTTCCCGCGCCCGTCACGCACCACCACATCCACATACACGATGCGCGAAGTTGTCCGCAGCGTCGTCCCCGCCTCGGCCTGCGCGGGCTGCCCCTGCGCACCCGCAACGCCGCGGGCACAACCGAAACACGCCAGCACAAGACTCCAGACAGCAATGCGTAACCGGATCACGCACTCATACTGCGCCCGCCCCGGTGCAAGGCGCAAGCGAACGGACTCCTCCGCGCCGGCTAATCGCCCTGTTTCTCAAACGTGAGCGGCAACTGCCTTCCACCCTGCGAAAAGTTCCCCGCCATCGTCCTCCCATCCGCCGAAAGCGCGCCCGACCAGCCGCCCCCGATGGACGGAATCGACAAGGACACCGTCCGCTCCTGCGCCGCCACATCCCCGCAAGGAATGCCGTTCGCCTTTTGCTCCACCGAATCGATCGCGCATCCCATGGTGCCGTCCGGCGCCTTGGTCAGATGCAGCACGAGGTGCATCGTCCGCGCCCCCATGCTCATCGACCCCTGCCAGGTGCCCGCGATTGGCAGCGCGATCGGCGCCGCGGCAGCCGCTACCGTCACCGTCGACACATCCACGCGCAGCAGCTTTAGTTGCGCGGCAATGTCGTCCGGCACATCCGTCTCCACGCGGCCGCCCAGGTATTTGCCGAAGAACTGCTCCATCGCCGTCACCTGCGCCAGCGTGTTGATCGGCCGCGCGAAGCCGTGCCCCTCGTCCGGCGCCAGAAGGTACTCGACCGGTTTGCCGTGGTCGCGCACCGCCATCACAATCTGCTGCGCCTCGGCCGGCTTCACCCGTGGATCGTTCTTGCCCTGCACTACCATCAGCGGCGTCGTGATCCGGTTCGCGAACGTCACCGGCGACTCCGACACCAGCAGCGCCTTGCCGTCCGGCTTCGTCGGATCGCCCATGCGCGTATACATCTGGATGCGCCCCGCCTCCCAGTACGGCGGAATCGACTGCAGCAGCGTCACCAAATTCGCCGGCGCCGCATACGCCACCGCCGCCGCGTACAGGTCCGGCGTAAACGCCACGCCCGCCAGCGTCGCATACCCGCCGTACGAGATGCCAAAGATCCCAGCCCGTTTCGGGTCTACCGTCCCCTGCGCGATCAAGGCCTTCACGCCCCACGTCAGGTCATCCTGCATCCGCCGGCCCCACTGGCCGTTCCCGGCGTTTAGAAACTGCTTGCCATAGCCGGTCGACGCCCGGAAGTTCGGCTGCAGCACCACATATCCGCGATTTGCCAGAAACTGCGCATACGGGTCGTAGCCAAATGAGTCCCGCGCCCACGGTCCGCCATGGGGAACAACCACCATCGGCAGGTTCTTCGGAGGGAGTCCCTTCGGAAGGGTCAGGTATGCCGCAATGTCCAGCCCATCCGACGACTTGTAGTGAAACGGCTGCCGTGGCGACAACGCTTCCCGCGGCAGGTCCTCGCGGATCTTGTACTGGAAATCCAGCGTCTTCGCTTTCCGGTTCCACAGGTACGTCTGCCCCGGCTCCACATCGCTCGTCGCGCTCACGATCCAAACGTTCTCGTCAGCTGAAGCAGAGCCAAGATGTATCTCCATGCCCGGCAGCTTCCCTTGCAGGAACTGGATGTCCTTCTCAAACTCCTTATCGCGGAAATAGCGCCGCTCGCGGTCGTCGTCGTAGGTCGTATACAGGATGCGGTGATCCACGTCCGACTGCAGCATGCCGCCAAAGTCGACGCGCTTCTCCGGGTCGCTCTCCACCTTCGCCGTCGCACCGGTCTGGACGTCGATCGTGTCTAGCTCCTCCAGGTTCAGGTCTCCCTTGTTCGTCTCGAGGTACGCCAGTTTGTTATTCGCGGTAAACCCTGCCGGACCACAGCTCTCCAGCACCGAGCAGGTGTAAATCGGCGTGAACCCGTTCGCGTCCACCCGCAGCACCTGTGTATCCCCGTTCGGCAGCGTCTTCTCTGCCAGCCGCAGGTTGCCGGCATTGTCAAAGACCCAACCGGCGATCTGCTCCGTGTTCTTCTTCAGCAGCGTTCGTTCGCCCGTCGAAATGTGCAGTTCATACAAGTCGTGATACCGCGGGTCCCGATCGTTCAGGCCGACGTACAGGATGTCCGGCTTCGCGCGCGGCACCGCGTACGGGACCGCCTGCACGCCCTTCAGGTCCGTCAGTGCGCGCGTTGGCGGCACGCCCGTTGTCGCATCTACCGGTGCGGCAGGATCGATCGCATAAATGTTGAAGTTCTCGTCGCCGCCGTTATCCTGCCCGTACAGAACGTACTTCGAATTGCGTGACCACAGGTATCCGCTGATCGGTCGCTTCGTATCCGCACTGATCGGCCGCGCCGCGCTGAACGGCTCATTCACCTTCTTGACCCAGATGTTTCGCACGCCCTTGTACGGCTTCAGGAACGTCATCTGCGTGCCATCCGGCGAAATGCGCGCGCCGGCAATCTGCACGTCGCCGAAGAAGGCGCGACGGTCGACTATCGGCGGCTGCTGCGCTTTCGCCACGGACGCCGGCATTACCGGCGCACCCGCCGCTGCGACCCAGAACAGAATCAATCGCGAAATCTTCACAACACACCTGGCCTTCTTCTGATTCGGCGATCGCCGGCTCTCGCTGGCTCGCCCTTTAGCTGCCGCCGCTACCCGCCCGCATGCGAAGCAAGCGCGCCGGCACACCGCCAACGATGCTGCCCGCCGGCACCGGCTTGGTCACCACCGACCCGGCGGCAATCACCGCCCCGTCGCCGATCGTAACGCCTTTCAGCACCACGCAATTGCAGCCGATCCACACATCGTCGCCAAGTACGATTGGCGTCCGCACCTCCGGCTGGTCCCGCATCAGCGTCCCATTCGCAATCCCGTGGTCATGATCCACAAACCGCGTCCCGCTCGCGATCAGGCAATCCCTGCCGATCACCAACCGCTCCGTAATGTTGAACTCGCAGCCGCTGCCGACAAAGGTGTTGTCGCCGACGAAAATGGCGCGCTCCGGCTGGTACGGCCCGGCCGCGTTGAAGTACACGCCGCGCTCCAGGCTGCAGCGCGCCCCCAACTGCACACGGTGCGGCCACGTCACATGCAGCGACTGCAACCGGGTGCCCTCGCCCACCTCCATGCCCTGCAGCCGCCAGTAGAAACGCCGCACCATGCTGGCAGACAGCACCAGCCAGTGCCGCCGCACGCGGTACAGCACCTTGTGCAGGAGCCGTTCTTTCGCGGCACGCACCTCCGCCTGCGAAGGCAACGCAGCCGGGGTAAGGGAAACTTCGGTCGAAGGCAGAGAATGAGCAGAATGTAAGTTCCCCATGGGAACTCCTTTATGTATGGAGTTATTTCGATTGGCGCTGAAACCGTCCTGAAAACCTCATAAGAAGTGCACGAACTGGAAGCACACGCAGCCATCCGTGCCGGCGCGCCAGGCTGCGCAGGCACATCGCGCTCGCGGCGATCACCAGCAGCATCGCTCCAGCCCAGGCCGCCATGTGCTGCGGCTGCCGCGCCTGCATCACCGCCAGCCCGCACAGCGCCAGCATGGTCGCGGTGCTGGCCGCCAGTAGCGCAACCATGCCGTCGGGCACACGGTCCCGCCGCCGCAGTACCACCAGCACCTGCACCGCCATGACCACGTGCGCCGTCAGAAAGATCGCCATCGCTCCGGCAGCACTGCCGCCGCGCAGCATCAGCAGGCCGCCCAGCACCGCCGTCAGCACCGCCCATGTTGTATTGATCGCCGCCGTCGACCGGATGGACACAATGCTCACCCGCGCCGCGGTTGGCGAGTTCCCCATCTGCAGCACCGCCACCGACAACCCGACAGCCACCGCCAGCGCCGCACCGCTGTACGCCCGTCCGTACATGAGCCGCAGCAGCCACGGCGCCAGCACAATGCCGGCCGCCGCCAGCGCCATCGAAACGGCCGTAGCCGCAAACGTGCACACCGCCATCAGACGGTGCGGCATGCTTGCCGCATCCCCGGTCTGGCTTTCCACCTCGGTCGCCATGGTCGCGAAGCTGCCCTCGGTCAGCAGCCCCGGCAGCAGCCCGGCCAGGTTGCGAAACTGGCTCGCGACCGCGAAAAACCCCATCTGCGCCAGCGTGGTATCGTCACGCGCCACCAGGATCGTCACCCACCAGCCCGCCAGGTTTGCCGTCAACAACCCGGTCAACTGGATCAGGCCGTAACCCCAAACCTCACGCAGGATTGCCCGGAATGGCCTGCGCGGCGCATGCCCGCCGTTGCCGCGCCCCCGCAGCTGCAACGGTCCGGCAAACACCACGCAGGCCAGCACCGCCAGCGTCAGCACGCTGCCCTGCGCCATCAGCATCGGCACCGCCCGATGGCTCAGCGCGATTGCCGGCAACAACAGCAACAGACCGCAACCCACGGTGAGCGACAGAACCACCAGCGCCCGGATCCGCCGCTGCCCCACAAAGAACCCGCGCGCACTTTCCAGCACGATCATGCCCGCGGCCGACAACGCCGCCCACCGCAGCAGCAGGCTCAGCTCCGGCTTCCGCAGCAGATGCGCGATCGGCCCCGCGCCCCACATCAGCGCGGTCGCCGCCACACACGCAGACACCGCCGCCACCACCGCCAGCGCTCGCGCAAAACTTCCGTAATTTGGGCTGCCGTACGGATACCGGCCCGAAAACCGTGTCGCCGTCGTCCCAATGCCACCGGCCGCATACGTTGCGATATTGTTCGCCGTCGACAGCCCCAGCGAGTACGCCCCGAAGGTGGAAACGCCCGCCAAACGCGCCGCCAGTATGTTCGCCAGAAATCCCGTGCCCCGCTCGATCAGCACCGAGAGTCCCAGTGCCGACGTTCCGTGGACCACGTCTCGCGCCACGTCCGAAGAAGATCTTCCCGGAACTGGTGCCGCGTTCGCTTCTGCAATCTCCGGCGCTGCTGGTTCAATAACAGTGGGCAATGGCTATCTCCGGACTGCGGATCGTTCTGCAGAACCTTCGACACAGGACGGCGGGGCGACGTCGTTGCGATCGACACCCCTTTGTAACCAACTCACGCCTTCGCTGAGAAGCACAAAAAGTGGTATTGCGTCGCCCAAAGGCCATATTGCGCCAATCAGACCTGCAAAGTGGGTGTGAGCAGCCCCTATCGGCGAAGCCAGCACCCAACCGCCCGCAACCGGTACGCGGTCCTGCTTTTCCTGCGGTCCGCCGCGTCGTGAGCGAAGATCCTCCAACCCACCAGCGCAGAGCACGGCCAGTCTCTCTGCTACTCTTCGGCTATCCCCCGCTCCTTAGGAGATCTGCCCCATGCGACCGACGCGCGCCGCCGCTGCCCTGTTTGCTCTTGCCGCAAGCATCGCTACATCTCTCACGGTGGTTCACGCGCAACGCCCCGGCCCGCTCACCGCCGAGCAGCGCCAGCATCGCGAAGACATCGAGAAGCAGCTTGAAGACGTCGCAGTCATCGATCGCAAGGTCATGGTCCCCATGCGCGACGGCGTCCGCATGCAGGCCGACATCTACCGCCCGAAAGACACCAGCAAGAAGTACCCCATCATCTTCAGCCGCACCCCCTACAACTTCAACTTCTGGGACGTCCGCCTCGGCACCTACCGCGATATGTCCGTTGAGCTCGACGCCGTAAAACGCGGCTATGTCATGGTCGAAATGAACGAGCGCGGCCATTTCTTCTCTGAGGGCAACTACGACATCCTCGGCGCTCCGCTCACCGATGCCGACGACCAGTTCAACTGGATGGGCTCGCAGCCCTGGTCCAGCGGCAAGATCGGCCTCATCGGCTGCTCCTCCACCGCCGAATGGCAGCTCGCCGCCGCCTCCCTCAACAACAAAAACCTGACAACGATCATCCCGCAAAGCTTCGGCGCGGGCGTCGGCAAAGTCGGCCCGTACAACGAGCAGGGCAACTGGTACCGCGGCGGCGCCGTGCAGATGCTCTTCATCGACTGGATCGCCGGCGAGCAGAACCAGGTCCGCCCCATGTTCCCCCACGACACCTCGCAGGCCGACCTCATCGCCGGTGCCAAACTCTTCGACCTCGCACCGCAACTTGCACCCATCGACTGGGCCAAGGCCTTCGAACACCTCCCCGAGCAGGACATCATCAAGGCCGCGGGCGGACCCGCCGGCATCTACGCCGACAAAATGCCCGTCGGCACTGGCGGCGCCATGATCCAGCGCACCCCGGCTGACCCCGCCTGGCGCAAGGGCGGCATCTGGCAATCCGACACCATGCCCATCAACGTGCCGGGCTTCTGGTTCATGACCTGGTACGACGGCTCGATCGGGCCGAACACGCCCGCCTATAACTTCGTGCGCTCGCATGCGAAGGGCGACGCAGCGAATGAGCAGTATGCCGTGATCGCGCCGACGCTCCATTGTGGCTACACGCGCGCGAC
>CAXUEG010000156.1:0-6971 GCA_964249935.1 uncultured Terriglobus sp.
AGAGGAAGACCCATATCCCGGATTGCCAAGCTGCAAGCACATCAAGGCCGACGGAAAAGTCTGCGACTTGCCCGCCCTCAGCGGCCGCAGTTCTGCTACTGGCACACCATTTACCGCCAGCGCAACAAGCCCAACAAGCACACGCCCCGCACCCTGCACGCCCCCATGATCGACAACGAGAGCCACTTCCATCGTGTCAAGGTGATGGATCCGTTCGCCAGTCGCTACACCCTCGGCCCGCTGGATTACGCCGCCTCCCTCCAGGTCAGATCACAGCTCCCGCTCAGGTCCACGCGACGACGCCCGCACAGACCGCTGCCACACAGCCCGCTCCGGCCGGCTGCGCCCGGAACAGCCCGTATCTGCAACTTCCGCAATAACTTACTATAAGGTACTGCGGCAGAAGAACTTACGCCAACACCTAAAGCGTAAGTCAAAATGGAAGAAGAATTTACGTCTTTCATCCAGGGGGAGGGGTTCAACGCGTTGGGACGAAGCGAATGCTGCTTTTCGACAACATTTGTGTCGTCATTTGGCGTCTCGCGCTTACACTGCTAACCACCGATGAGCCAGACCGCAGAAACCACCGAAACCGCCCAGCCCTCTGGCGAAATCACACAAATGCTGCGCGACTGGGGCGAGGGCAAGCCAGTCGACTCCAACTACCTGTTCAAGCTCGTTTACCCGCAGCTTCGCACGCTGGCGGCGTCGCTGATGCAGACCGAACGCCGCGGCCACCTCCTGCAGCCCACCGGCGTGGTCAACGAGCTTTTCCTGAAGCTCGTCCAGCAGCGCAAGCTGGACTTTGCCAACCGCCAGCACTTCTACAGCTTCGCCGCGCGCCTGATGCGCCGCGTTCTGGTCGACTTCGCGCGCGGCCAGAACCGCGTCAAGCGCGACGGCGGTCAAGCCGTTCCGCTGACCGACGATCTGCTGTGGGCCGACGCTTCGCCGGAAGGCATTCTCGACATCGACAACGCCCTGTCCGCGCTGGAAGCGCTCGACGAACGCAAATGCCGCATGGTCGAAATGCGTTTCGTTCTGGGCTTTACCGCTGAGGAAACCGCGGACCTGATGGGTTTGTCGAAGGCAAGTGTCGATCGCGACCTGCGCTTCGCGCGATCCTGGCTGCAGAACCGTCTCGCACCGACCGCAAACCTGAGCCGTTGAGGCAATTCGGCAGCGATTCACGCCAATCGCAGTGAGGACCAGAGCGCAGAACGCATGCCTGAAGAGACGGAAACCTTCACACACGACGCAGGCGCACCGCCAAACGCGTGGGAGGCAGCGCACTGGGCCGACCTGCAGACGCTGTATCATCTGGCGGCCGAAGCCGAGCCCGGCGAGCGCACACGCATCCTGCGCGCGGCAACCAGAGACGGGGCTTTGGTGCAGCGCGTGCTCGATCTGCTCGGCTCGGAAGACGAAACACCAGAGCGCGGCACTGCCGGCGAGACCGGGTTTGCTTCGCCCGCAGTGGCGCCAAGTGGACGCGTTGGCCCCTACAAGCTCCTTCGCCTGATTGGCACGGGCGGTCTCGGCGCGGTTTACCTGGCGGAGCGCGTCCGCGGCGGCGCCGTGCAGCGTTGCGCCGTGAAAGTGCTGAGCCTTCACGCTGCCGGACCGGCGATGGAGGCGCGATTCCTGCGTGAGCAGCAGATTATCGCCACGCTCGACCACCCACACATCACGCGCATGCTCGACGCAGGGTTTTCAGACGAAGGTCAGCCGTTCCTGGCCATGGAGTTTGTCGACGGCACAACCATCACCGAGCATTGCGACGAATTGCGCATGCCGTTGCGCGAGCGCATTCAGCTTTTTCTGCAGGTGTGCGAAGCCGTCGCCTACGCGCATCGCACGCTGGTCGTCCACCTTGACCTGAAGCCCAGCAACATTCTGGTCTCAAGAGAAGGATCCGCAAAGCTGCTGGACTTTGGCACCAGCAAGCTGGTCGAGCCGGACGCCGCGCTCACCACAACCGTCCTTGCCACGCCTGCCTACGCCAGCCCCGAACAGCTTCGCGGGCAGCCCGTCACGACAGCGTGCGACGTTTATGGTTTAGGCGCGGTTCTCTATGAGCTGCTGACCGGTTCTCGTCCCTGGGGCGCGGCATCGGGCGTGCTGGTGATGGAGAACGCGCTTCGCGAGCAGGAACCGCCGCCCATGCTGGACGCGATTCAGGAAGGAGCGACGCAGGTGCGCTCTGAAGGCTCTGCGGCAACGCTTCGGCAGCGCTTACGCGGCGACCTGGTCAGCATCGTGGCTCGCTGCTTGCGGAGCCGGCCCGCAGACCGGTACGTTTCGGTCGACCGGCTTGCGGACGATCTGCGGCGTTACCTGGAAGGCCGTCCGGTTGCGGCGCGAAAAAGAACCTTAGCCTACCGTTCTGGAAAGTTTCTGCGGCGTAACCGGAAGGTCGCGACAGCGGCCACCGCGATGGCCATGTTGCTCATCGGCGCCGCGGTATTTGCGACTGTTCGCCAGCAGCAGGCTTTGCGGCAGGGTGAGCGCGCTGAGCACATGCAGAACTTTCTTTACAGTCTGTTGCGGCTGGCGAACACCAACTACACGGGCCGACCGGCAACAACGATTCCGGAGTTTCTGCAACTTGGCGTCCAGGCGCTGCCTGAGTTCATTCACGATCCTGCGGACCAGCGCTCGGCGCGGCTCAGTCTTGGCGAGTCGATGTTCGACAACTCTGATTTTGAGCATGCCCTACCGGTTTTGCTGGCGGTGCGCGACGAGGCGAGAAAGGCCGGTGACGTTCCCTCACAGGCTGAGGCGACGGGCTTTGCAGCGATGTCGCAATCAGAGCTTGGCCAATACGATGTTGCGGCCCGCCTTCTGGACGAGGCCATGGCGCTGCGTAGCCACAGGGGCGTAACTGCAGCGCAACGCCTGTGGGTCGTGGGGTTCTATGTTTCCAACCGTTACAACAGCGGTGTGCGTTCGCCCGCGGATGCCGCGCTGTTGCAGCGAACGTTGGATGAAAGCAGGAAAGCAGCGATTCCCGATCGTGAGCTGGGATGGGCGCTGGGCAATCTGGCGACTCTTTACTCGCGTGGGAGCCAACAGGATCAGGCGCGCCGCGTTGCGTATGAATCGCTGGATGTGCTGCGGCGGCAGCCGTATACGTCCTGTGACCAGTCGTTCACTTACAACCTGCTAGGCGACCTGGATATGTTCGGCGGGAACGATGCAGCGGCGATCCAGAATTACCGGCAAGGCTACGCGATGATTCTGTACTGTAAGGGGCCGAACGATCTTGGCACATTGGAGCTGCAGATTCCGCTTGCGCGACTGCTGGTGAAAGGTCAGCGCGCGACGGAAGCGGTGCAGTTGCTGGAGCCATCGATTCCAATCTGGCGCAAACTTCTGCCCGGCAATCCCGAGATTGGCTATGCCCTGACGACGCTTGCCCAGGCCCGCATGCAGCAGGGGGACGCCGCGGAAGCGGCGGCGCTGGCGCAAGACGCCCTGACGGCGCAGGCGGGGAAGATCAAACGAAATACCGCGGCGATGGCCCTCACCTATGCCGTCCTAGCGCAAGGCCTCGCCGGGGAGGACAAGCCGCATGAGGCTTTTGACGCTGCCCGAGAGGCAGACAGCATCTTCGGGACGCTTCCCACGCTTTCGGCAATAAGTCGGCAGATTCAGATAGCGAACAAGGCCGAACTCACGCAGCTTTCAGCAATGCAAACACGTTGAGCAATGCAGTGAAAACGATGTTCTGGCCTTGGGTGACACGCTCTGCCGTACGATGACGCCGTTGTGGGCAGAGGATTCCTCCGATGCCCATTCGATTCACCCTGCGTGGCCTTGCCACTGCATTGCTGCCGCTGTTGGCCGGTAGCTGCGCGTTTGCGCAGAGCCGTCCGGTTGCTGCCGCGTTCGGACGCCTGCCGCTCGGCTTTCAGCCGAACCGCGGCCAGGCCGACCCCGCCGTACAGTTCGTCGCGCGCACGCCAGACTCCACGGTTTACCTGACCGGCCCGGACGCCGTGTTGCAGAATGTGACGCTGGCGAAAGATGCGCATGGGCAGGCACACGTGAAGGCATCCTCCGCAGTGCGCATGCACCTGCTGGGTGCGGCAGCCAGCCCTGCAGCCACCACCGGCTCAACGCTGGCTGGCACAGTGAATTACCTGCGCGGCAATGACCGCAGCAAGTGGCAGACCGAACTGCCGCAGTACAGCAGCGTGCGCCTCGCTGCCGTGTATCCGGGGGTCGACCTGAACTACCACGGCAACGGCTCGACGCTCGAGTACGACTTCGTCGTTGCCCCGAATGCTGACCCGGCGCAGGTGCATCTCCAATTTCAGGGCGCAACCGCGCGCGTTGAAGCGAACGGCGACCTGCTGCTGCCCACCGGCAACGGCCGCGAGCTTCGCTTCGACAAGCCCGTCGCCTTTCAGGAGGTCGACGGCAAGCGCGTCCCGGTCGAAGCCGCGTTTCAGGTCGCCAGCAATCATGAGGTCAGCTTCCAGCTTGGCGCGTACGACCATGCGAAAGAACTGACCATCGACCCGACCCTCGTTTATCTGGGAACTTTGGCCTCCGGCATCGCGCAGACCGATGTGAGTCAGATCGTTGTGGATGGCACAGGCGCGCTCTACTTGATCGGCACCACCAACGAGACGACCTTCCCGGTGACCAGCGGCGCGTACCAGACCGTGTGCGGTCCCGCCAACGCCACCGCTGCCTCAAACGGGGTCACCTACTGCAACGGAAGCAACAACACGTCCGCCTTCATCACCAAGCTCAGCCCAGACGGCACGCAGCTCGTATACTCGACGTTTCTTTCCGGTCATGGAGGATACGAACAGGGCATCGGCATCACCGTCGATTCGACCGGTGTGGCCTACCTGGTGGGTTCCACCGGCTCAAATGACTTTCCCGTCACGGCGAATGCCTTTCAGAAGAAGTGTCTCGCCTACTACGGTGTGTTCAACGGGCCCAACCAGGTGCAGTGCGACGGCTTTTACAACGGCGGAGGCACGGAATATACCGTCGGCAATGTGAACGCTTTCTATGCCAAGCTCAGCGCAGACGGCAGCTCGCTGCTTTATTCCAGCTTTCTGGCCGGTACAGCACCGGTGTATCCGACGGGGATCCAGCTTGATAGCAGCGGGAACATCTACCTGGCCGGACAGGTTGCTGTCTTCGACGCTGCCACCATTGGACCGTGTGCGAACGGCTACGAGCCCAACTGCCAGCCCAATCTGCAGTTTCCTGGCATTACCAGCAGCGGCTACCTGACTCTTTCAGCAGCGACGAACACGTATGGAAACCCGACAAACATCAATAGCGCCGCGTTCCTGAGCAAGTTTTCGAACGACGGAACCACCCTGCTGTACGGCACGTTCTTCGGCGACAACACGAGTGGCGCGGACGTGGTGCCCACCAGCATGACGGTCGGCGCGAACGGCGTAGCGTTTCTCGGCGGCTACACGCAGGCCACCAATTTTCCCGTCACGGCAAACGCGATCAAGTCGGCGTGCGTACAACCGGGCGCGAACTACAACGGTGTTTACTGCAACACGTACGACGGCTTTGCCGCGGCGATCGACACGACCAAGTCCGGCGGCGCGTCGCTGGTGTACTCCACGCGTCTGGGCGGCACTGCCCAACAGCAGGGCAGCAACATTCCCGACCAGGAAGTGCTCGGGCTTACCGCCGACAGCAGCAACGATCTGTTCGTGACCGGATACACCTACGAATCCACGTTTCCCGTGGGGTCGGGAGGCTTCCAGTCCAGCTGCCCCAACAACACCGGCAACATCGCTCCCACAGCGTCCGGGTACTACGACCGGTGCGACTCGGCCTTTGTGCTGAAGCTGAACCCAACCGGCACACAGATCCTGAGCGGAAGCTTTCTGGGTGGTCCGGACCTGCGTTCCGCCGAGTCCGTCGGCTACAACGTTCGGCTCGACAGCAAGGGCCAGGTCTACCTTTACGGCCGCTCCAACGACGGCGGCGGCGATTTCCCGCAGATCAACCCGTTGCAGAGCTATCACGGGGGCAATAACCTCTTTCTCTCAACCTTCACGCCCGACCTGAGCAAACTGCTCTTCTCCACCCGCTTCACCAACCCGTCCTATCCCGATCACTCCGTCAAGCCTGGCGGCGGTCTGGTACTGGACGCGAGCGACAACATCTATTTCACCGGCACGACGAACGACACCGTGTTCGCCGGCACCACGGGCACCTACAACACCGCATTGGCCACCGGTGCGGGCGATCATCCCTTTTTCGTCAAGCTCACCAAGGTGCTGCAGCCGACCAGTGTGACTGCATCCGCCACGCCAAACCCGGCAAGCCAGGGCGCAACTGTGACCTATAAGGCTGCGGTCGCGGGTCTGTACCAGACGACGCCCGCGCTCACCGGAACCGTCACGTTCCAGTTCAGCAACACGACGCCTGCGACCACTGTGGGGACGGGTACGGTGGACGGCACCGGTACGGCCACATTCAGTGGTCCCGCGCCGGCGGCGGGCACCTATACGCTGACTGCGAGCTACGGTGGCGATACGAATTATGACGTCAGCACCTCCGCGGGTGTGTCGTTCGTGGCGAACGGCACCGCGACGACCACCACGGCAGTGCTCAGCTCCGCGCCGACGGCTGCGGTTGGCGCGTCTGTCACGTTCACCGCGACCGTCACCTCGACGGCCACCGGCTCGCCGAGCGGCACCGTCACGTTCTTTGACGGCAATCCAAGCTCCGGCGGCGTGCAGCTCGGCACCGGCGCGGTTAGCGGCGGAGTCGCCATGTACATGACGAACTCGCTTCTGGCCGGTCCACATACCATTTATGCGGTCTACGGCGGGGACACCAACTTTGCCGGCTCGACCGGATCGAACACGGAGGTGATCGTGCAGAAGGCGGCCACCACGACAACGCTCAGTTCGTCGGCCGCTTCGGCTGTCAGCGGTACGCCGGTGACGCTCACGGCAACGGTCACGTCGTCG
>CAXUEG010000157.1:0-6961 GCA_964249935.1 uncultured Terriglobus sp.
GCATACGCCTGTTCCGACGTGACCTTGCGCCGGGACCAGATGCTGCTTAGTGCGAAAGGTGCCGGTGATGGGGGTTTGCATGGAACCAAAGCTTACGCACAGTCGGGACTGAGTGGTGGCGGTGAGTGGAATCGAACCACAGCGCTTACGCACAATCGGGACTTAGTGGTGGCGGTGAGTGGAATCGAACCACTGACCTACGGGTTATGAGTCCGTCGCTCTAACCATCTGAGCTACACCGCCGGGTGGGCCTGCGGTGACCCAAACTCGGCGCGGGGGTGCGCCAGGCCGACTCGCTGCTTCCGGTAGTCTACCGGAACACCCCAGCCGGAGCCAAACCGATCGCCGCACCCACTCAAACTGAATCAGACCACTTTGCCTCGCTTGGCCGCGTCGTCGCCGTCATTCCGGCCCGGCTCGCATCTACCCGCCTGCCGCGCAAGGTGCTTCGCCCGCTGCTGGGGCGTCCTCTGCTGCAATGGGTCGTCGAAGCAGCCCGGCGCTGCCCGCAGTTCGCCGAGGTCATCGTCGCGGTCGACTCCGAAGAGGTCGCCAGTCTTTGCGAGCGTGAGCGTTGGCCCTACCAGCGTACCGACCCCGCCCTGCCGAGCGGCACCGACCGTATGCACGCAGTCGCGCAGCGTGTTGCCGCCGACATCTACGTCAACGTGCAGGGCGACGAGCCACTGCTCGCACCGGCCCACATCGACGCCCTGCTGCGGCCGTTTCTGCTGGGTCAGCATGTCGAAGTCACAACGGTGAAAATGCGGTGCCCGCCCAACGATGTTCCGAATCCGAACGCGGTCAAAGTTGTCACGGCCAACGACGGTCGTGCGCTCTATTTTTCACGCGCAACCATTCCCCACGACCGGGACGGCGCGCTTCCCCAGTACTGGAAGCATCTCGGCCTGTACGCCTATCGCCGTTCCGCGCTGCTTCGGTTCGCGCTGCTCCAGCCAGGCACGCTGGAACAAACCGAACGCCTGGAGCAGCTGCGTCTGCTCGAAAACGGGATTGCTCTGTATGTCGAGCCCGTCGACTTCGACACTGTCGGAGTCGACACCGAAGAAGATCTGCAGCGGGTGGAAGAGTTGCTGCGGCTGCGTAAAGCGGGACGTTAGTGCCTAGCCCATGTACATGCCGCCATTTACATCCAGCGTGTGGCCGGTGATGTAGCTGGCGTCGTCCGAAGCGAGGAACCGCACCGCGCTCGCGATGTCGGTATCCGAGCCGGCGCGGCCCAGGGGCACAACGCCCAACATCGCCTTCTTCTGGTCGTCGTTCAGCACCGCCGTCATCGCCGTTTCAATGTAGCCCGGGGCAACGGCGTTCACCGTGATGCCGCGGCTTGCAAATTCGCGCGCCAGCGACTTGGTCAGACCGATCATGCCGGCCTTGCTCGCCGCATAATTCGCCTGGCCCGCCTGTCCGGTTTCGCCCACGACTGAGGTGATGTTGATGATGCGGCCCCATCGCGCCTTCATCATGGGCTGCAGCAGCGCCTGGGTCAGCAGAAACGCGCCTGTCAGGTTGGTGTGCAGCACGTCGTTCCAGTCCGCCGTCTTCATGCGCAGCACCAGGCCGTCCTTCGTGACGCCGGCATTGTTGACGAGGATGTGTACGGTGCCGAGCCTGGCGCCCGCGTCCTTCGCCACGGCCTTGATGGAGCCCTCGTCCGATACGTCCAGCGCGAAGCTCTCAGCGTGTCCGCCCGCTGCCTCAATCTCCGCCTTCACATCAGCCAGCTTTGCCTCATTTCGTGCGGCCAGAGCGAGCGTTGCACCTGCGCGTGCGAGCTCGATCGCGACGGCCCGGCCGATGCCCTGCGATGCTCCCGTGACCAGCGCAACGCGCCCCTCGAAACCTGCCATGTGTACCGTACCTGCCCTTCCGGGGAACAGTATACGAACGTGCGGCGCATCGATCTGCGAACAAGCGCGCCGTATGGAACACAGCCGGCCGGGCGACCAGACAAAAGGGGCAAGGCCGAAGCCCTACCCCTTCGCCACGAATGGCCGAACTAACCGCGACCCTTACGACCGCCGACGGCCTCGACGGCCTTGGCTTCACCATCGACGGGTGCTTCGGGCACCGGCGCGGGTAAGGCAGCGCCGATCTTCAGCTTGTCCCGCAACTCTTTGTCCATGCGGACGAAGACGTCCTTGTTCGTCTTCAGGAAACCACGTACGTTTTCGCGACCCTGACCGATGCGCTCGCCCGCATAGCTGTACCAGGCGCCGCTCTTATCCACGATGTTGTGAAGCACCGCCAAATCGAGTACGTCACCCTCGCGGCTGATGCCCTCGCCGTAGAGGATGTCGAATTCGGCCTCGCGAAACGGAGCGGCGACCTTGTTTTTCACGATCTTGGTCTTGGTGCGCGAGCCAACGACGACATCGCCTTCTTTCACAGCGCCGATGCGGCGGATATCCACGCGCACGGACGAGTAGAACTTGAGCGCGCGTCCGCCGGTGGTCGTCTCCGGGTTGCCGAACATGACGCCGATCTTTTCGCGGATCTGGTTGATGAAGATGAGGCATGTGCGTGATTTGGAAACCGTACCGGTCAGCTTGCGCAGCGCCTGCGACATGAGCCGGGCCTGCAGGCCGACGTGCGAATCGCCCATCTCGCCGTCGAGTTCCGCCTTCGGCACCAGAGCGGCGACAGAGTCCACGACCAGCACGTCAATCGCGCCGGAGCGAACGAGCGCCTCGGTGATTTCGAGCGCCTGCTCGCCATAGTCGGGTTGTGAAATCAGAAGGTTATCTGTGTCCACGCCAAGCTTGCGTGCGTACACGGGATCCAGTGCGTGTTCAGCGTCCACAAAGGCGCAAATGCCGCCTGCCTTTTGCGCTTCGGCGACAATCTGCAGCGTGATGGTCGTTTTGCCCGAAGACTCCGGACCGTAAATCTCGACCACGCGTCCGCGGGGCACGCCGCCCACGCCGAGCGCCGCGTCGAAGCTGATGGAACCGGTGGAGATGACGGAGATGGGAACGATGGCGTCCTTCGCCCCCAGCTTCATGATGGAACCTTTGCCAAACTGCTTTTCAATGCCGGCCAGCGCCAGCTCTATGGCTCTGCCGCGATCATCTGCCATGCCGTTACAACCCTCGCAATCCTATGAATCGTAGCACCTGCACTGGAAAGAAAGCAAAGAAAAAGCGAAGCTAAGCTGCACTGTGTTCGCGGCGTTTGCTGCCGCGAATCACCGTTGTAAAAGGTCCACCGGCTCGTGCGGGTTACGGATACGAAAGTGTCGCGCCAGCCCCGGATACTGCCGCTGCACCGCCTGGAACATCTGCCAGGCCACGTTCCGGTAGCTCCAGTGTCCCGCTGGCGTGGAACGCAGCTCACTCATATACACGGCCTGCGCGAAGTCCATCGTGAAGAGGGAACGGCAGCGCGTCGCCAGCGGCAGAACGTAGGCGGCATCCGGGTTTCCCGCCGCGCTCGTCCGGTTGCCTTGCGCCGCGGAGCCGAGGTGTGCGCCAGGCATGTCCAGGGGCTTGCCCCACCTCATCTGCAACGCGCCGTCCTCGCGGAACTCCGGCACGGGAACGCCTGCGGGAGAGTGGGCGCGCAGCCTCGCGCCGGCTGCCGTGAGCCCGTCCCGCGCAAGCGCACCGAAGGGGCTGCCGCCGAGGGTCCCGTAGCCTTCGTCCGCGCGGGCGATCGCCGCTGTGTAAAGGCCGGCAACGGCGGAGCTGCTGACCGCGGGCTGGCCGGGAAAGTCTGGCGTGTCGTAGCCGTGCGCCGCGGTGAAGTCCTGCAGCAGCTGAACGCAGCGCCGGTGCCGGTGCATGTCGCGAAACCCGCCCACATCCATCAGGATGTCGAAGCGCAGGCCGTTGGCCGCGGCAAAGGCGCGCGGCAACTCGTCGTGTTTGCCGCGATGCCTCGTGCCCAGCGCCACCAGTTCCAGGATGCGCGCCTCTGGCAGTGCTCCCACCGCTTCGCGCAGCTGCGCATAGCGATAATGCGTGTGCGGATAGAGAAGGGATGTGGCGAGGTCGATTTCAAGCGAGAGCCGTTCGCCGGGGGGCGTCACGATCAGCTCCACATTCGGCGCATCTACCGGCATAGGGGCGATCGGAGCATCGCCCATGAGCGCGCGTGCCGCCTCGGTAAGCGCGGCTTTACTTTGCATGGCAAAGCTGCTTGGACTCGTGTACTTCACCAGTGTCGGCGCGACCTTGACCTCGCGCGTGTCGCCGGCCGGGTTCCACGCGGAGCCGCTGGCAGCATCACGCAGGCGCTCGCCCAGGTCGCGTACCTCGCCGTACTCACTGCCCAGAAGGCGCGAAATCTGCTGCTCCAGCGTGCGGGCATTGGTGATCTGTCCCAGGGACGTGTTTGTCGCGAGCGGCAGCAGGTAGCGTGCCATGTCAAAGGCGCGCGCCCGCAGCGTCCGCGTGTACGCCGCCTCGTCCATGGTGGCGGGACGCGGCGTGTGCTGCTTCAACGCATCCAGCATGCCCGCGCCCACGGCCTGGTAGCTTTCGAACAGGCGGGTGATCGTCTCGCGGTAAAGTTCTGCATGCGACGCCTCGGTGAACGCGGGCGTGTAGTACCCGGACTTACGAAAGTCCTGGTAGCGCGTGGAGCGCTCCTGCCCGTCCCACCGCGGCTCATCGACCAGCGCGATCGCAGCCAGAAGACTCAGCCGCTCGACTGCGAACGCAACGTGCGCCAGGTCTGCGATGGACCGGTGGCCATACTGAAAATAGAAGGTGTTCAGGAACTGCTCGGCGCGCTGCGCACTGATTTCCTTGAGCGACTCGCGCAGGGTGAGCGCGCTGCGCGAGTATTTCGCCATCGCGTAGGCCAGCACCTCCGGATCGGCGCCGTGGATGGCGTAGACCTCGGTCGCGGCGGTCACATCCGCCGCGTTGCTCCCGGCGGGGGCGGCGTCGGGCAGGTTGTCGGGCATGCAACCAAGCATAGCGCGGCGTAGACTCGTTCGGCATGAGACTTTTGTGTACCCTGCTCGCAGTAGCCGCGCTTGCCGCCGCGCCTGTCTGCCCGACGGTTCAAGCGCAGGACAACCGGCTCACGGCCGCCGAGCAACAGGCCCGCTGGCAGCTGCTCTTCGACGGCACGGATACGCAGGGGTGGCATGAGGCAGCGAGTGGCGCGCCTATAACGGATGTGCAGATCCAGGGTGGCGTGCTGACACTGCAGAAGAGCGCTCACCATCAGGGCGACATCGTTTCCGACCGCGCCCTTACCAGCTTCGAGCTGGTCGCCGACTTCAACATCGAACCCGGCGGCAACAGCGGCATCAAGTACTTTGTAAACGACCAGGTGAACGCCGCGGCGCACGATCATCAGCTTGGCTTCGAGTACCAGATTCTCGACGACGACAGGCACCCGGACGCGAAGCTGGGACGTGACGGCGACCGCAAGACGGCCTCGCTCTACGACATCCTGCCGTCGCATACCGCCGGCGCCTACCGTGGGCCCGGCGTGTGGAACACCGCTCGCATTGTGGTGCGCGGCACGCATGGCGAGCACTGGCTGAATGGCGTGAAGGTGCTGGAGTACGATCGCGCATCGGCTGAGTTCAAAGCCGCCTTCGCACAAAGCAAGTTCACGCACTTCACCGGCTTCGCGGACGCAGGCAGCGGCCATATCCTGCTGCAGGACCATGGCGATACCGTGCACTTTCGCAACGTGAAAGTGCGCGAGCTGCCTGCGCCATAACGTCACCCGCTGCGACGCCGGATGCCTGCACCCGCATCCGTACAGATATGGATCAGTTGACCCAAACAGACCATCGCCCTTGGCCCATGCCGCAGCGGCCATGGCGGTTGCGGCAGCGATGGTCGAGGCTGCTGTTTGCGCATTGGCCGGTGCCGGCCGAAGCTGTGCAGCAACGATTGCCGCGCGGCCTGCGCGTTGACACCTTCGACGGCTGGGCGTGGCTGGGCGTGGTGCCGTTCCTGATGGATCAGGTGCGCGTCCGTACCGTCGGTGAGCGCTCCATCAGCGTGCCCACGGCGCACGCCTTTCCGGAACTCAACCTGCGCACGTATGTGGTCGCGCCCGACGGCCGGCGGGGCGTGTATTTCTTTTCGCTCGATGCCGGATCGCTGCTGGCGGTGCTCGGGGCGCGCGTTGCGTTTGGCTTGCCTTACTTCTGGGCCCGCATGCGCACCGAGCAGCGAGGGAGCGTGTTGCGCTACACGTCGCTTCGTCGTGTAGGGCGTCCGGCAAACTTTAGCGCCAGCTATCGCTCGCTTGCCACGTCCAGCCCGGACGACGACCTGCGTCGCTTTCTCACGGAGCGCTACGCCTTCTTCACGCGTTTTCTGGGCAATGTGCAGGCGGGAGAAATCCATCACGGTCCCTGGCTCCTTGAGAATGCCGAAGCCGAGTTCGAGCAGAACGGCCTTCCCGGGGCGTTCGGCTTCACGCTGCCGGACCGCCCGCCGGTGCTGCACTACGCGCCGGAGGTCCACATGCAGGCCTGGACCATCCGGCCGGTTCGCGTGCGCCTGCCCGTCAGCGCTGCGCTTGCCAGTAGCGCGGCACAGTAGCGCGGCACAGTGCCTGCCGTACACTCGGTGTGTCTTTGCACTTTGCCCTGAGGTCTCGTCCGCATGCGCGCCGTTCGTGCCGTACTTCTCGCCTCGTCGCTGGTCATGTCCGTCGTTGCCAGCGCGCAACAGACCACGCTGCCACCCGCCGCGCAAACCGAGGCGAACAGCATCGATCCGGAGCGTCTGCGTGCGCATGTGAAGCTGCTGAGCAGTGATGCGTTTGAAGGCCGCGGCCCGGGCCAGCCCGGCGGGGAGAAGACGACCGCATACCTTGTCGAGCAGTTCAGGCAATACGGTCTGCTGCCAGCGGGCGACCACGGCACCTTTATGCAGGCTGTGCCGCTGGTAGGCGTCACGCCGGTGGGTGCCGAGACGAAGTTCCGCTTTGTCTCGCAAGGTCCTGCACGGGCTACGGC
>CAXUEG010000158.1:0-6945 GCA_964249935.1 uncultured Terriglobus sp.
AGCGGCTGAAGTTCCTAGAAACATTGAAGTGAAGAGAAGCACCCGACCAAGCTTTAGCATTCACGCCCTCTACAGCCATCTACCTTGTTGGACGAGCGGTTAGCGGAAGCGATGCTGGAGTTTGATCCCGAGAAGTCGGCTTGTAGGAAGTAACGGGCGTTACCAGAGAGAGGTGCGCTGACGGACTCGACAGCACAGCGCAACGGGTGCGCGGCCCTTTGGAACCGTTGCGAGTAACAGCGCGTTAGCGCGCGTAAGTATGAAGTGGCAATCCCCTACTTCAGTGAAGCCAGTTGCAGGTTGCGGAAGTAAATTTCAGCGCCCTCGGACTGGAACAGGATCTTGCCTTCCGCGGGAAATGGGTCGGTGCCGACATTGGCGAGGTGGCCGTTGACGTACTGGCGCACAACGTTTCCGTCTTCGACCAGTTCCAGCAGGTTCCATTCGCCGTACGGCTTCTCAAACTCGCCATTGGTGTTGCGAAAGCCAACCACGTTCTTCTCGGGGCCTTTGTCGATGTGTCCGATGTTGAGCGCGGAGCCCGGAGGCCCGGTGACGCGTTTGCCGTCTGAGCCGGTGATGGCAGCACCGTCGGTAAGCCAGAAGTCTCCGGTTTCCCCTTCCTTGATCTGGAACTCGACGGAGCGGGGCCAGACTTTGGGCTCACCCTGCACGCAGTACAGAATGCCGCTGTCGCGAGCCTGACCGGCGCGTTCGCCGAAGGTGCCGGTACCCCATCGGAACTCCGCACGCAGATAGAAGCGCGCATAGGTCTGCTTGGTGACGACATATCCCATCTCGCGGCCGGAAACGTGCAGCACGCCATCCGCCACGGTGAAAACGTGCTCGGGGTCGACGTTGAGACCACGACCGCGGATAAAGGTGTCGAACCGAGCGAGCGTGGAACCTTCAAGCAGGTCGACGAGCGCCGCATGCCCGGGGATCGCTGCTGCCGGGGCACTCTGCGCCGTGCCAGAGTGCGCAACAACGACTGCGCAAAGCAAAAGTATCGCGGTGCGAGGTATCACTCGAAAGCGGGTTTGCCACGGCCGAGAATGCATCATTTCCTTGTCCTTCCAAGGCTAGCGCCGGTGACTCTCCGGGTTCAAAGGTCGGCGAACTTGTTGGATAACACCGTGATGACCGACGACAGCGCTTCGTTCATGTCGGCGCACTCTAAATCTTCCAAGGACGCCGCCGTTTTCCTGGCTCCGCCGTGTCAAACGCCAGCTTAATGGCCAAGGTTCTTCTCAAAGAAGCGCGCGATGATCTCGTCCGCTTCCCTAGTCTCCGGCAGAGACGGATCGTTCCAGAAGGCGTGCGGTAACGCCTCAAATACAACCAGTTGTGCATCGTTGCCCGCGCGCAGAAACGCCCGGTGCAGGCTGGTCGTGCCGCTCAGAAGCGCGTCACGGGTGCTGGTGATAAAGAGCGTCGGCGGCATGCCGTGCAGGTCCGCATAGATCGGCGACAGTATCGGGTCTTTTAGATCGGTCGTGGCGGCATAGTCATCATGGGTGCGCACCTTGGGCACGTCCAGGTGGCCAGCCAATCCGCGCAATCCGAAAAGCGCTTCGGAGTCGCCGCGATTGGCCCAGTCGCCAAAGCCGGAAAAGATACCCAGCGCCCCAGGCTCCGGAAGTCCCAGTTGCTTCAGTCTGGCGGCCACCTCTCCGGTCAGGATCGCCCCGGCAGAGGTGCCAAAGATCGCTACGTCCGCCGGTTTATGCGTCTTCAGCACCTCGCGATACACCACGACCGCATCCTCAAGCGCGGCCGGAAAAGGGTGCTCCGGCGCCAGGCGGTAAAGCACTGCAATCGTCTTTGTTCGCGACAACGCCGCGACGGGAACGGACTCGGTGAGCGATCCGGAATCCGAATTGAACCCGCCACCGTGCAGGTTGATGAGCACGCGATTGCTGTGGTTCGCGGGAACTCCCGCCGGCGTAATCAGGCGCACGGCCACTCCGGCCAGCGTAGCGGATTCCTCCTGGACGGGATAGAGAGCTTCAAACCGCTTACCCGCGCCAGCCTGCCAGGTATCTGTACCGCGGCGGCGGTCCGCAAGCGACTGCACCGTGGCATCATCTGGCCAGGCTTTCGCGAGCGATTTCTGCGCCTCCGGACTCACCGTGGCCGGAACCGGTACCGTTCGGGTCACCTGCGCCGTCCCGTCCGGCAGGATCAAGCTGGTGTCCTCCGCGGGTCGCGGCACCGCAGTCGCCTGCGAATACAGCAAAGGCGAAGCGAGCAGAATCTCCGCAGACAGCGACAAAAGCTTTAACCAAAACCGGATGGAATCGCGCTGGCGAATCCCGCCCTGCCGAACCTGAACCCTGCAATGCACCATGCGGTCCAACATTACACATCCGCGCATGTCTTTGCAGCCCTGCGGCAAGTGACAAGCCTCTTGCTCGCCCACCAATGGTCATACACCGGCACGGCGACCCCATCCGGCATGAACTCGGCATGGCCCGGCAAGTCGGCCCTTTGAGTTGCCCGACACAGGCCGGCGAAGCCGTCTGGCGAAAGCCCTCTTAAATGGCAGCTACTGCTACCGTCCGGAGCCGCGCTGTGAAGTGCCGCGTCTACTGCCCGCGCCGACGCACGACCGTCTTGATCGTCTCAAACATAACCAGCAGGTCCAGCCCAAGGGTCATGTGCTTGATGTAATACAGGTCGTACTCCAGCTTTTCACGGGCCTGCTCCAGCGTCGATCCGTAGCCGTAGCGCACTTGCGCCCAACCGGTCAGGCCGGGCCGGATCAGGTGTCGCAGGTTGTAAAACGGCAGGTTCTCTGCGAGGTACGGCACAAACTCCGGCCGCTCCGGCCGTGGCCCAACCAGGCCCATGTCGCCCCGGAGCACATTCCACAACTGCGGTATCTCGTCGATGCGGGTTTTTCTCAAAAAAATTCCGATCGGAGTCACGCGCGGGTCGTTCTTCACCGCCCACTTCGCGCCGGCCGCCTCAGCATCGGTACGCATGGACCGGAATTTGTACACAAAGAAGGGCTTTCCGGCCATGCCGACACGCGTCTGCCGGAAAAAGATCGGTCCCGGTGAACTGAGCCGGACCGCCAGCACGACGATCGGAAAGAAAGGCAGAAACAACAGAAGAATGCACCCGGCTACCAGACCCGATACTACAACGCGCGTCAACTGCACCGCCGTTTTTACGCGAAAGCCTTCTCCGTAGAACATGTTGCTCGGCTGCAGCCCCGACAATTGGATTTTGCCGACGAGCCGCTCCTTCACGTCGCCGACGCGTTCCACCAGCACACCGTGCAGCCGCGCCTGCAGCAACTCGTCCACAGGCATCTGGTTGCGTGCATTTTCCAAAGCCACAATCACACGCTGCAGCGGCCTTTTCTCCGCCAGCAGGCGATCGATGTCCGCTCCCCAAACCCTGCGGCGCGTTTCGGGATCATCGCTTCCCACAGGCTTCCAGCCAATCACTTCCATTCCGACATCGCGACGTGTCTGCAGCAGTTCCACGATGGACCGCGCCTGCTCGCCATCGCCCAGCACATAGACCCGTTCGCGAAAGCCGGGCAGGTTCACCATCCACACGTACGCCCGCCGCCACAGGATCAGCGCGGGCGTAAGCAACAGAAAGCCGAGCGCGTACAGGTTGGGCCGGATTGCAAGATCGGGCCAGAAGAACAGGGCGGCCGCCAGCACAAAGCAGGAGAAGCCCAGCACCAGCAGCATGCGAAAGAAAATCTGAAACGGTACAGAGACCGTTTGCGGCTCGTACAGGTCAAAGTAGTACGAAAGCAAAACAATAATGAGGGTGAGTCCGGCCAGCTTCAGCCACCCATCCTCATATAAGAGGACGAGCGGCACGTCCGGGCCGAGCAACAATTCGCTTGCTAGCAAAAAACACGCCAGAACCATGATGGTTTCGCCGAACAACAGCACCACCACCCGGGTAGGCAGATACACGTTCAGGAAACGGATCACGTCAGGCTCATCTTGGCTTACCCGTCGTAGCCGTAATAACCCCCAACCTGGGGGGCATCTTCGATTGCATTCAAAACGACGCCGACGATCTTTGCTGCCTTCAGTTCCTGCTGTGCGCGCTGCGCCACTTCATAGCGTGTGACGCCGGCGCGCGTCACCAGGACCACGCCATCGCACGCACGCGCCAGGTTCACGCCATCCGCAACCAGGGTCACCGGCGAAGAATCCACAATGATCCAATCGAAACGGTCGTACACCGATCGCAACAGCGCCTCAAATCGGCCGTTGCCGGAAAGGTCGGCCGCGTTGTCCGCATCCGGGCCGCTGGGGATAAAGCTCAGCGAAGCAAAGCTTCGGTTGAACGGGCCGGATTCGGGCAAGTCCATCTGCTGCAACACATCTTCCAATGTGGCCTGGCCCGAAAGGTAATCGGTCAACCCCGGCTCCTGCGGCGCACCCAGGATGGTGTGCAGCCTGCCACGGCGCATGTCCGCGTCAATCAGCAAGACACGCTGGTTGCGAAAGCGGGAAAATCCCAGAGCCAGGTTGGACGCAACAAAGCTCTTGCCTTCCCCCGGCAAGCCGCTGGTCACGATCACTGTTTTCAGGGTGCGATCCAATCGGAGTTCGTGCAGACGCGAACGCAATACCCGGATTTGTTCCACCAGCACGCCTCGTGCTTCCAGCGCCGGCAGCCGGTTCGCCTCCGGCTGCCACGGAAGTTTCCGTATTCGCAGCTCGGCTCCAAGCCGGGCATCGATCTGTGCCTTTTCCATGGCGGCAACAGCTTGCCCGTTGCGCGTCGGCAGAGCAGACGCATCCTCCCGCGGCTTTCCATTCTGGCTGGGACGAGGCGGCGCTGCGGGATCCTTCGGCACAACCCCGGAGGCCGAGGTAGTTCCTGCGTCCGTGTTGGACCGGTTCAGCTCTGCGATCCGGTCCATCTCGGCACGCAGCAGTGCCTCGTAGATCTTACTCATGGGTGGTGCTTGCCCTCCTTGCGAGGTGCGGGGCGGCGCTATCATCGATCTACAACACTCCGAATTCCCATTCTATGAGTACGGAGCTTAGTTGAACGCAGGCTCTCGTGGCCATTCCTCTTTTGGGCCAGTTATGCCTTTGCCGCCGTCGGCGCTGGAATCTGCGATCGCTTCACTCGCTGGAGGAAAATGCGGCGCAGCCAATTCCGACCGGTTGGACCGTCGGCGGGTACCTGGTCTGAAAGCGAGATACTGGTAAGCACCGGAAGATCGAGAAACGCCCATATGTCGCGCTCATTGCGCATCGAGGTATCCCGGAACTCCAGAAGAAGCACGATCGCAAGACCCAGAACCAGGCCACCGGCCAAACCGGCCACTAGGAATACGCTGCGCTTCGGCGAAAAGGGCGCCTCGGGCAGGTTGGCCGCGTCCATCAGGCGGAACTGTTCGCCCTGTTGCCGGTTTTCCAGGTCCGTCGCCATCTGCGCGCCATTGATCTTGGTCCGCAAGTCGTCATAGAACTGCTGCGCGGTCTGATTATCGCGCGTCAGCTGCTTGAACTGTGCCGCAATCGCCGGGCTGCTCATCAGCTTGGATTGGTAGCCGCCGATCTGGCCCTGGATCTGCGCCTGCTCTGCCCGCTTCTGCGCGATTCCCATGTCCGCAGACTGAATCTGCGCACGCAACTGCTGGATCGCCGGGGTATCCGCATGGACGATCGGAGCCGGGGCGCCGTTATTTGCGACGCGCGGCGCTGCCGTGCGGGCAATCTGCCTGCGCAGGTCCGCAATGGCGCGATCCATCGCCAGCACATCCGGGTGGCTTGCGGTGTATTGCGTCAGCATCTCGGCCCGCTTCGCTTGCAATGCCTGCAGCTCTTGAACGGCCGGATTGTCCGCCGGCACGGCGACCACGGTGCTCCCATTCGCGGCAACGGCCGTAGCCGAGGCAGCGCTATTTGCTGCGCCAACCTGTTGAGCCAACAAGGATTCCGCGAAGCTCTTGTCCTGCTGCATCCGTGCCAACGCCTGGTTGGCTGCCTCAAGCTGCGTGTTCAACGATGCCAGCATGTTGCTGTTGCTGGCTTCTTCCCCCGGCAGCCGGCCGCTATTCTGCTGCTGAAACGCTGCCAGTTTCGCGTCCTGCTCATCCAGGTTGCGCTTTGCGTCGTCGAGTTGGCTCCGCAGAAAGCTGACTGTGCCTTCCGCGGCGTCGGAGCGAGAACGCAGGTTTGCATTCGTAAAAAGAGAGGTAATCTCTGTGCAAACCTGCTGAGCGGTATGCGGGTCGCCCGACTTGAATGAAATAAAAAAGCCGGGCAAACCGCCGTGGCCGGTCTCGGACGTAATGGTTTTGATATCGATGTTCTTCCGCGCCAAATCAATGCGATCGTCCATCGACATCTTCTTGTCGCCGTAAAGGTTGTAACGATCGATGATCGGCTGGATGCTGGACCGGCTCAGGATCTGCTCTTTCATCGAAGAAAGCCGGCTGTCCAGATCCGCGGAAAGGATGGGTTTCACAATCCCCTCCGCAACTCGCTGCGCTTCCACCAGTACCAGCGTCTGAGACAGGTACTCCGGCGGAATCGTATAGCTGAAGGCAATCGTGAGGATCGGCAAAATCAGCAGGGGGACCAGAATGATCCAGCCCCGCCGTTTCAGAATGCTGACGTAGTCGTCCAGCACCAATGAGCGATGTCCAAGCATGAAACTACTTCCTGCTAAAGATCGGTTTGGGCGAGTATGTCACGCCAAAACTTCCATATTGTGTAAGACCGTTAAAGGCGATCCCGGCCGGAGCATAGCCGCTGAACTCCTGACGCTGGATCGTATAGGCCCCAAAGACGGATACCGAACGAGCCACCTGGACAGAGAGCTGGCCGCCTCCAACAACGCCCTGATTGCTGAAATCCGGGAGGGTGGAGTTGCCGAGCTGTTCGGAGTGATTCCATCCCACCAAGGCCCCCACATTGTAAATTCGGGCAAACGGCCGCGAGA
>CAXUEG010000159.1:0-3949 GCA_964249935.1 uncultured Terriglobus sp.
AGTCCGGGTCGAGCGGGCAGACCTAGCGCCTAGCGGGCGAAGCGGCCCGGATCGGGGATGACGTACAGGAATGCGCCGAGTGCGAAGAGAAGCAGGAGGTAGCCGACCAGCGTGCCGGTGCTTTCCTGCTCGGGCGGGTCGTTGGTGAACATGCGGAACGGCATGCCGGCAGCGAGAAAGACGAAGACGCCCGCGGGCAGGAGCGCGAAGAGGAGGATGCAGGCGGCGAGCAGAAGGCCGCGCTGGAGGCGGTTAAGGGCGTAGGTGGCCTGCGCGCCGTCGAGGCCGAGGACCGGGATGAGGTTAATCAGGTTGACCCAGGCGCCGACGTAAGCAACGGCTTCAAAGACGGGCTGCTTTGTCCCGACGAACAGGGCGATGCTGATGAGGGCGGCACCGAGCCCGAAGAGCGGGCCGAAGAGCGCGATCTCCGCCAGAACGCCCAGCGGCATGCCCTGGTTGTACCAGCGCACGTAGGCGCCGAGGCCGGGCAGGAACATGGGCAGATCGGCCTTGAGGCCGCGGCGGCGGACGGCGAAGTAGTGGCCCATCTCGTGGACCAGGATGGAGAGCGTGAAGCCGAGCGCGAATTTCCACCCATAAAGCGCCCAATAGAGGCCGAAGAAGCCGACAAAGCCGAGCAGGAACTTGAGCTTGAAGAGCAGAAAGAACGCCGACTTGAACTTGAGAAGAGCGAGACCGATGGGCGCGAGCGGGCCGAGGCGCTTTTTCCATCGGGCGGTGCGGTCGTCCTCGGCCTGTTGCTCCCCGTCGAGCGCGGTCAGGTGCTGGCGTATCTGAGCGCCCTGGCGCGCGTCAGCCGGCAGCCACGCTAGTGCCTCGCGCCAGAGTTCGCGGGCTTCGAGACGCCGGTGCTCGCCCTCGGCGCGGGTGGCGGCGGCGGCGACGCGGTTCAGGTGCTCGCCATAGATCAGGGTGTGGCAGTCGGGGCAGGCGAGTGTGCCCTCGGGGATCCAGTAGCTGCATTGCGGGCAGCTGTACACGGGCTCCGGTGCGGGAATTTGCTCCGGCGTGAACGCTTCGGAATAGGTGGTTGCGGACATCTGTTAATTCGATGTTACGGCTTTATTTTCGTTACAGCGCAGCGAGGTGCGTAGCATGATAGCCATGCAAATTGACGCTACGGAATTGCGCAGGCCGGAAGTGGATCGTTCGGGGGTCACCGGAGCGAGCAAAAGTGGGCTGGAGATCGCGTCGATCGTGGCGTTTATCCGCGAGGTCGACAAGCTGAAAGCCGTCACGCGCAAGATCAAGCCGCTGGGATTGGAACGGTATGAAAACCCGGCGGAGCACAGCTGGCAACTGGCGCTGCTGGCGCTGACGCTTTGCGACTATGCCGCGGAGCCGGTGCGGATCGACCACGTGATCCGGATGCTGCTGGTGCACGACCTTGGCGAGATCGACACGGGCGACACGATGGCGTTTGTGGAGGGCGGATGGGCGGAGCGCAAGCGGGATGAGCTGCTGGCGGTGCGGCGGATTTTCGGGCTGCTGCCGGCGGAACAGGGTGAGGAGCTGGAGGCGCTGTGGAAGGAGTTTGAGCACGGGGAGACGGCGGAGTCGCGATTTGCGAATGCCGTGGACCGGGTAATGCCGGTGCTGCTGAACCTGGCGAACGGCGGGCAGAGCTGGAAGGAGAATGGGATCAGCTACGAGCGGGTGGTGCGCCGGGTGGAGGCGCAGATCGCGGCGGGATCGCCGGCGCTGTGGAGGTATGTGCGCGGGGAGCTGGAGCGGGCGCGTGAGCTGGGTCTGTTTGGTGCGTGAAGCGGTGCGGAACGTTTTAGGATGGGTGTATGAGTGAATTCATTCCAAAGTCGAACGCGGGAGCGGCACGAGGTCTGGGGCCGAAGGCGCAGAAGTTGCAGGCGGCGCGTGACAAGGCTGCGGCCAAGGCCGCAGGCGGCAAGGCCGGTCATGGAGACGCGTCGGGTGGTGTCAAGGCGCTGAGTGGCGTGAAGAAGACGAGCTTCCAGCGCAAGGCGACCTAACTCGGGGGTCTAAAACGGACACCCAGATTTCTGGGGTGCGATGAACCCATGCCCTTCCCGGGCATGGGTTCACTTGTTGCAGGGTCGTGGAACTTGCATCGGCGTGGGCCGGCGTGGGCAGCATCTCACTCGGCGAGGTGTGAGTGATGAGCTTGAACAAGTACAACGTGCAGATTCGCCGTTTCGACCCGACGGAGACGGGAGACCGCGGGGAGACGTTTGTGTTGCCGGTGGACAGCCCGGATGAGGAGCACGCGATCTCGTCGACGCTGGCGAACTGCATTTCGTGGACGACGAAGGTGCGGATGGGCGTGTTGCTGGATGTGGCGTTTACGTGCGTGGGGATTGAGAAGCGGGCGGAGTAGGGCTGAAACCCGCTTTTCATGGATTGTTTGTGGGTCCGTGCTTCCGCCGGAAAGGGTAGGGTTTCTTTCCCTACGTTCTTGGAAGCCCTTCCGATCCTCAGGTGCGGTGGTGTTTTCTTGTTGCGGTCATCTTCCCTAAGGTGCCTTGCCGCTTCGAAAGAAAGCAGGTCCTTCGCTGCGCTCAGGATGACAATTTTGAAAAGGTTCAGGATGACAATGTTTGCTGGTGAAGCTGGTCCTTCGCTTCGCTCAGGATGACAATCTCGAAAAGGTTCACGATGACGATCTGGAAAATTTCGAGACGGTCGCACTTGTTTACGCGGTGGTGACCTTGCCCAGGAAGCGGCGGTTGAGGTAGCGGCGGACGGGTTCGTCGTAGAGCTTGAGGCAGGCGTAGCCGACCGTGACCGCGGTGATCCAAAGGGCGATGCCGAGGAGCCAGGGCTTCGCGGTGTGGCCGGATGGGTGCTGTGGGCCGAAGACCCAGGCGGTCCAGATGTAGATGAGCGGGTAGTGGGTGATGTAGAGCGGGTAGGAGATGCCGCCGAGCCAATTGGCGAGCCGGTTGTCCTGCGGTGTGCCGGCGGACTTGCCGCTGCCGGCGCCCATGGCCACAATGATTGGGAACATGACGAGAATGCAGAACGAGTCGTAGATGCCGTTCATCCATGGATGCGCGTGGCCGCCGACGCGTGGAAGACAGAGGCAGAGCGCGAGCAGGAGACTGCTCCAGCCGAACGCGCCGCGGATGTGGATGCGTTTGCCGGACCGCATGAGCAGCATGCCGGCCAGGAATGGAAAGAGCAGGCGGGCGAAGCCGACGTGGGTTTCTTGCAGATTGAGGGCCCATCCGCCGATCACGTCGCCCTGGCGGATGGCGACTTCGACGATGAGGATCGCGGCGAGCGCGCTGAGGACTGCGAGGATGCGGTTGGAGAGTTTGCGCAGGCCGAGTGCGTAGAGCAGGTTGGCGATGTATTCGAAGTAGAGCGACCAGGCGGGGCCGTCGAGCGGGTGCATCTCCTGCCAGCCGCGGACGTCGAAGCGGAGCGGGAGCGGGAGGAGTGTTGCGCCGAGCAGGGCGAGGAGGATGACCTCCCAGACCGGTGTGGTTGCGATCTTGGGGAAGACCGGGCCTCGCTGCAGGTAGAAGAGGAGCGCGCCGATGAGGCTGCCCATGATGATCATGGGTTGCAGGCGGATGATACGTCGCTTGACGAAGCTGCCGAAGGACATGCGGCCCCAGCGGTCGTCGTAGGCGTAGGCGACGACGAAGCCTGAGAGCAGGAAGAAGAAGTCGACGGCGAGGTAGCCGTGGTTCAGGATTTGCTTGACGTGGTCGCCGTAGCTGAACTCTTCAAAGGTGTGGAAGGCGACGACGATGAGCGCGGCAACACCGCGCAGACCGTCCAGAACCTCGTAGTGCGTTTTGCTTTCAAGCGCCCTGGTCTGCATCGATGCCGACCATCTTACCGGCTGGGTGGCGTTGCAGGCGATCAAAGGGCGCTTCCTTGAGAGGTCGTGCGGCCACGAAAGAAAGCAGGTCCTTCGCTTTGCTCAGGATGACAATGC
>CAXUEG010000159.1:4049-6906 GCA_964249935.1 uncultured Terriglobus sp.
GGTCGTGCGGCCACGAAAGAAAGCAGGTCCTTCGCTTTGCTCAGGATGACAATGCTTAGGGTAAGCAGGTCCTCGCTTTGCTCAGGATGACAATCCCTTGCTGGGTGGCACTCTTGTGAGGCTGCGCCTGACGGGAGAGTTCTCAGGCGAGGGCGTCGTGGAGGGATGCTTCGAGCGCGGTGACGTGCTGCTCCAGGCGTTCCGGTTGGGGCAGGCCGGTGTGCTGCAGTTCGTGTTCCACAGCGCGGGCGTGATCCGTTGCATCGGCGTAGCCAAACATGCCGAGCGAGCCTGCGAGTTTGTGCGCGATGTCCAGTGCTTCGGCGCGAAGGTCAGGCTCGATGGTGCGCGTTTGGCTAAGCGTGTTCGCAGCTTTGCGCAGGACCTGGAGACGTTCGCGGGTTTGTGGCACTTGCCGCTGCCAGATGGCGGCGATGGCGGCGAGGGGGGAGCCGGCGTTCATCTCAGCAGCTTACGACGCCATCCGTGCGATGCGCTGCATCGTGCTTGAATTTCATGGAAGAGCCTGTTCGTAGGCTCGTTGCATACCGTCGAAGACGGCATCCCAGGAGCAGGTGATCGCGTACTGCCGGGCGGCGGTGCGCATGCCGAGCAGGCGGGCCGGCGAGGCGATCAGGTCGGCAATGGCGGTGGAGAACTCCTGTGGGGAGCGGACGAGGCCGGTGATGCTGTCCTCGACGACAAACCTGGGTCCGCCGCTTTGCGTGACGAGGGCTGGGACGCCGCTGGCGAGAGCTTCGAGGACGACGTTGCCGAAGGTGTCGGTCTCGGACGGGAAGATGAAAAGGTCCATGTCCGCGTAGGCGTCGGCGAGGGCTTCGCCTTTGAGCACGCCGGGGAAGTCCGCGTCTGGAAGCGCGGATCGCAGGGCGGCCTCTTCGCTGCCGTGACCGACGATGCAGAACCGTGTGTGGTGGAGACCGCGCTCGCGTAGCTCGCGCTGGATCGCTGGTAGAAGCGTGACGTTTTTTTCGACGGAAAGGCGGCCGACATAACCAAGGACGAGCGTGCTGGTGTCGCGCGGGCGGGTGCGTCGCGCGGGATGGAAGAGCGTAGTGTCGACGCCGCGCGGCATGCGGTGGGTTGGGCGGCCGGTGCGTCGTTGTAAGAGGTCGCAGAGTTCCTGGTTGGGGGCGAAGAGGACCCGCGCGAGCTTGTAGAAGCGTGTTGTCGCGTGGAGCGAGGCTGCCTCCGCGGTGCGGGGAAGCGCGGGAAGGATGCGGCCCGCGCGATCGAGTCGGCGTGCGGCGTACTCGTGCACGTTGGTGTGCCAGCTGGCGGCGAGCGGCACCCGGTGCCTCCAGGCGAAGTAGGCGCCGAAGATACCGAGCTCGCTGGGGCCGGTGATGTGGATGACTTCGGGCCGGAACTCGCGCAGGATGTAATCGAGGACGCGGGCATGGCGCCAGAAGAGCGGGTCGAAGCTGAGGTCGTTCTCGATGGGGATGCTGGCCCGGCTGCGTGGGAGTTCGAGCGAGAGAACGGAGCCATGCTGCTGCAACGCTGGTTGCTGGCGGCCTGCGCGGATGCAGAGGAATGGGAGGCGATGCCGTTCGGCGTAGCTGGTGTAGTTACGGGCGGTGTGCGCTACGCCGTTGACTTCATGGAAGCTGTCCGGGAGGAAGGCGATGCGCATGCGACCGAGCGTAGCAGAGCTGTGTTGTTGCCGGAGAGAGTCGCGGGTTTGCATGAGAGACTGTTGCGCATGCCGGAGGCGGTGGCGAGGGCAAGCGCTGTTGATGCTGTGCCGCAGGTGGCGCTGGGCGGCGCCTTGGCTGGCATGGTGCGGCGTCCGCTGGTGCTGTGGCGGGATTGGAACTGGAAGGCGGCGGTGTTCTCCGCGATCCTGCGCGCCCTGATGTTTCTGTCGATCAATTTGCGTGCGGGCAGTGGGCGCGCAATACGCGCGATGCTGGTGGAAGCTGTGTATGCGACCGTGGCGGCTGGCTTTGCGGGGGCGGTGACGCAGCGGCTGCGGCATGCGGTGCCGCGCTGGGCGACGGCGCTGGTGGTGTGGCTCGCGGTGCCGTTGGTGTTGCTGCTGGGGCAAGCGGCGGTACATCACGCGATGGGGACGCCGCGGTTGCGCACGGGGCTGATCGCGTCGTTTGTGTTTGCCGCGTTTGCGACCGGGTTCAACTGGTTTGCAATGAGCCGTGGAGCGTTTGTTACGGGCGAGCGAAGGTCGTTTGTGAAGGATCTTGTGCTGGTGCCGCGGCTGTTGTGGGAGTTTGTGACGGCGCCGTTACGGTGAGTGCTTTGCCGGTGTGGTCGCCGTTGCTACGAGCAGATCCGCTTCCAGAGGCGGAGTGCCGCCTTGGAAGAAAGCAGGTTCTTCGCTGTGCTCAGGATGACAATGCTGGAGTGCCGAGACCCGGACTGGTTGTCTGTTGAAACGCCGTGTGCCTATTGCGGGCGTGGGGCGAAGTAGCCTTTTTTGGCGCGGACGTTGTAGCGGGGGTCCATGGCGACGAGGCGGATGGTGCGGAAGGCGCCGTCCTGCTTGAACTCGGCGGGGCGGTAGCGGAGGGAGTATTGCGAGCGGAGCTCTTCTTCGATGGACTGGAAGCCCTTGGCGACGTCTTCGATTTTGTTGGGGAAGAAGGTGTGGCCGCCGGTGGCGTCGCTGATGCGCTCGAGGACTTCGTCACCTTTGTCGCGGGAGGGCGAAACGTTGGTGGAGATGGTGTAGACGATGGTTTCGGCGCGCTGGCACTCCTTGATGGCGTCCTGCTCGTAGGCGTGCGAATAGTTGTCTTCGCCGTCGGAGACGAGGACGATCGCCTTGCGGATGTCTTCGCGGCCGCCCTGGACGGTGAGCATCTGGTCGCGGCAG
>CAXUEG010000160.1:0-6903 GCA_964249935.1 uncultured Terriglobus sp.
GTGCTGAGGTCTTCGGGGGTGGTGAGGCGGGAAAGGGAGATGCGGACGGTGGAGCGGGCCTGTTCGTCGGTGAGACCCATGGCGCGGAGGACGTGAGAAGGTTCGACGGCGCCGGAGGTGCAGGCAGAGCCTCCGCTGATGGCGAGGCCCTGGAGGTCAAGGGCGATGACGAGGGCCTCGGCGTCGATGCCTTGGAAGCGGATCGAGGTGGTATTCGGCAGGCGGGGGACGTTGCCGCCGTGGATGGTTGCGCCGGGGATGCGGCGGAGGAGTTCGGATTCGAAGTGCCGGTGAAGGCGATCCAAGTCTGCGGGGCTGCTGTTTGTCGAGGTTTCCGGGCTGGCAGGAATGAGTTCGATCCAGTGGCGCGCGAGTTCCGCGGCTTTGCCAAAGGCGACGATGCCGGGAACGTTTTCAGTGCCGGCACGGCGCTGCTGTTCGTGTGGGCCGCCGTAAAGCAGTGGGCGGAGTGACACGCCACGGCGTGTCCAGAGCGCCCCGATGCCTTGCGGCGCATGCAATTTGTGAGCCGACAGACTCAGCAGGTCGCAGCCGAGGTCGCGGACGCGCACAGGGAGCTTGCCGCAGCATTGCACGGCGTCGGTGTGAACGGGGATGCTGTGCCCGTGCGCGAGGGCGCTGATTTCACGCACGGGTTGCAGGACGCCGGTTTCATTGTTGGCGAGCATGAGGCTGATGAGGGCGGTGTCTGGCCGGATGGCGGCGCGGATGGAATCGACCGGAACGACGCCATTTGGGTCCGGGTCGACGATTGTCAGAGCGATACCGCGACGCTCGAGTTCCAGGGCGGCGTGGAGGACGGCGTGGTGCTCGATGCTGCTGGTGATGAGGTGCTGGCCGGGCGCGAGCGTGCCGAAGAGGGCATGGTTGTCGGATTCGGTGCCGCTGCCGGTGAAGGTGATTTCTGTGGCGCGGGCACCGATGAGAGCGGCAACCTGTTCGCGGGCGTGATCGACGGCTTCGCGGGCGGTGCGGCCGTGGGAGTGAACGGCGGAGGCATTGCCGAAGCGCTCGGTCCACCAGGGCTGCATCGCGGCGACAACTTCTGGAAGGACCGGGGTAGTGGCGTTGTTGTCGAGGTAGATGCGGCGCATGCTATTGCATTGGATGAGAGCCGGAGGTCTTGTGCGTCAGCGGGTCCATGCCGGCAGCGCCGATGTAGAACGACCAGGAACGTGAAAAGGCGCACGGTCGTATGGCGAAACGGAAATTCAATGAGACGGTGCCGGGTTGGTCCAAACCGGTCCGATCAATTCCGTGCGAAGGAGCGGGCCACCGAGAAACATTGGATTTTCCGACTTGATGAATGCAGGAACCGGACCTCCGCCGACCCATACCGTGGTATCGGGTGGCTCTTTGCCGATCACAGGCGCAATGATACCCGCGAGGCCTCCAAGATCGGCATGGATTTTATAGCGCTGCGCTTTGTTGCGCATGCCAGCGCTGTTGAACCCATCCGTTCCGTCGGGCTTCATTGACAAGTGGATGAGTCTTGGCTTTGGTGTAATCGCAAGATAGCTGAGCTTTGTCTCCGGTGTCTGCGGAGACAGGTTCTTCACGAGGTCGAGAAGGATGCCGTTGGCCAGGTCGTCGGGCAAATCCACGTGGCTAGTCTGCACCTTCGGCTTGCCGTCTTCCGCGTAGCGAACGATGACCTCACCTGTCCTGGTATCGATGGTGAAATCGACGGGCTTTGCGAAGCTCGGTCCTTTCTGTATGCGGTGGTCGTGCAGAAGGTGAAAATGACCGCTTTGTGTGAAGATTGCGGTTTCGTCGTCGATGGAACCATCTTTGAACTTATAGGTGAGGCGGGAGGTCAACTGTTGTCCGCGAATGGTTTGGGTCAGGTCACCCGCAGCAAGCAGCTTGCCATCGAGAGAGCGCAGAGCAAGATAGCCGTGCACCGAACCCTCCGGATAGCGGACCGATACGGGCTCCGCGCGTGAGAAGGCGGAGACGAACAGCAGACCTGCAAGCATGAACGAGTCGAGACGCATACTTATCCGATGCAAAGTTGTATCTCATTCGAAGTATGTCGTGTAGTGCTCTGGAGATGCTTCGCCGGACGCGCGCCAGTGGCGTTTTGGTGGGCACAAGATGGCTGACCAAAACCATGCACTTACTGAGTTGACGGGTCACGGGATATGTGTAGTCGCAGAACACGGTCGCTGCGCCAGCAGACGATCGTCGACCGAAGATGCCGGCAAGCTCCGTCCGGGCAGCCATTGGAAGCATTCTCTTTACGCGACCTAACCTGGCGCAAGAATGACACTGCTGACAAGTCAGGAGCGGAGCTGGGAAGCAGACCGAACCCGAAGCGTTTCTGAGAACGACAGGTGCAGCAGGTGGTTCCTGCCTTACTTCCCGAAGGCCGTCTGGAATGCACCCGCAAACGGCCCGCTAGAGCAATGCACGGCGGCGCGGGATGCGTTGTGGTGCGACTACACTCATGCTGTATGGGAGCGGATGGAATCAGCGAAACACCGTTCCCGACCGGTCCGCGATTCCTGGTGATGGAGCGGCAGCGGCTGCGGCCGAGCGTGCTGCTGCTGGCAGTGCTGATCGCGGCCGCGGTGCTTGCCCTGGTGGGAATCGGGTTGCAGCATAGCCGGGCACGACGGTTTCGCGAAGATGCCGCTGCTGCACGAAGGGCGGGTGCAGGATCGCCGGACGCCTCCGCAGAAGATGACAAGGATGACGATCCGAACCAGGTGGATGTGATTGCACTGGGAGATGCGGCGGATGCGCCTGTGCCGGCGCGGCGGGGTGGGCATGGAGGCCGCGTGCACGCGACGATCCTGGTGCGGCTGCCGCGGTTTGGGCCGGAGACGGGGCTGATTCCGAACTCGGCCGCGGGACACCTGATGTATGGGTGGCTGGCTGCGTTCAACCAGGCGAATGCGGCGGCGATGGAGGACGTGTTGCCGAGCGCGGCGTCGGGGTTGACGGCGGCGGCGCAGATGGAGCTGCGGCAGGAGACGGGCGGGTTCAACCTGCTGTCTGCGAAGGAGGTTGCGCCGGGGGTGCTGGTATTCCGGATGCGGGATCAGACGCCGCTGGGGACCGAGGTGCTGGGTACGCTGGTGATGCGGCCGGGGTCGGAGCCGGCCACGGTTGCGAGCTTTAGTTTGCGGGCCGTGGCGGTGGATGAGTAGCGTTGTTTTCGCGATCCGTGCGCAACCGTCCGAGGCGAATGCTCCTTACGAGCACGTGTCGAGCAAGTAGCTAAAATCCCACTGCTTTTTACTCGGTGCACGGGTTGTGTGGAGACACTGCTTTCCCGTGGACGGCGCGCGACGACATTGCTCCTTGCAGCGTCGGGTTGATGGCTTTGCAACGTAGAGTAAGTACCTGCTCGGCAGGATTGGCGAGAGCACTGCTTGACTCGCGATCGGGTCTGAACCTGCCTGCTTCGCTTTCGACGACGACTCGAAACGCCGCTGCGGTTACCCGGGGTAGTTGCACACAGGTTGTGTAACAAAGGGGCGATCGGCTTCTGCAGACTTACTGCGCCTTTTCGCGTCACGATGTTTATCCGGCCATCCTGTCTTTCGGTCTGAGCACCCTAACTCTCGGACACGGTGGCTGCAGGTATTGACCCGAAAGCCGCTCTCCCTCTTATCCCGGACAGTGTTTTCGCGCTCGTCCCACTACCTCCCACAATCAGGAGAAGCATGGAAACCCTTACAACGCTTGTGTGCCTGTTCCACCATGAGCAACAGGCGCAGGCTGCTGTTGCAGACCTGCGAAAGGCCGGCGTGCCTGAGTCCTCCACGTCCATCATCGGAGGCGACGGCTCGTCTGTAGATGCACTGGATAAGTCGGAGCTCGCCTCGCTGGGCATGCCCGACCGCGACTATGACCATCTGAAAGCTGGCATCCGCGACGGCGGCGTTATTGTTGCTGTGTCAGCGGTTGCCGAGCATGTCGGTACCGTCGAATCGATCTTTGGGAACCACAGGGCTGAGAAGATCGACGATGTGCAGAGCACAGAGCGGGAGGCATTCGCGCCGGTGCCGGTTGCCGCGGAGGCAGCTACCGGAGCGATTCCGGTGATCGAGGAAGATCTGCTTGTCGGCAAGCGCACGGTGGACGCGGGCGGTGTTCGCTTGTATCGGCGGATCGTCGAAGTGCCCGTAGAAGAAGACGTGACGCTGCGTGAAGAGCACGTGAATGTAAATCGTGTTGCGGTGGATCGTCCTGTGTCAGATGCCGACCAACTGTTTCAAAGCCGGACGATTGAGCTGACCGAGACAGCAGAAGAAGCGGTTGTTGGGAAGAGTGCGCGCGTGGTGGAAGAGGTCGTGGTGAACAAGGGCGTTGTGGAGCATACCGAGACAATTCAGGACACGGTGCGGCACACCGAAGTCGAGGTGGAAGAGCTGCCTGCCGAAAACATCGGCTCATCCACGACGACTACCGGGCGCACCACCATCTAGGGCCGCGCAGCTCGCCGGACAATGGGGCGTACGCCTCTGCACCCGTAAGTATCTGGTTGAACACAACCTGGAGGATTCATGGCAGATCGCATCAAAGTTTATGAAGAAAAGAATAAGGGAACGTCGGTGTGGGCGTGGCTGCTGCCTCTGCTGCTGCTGCTTGCACTGTTGGCGTTCTTCCTGCTTCGTCATCGGAGCACTCCGGTCACCACAACACAGGCGACGCCCGCAGCAGCGAACGCAGAGGCTTTTCCAACGCTGGGCACGGTGCACTTCGACACGGACAAGGCAACGCTGACGCCCGAGGATCAGGCGACACTGGACCGCGCCGCGGACGTGCTGAAGAGCAATCCGAAGGCTCACCTGCGCGTGGAAGGCTATACGGATAACGCCGGCACCGACACGCACAACATGACGCTGTCGCAGCAGCGGGCGATTGCGGTTGCCACCTACCTGAAATCGAAGGGTGTAGCCGACGACAAGTTAAGTGGCCAGGGCTTCGGTGAAGCGAACCCGGCGGACACCAATTCAACGGCAGCAGGCCAGGCAGATAATCGCCGCGTCGAGCTGTTCTCGCAGCAATAAGTAACCCACAAGGAATTCAGGAGCAAATCTTATGTCGAAAACGGTTGTAGGTCTCTTCAGCAGTATGACGGAAGCACAGAGTGTGAAGCAGCAGCTGTTGTCCTCGGGCACGATTCGTGCGGAGGATGTGAAGGTGGTTGCGAACCACGAAGAGGACGACTACGCAGGGACGGAGCATGCAGGCGCCGGTATCGGCGACAAGGTCAGCCACTTTTTCAAGTCGCTGAGCGGCGGCGCCGACACCGCTCACGAGCACTACGCGAATGGGTTGAACCAGGGCGGCGCGCTTTTGACGGTGAAGGCGGACGACGATGAAGCTCAAGGCGTGGTCGTTCTGCTGCGGGAGCACGGAGCACGCAACATCGAAGGCGGTAATGTGGACACGGATACGGGCTATAACGACGTTTCTGCCGGCCAGGCTGGAACGACGAGCGGTTTGAGCGGTAGCTCTGCCGGTTATGCGGGCCGTGATGCCGGTTATGCGACGACCGCTGCAGTGGGCGGAACCGGGTATGCAAATACGGCGGATGTTACGGGCGAGACTTCCATCCCGATCGTGGAAGAGAACCTGGTCGTGGGCAAGCGTGAGGTGGATCGCGGCGGTGTGCGGGTTTACTCGCATGTGGTCGAGGAGCCGGTGAGCGCGGATGTAAACCTGCGCGATGAGGTGGTGCGCGTGGAGCGGCGTGCGGTCGATCGTGCTGCGACGGCAGCCGACTTCACACCAGGCGACCGTTCGATCGAGGTGCGCGCTTCAGGTGAAGAGGCCGTGGTGGGCAAGACGGCGCGCGTGGTGGAAGAGGTGCTGGTCGGCAAGACGAGCAACGAGCGCACCGAGGCTGTTCGCGATACGGTACGTCACACCGAGGTGGATGTGGACCAGATCGCCGGTGAAACGGTGACCAGCGGCGCGGGAACTCGTACAACGGGTGGAACGCTGAGCGGCACGGGCATCCGGGACCGCGACCTGTAGGTTGGTATGGCCCGGAACCTCTGCAATTTATGCAGGGGATCCGGGCCATGTTTGTTTGCACTCGTTTCTAAGTTCTCTGCGTTTTTACTTGACGCTTGCCTTTCGAATGCGTTCGCTTTGTAGTGCCGTATTGCGTGAATGGAGATCCTATGGCTTTTCCTCTGTCTGGCGTGACGCCGTTGCCGGATGACCGGAGCGCACGCAATGTGTTGCTGGCAAGCGGCACGGTCGACCCAAGCGTTTCTGAGACGGAGTTGCGCCTGGAGGATGGGCGTGTTGTTCGCATCGCGACGTCTTCGCTGCTGGACACCCGGGACAGCGGCGGCAGCTTTGCCGACGTGAGCCGTGAGCGTGGCGATGCTGGGACGGGCAATCTGGTGGTGCCGGTGGCGGAGGAGCAGCTGGTGGTGGGCCGACGCCTGGTGGAGACGGGCACGGTGCGTCTGCGCAAGGTGGTGCAGGAGTACGAGACGAAGCTGGATGAGGTCTTGGCGATCCGCACGTTCGATGTGGAGCGGGTGGTGTTGAATCGACCGGTCGAAACAGCGCCGGAGGTTCGGCAGGAAGGCGATACGACCGTGTATCCGCTGGTGGAAGAGCGATTGGTCGTGACGCGGGAACTGGTGTTGAAGGAAGAGCTGCGGGTGACGCGGCGCGATACGGAGCGCCGCGATGAGCGTCCTGTTACGCTGCGGCGTGAAACCGTTGAGGTGGAGCGCGAAGCGGTGAGTGGGGTTGGCACGGGTGCGGACGGTGCTTCGCTGAGTTCTCCGGTGGATTAGTGGTGCGGTGGCATGTGGTGCGCGCCCGGGGAGCTTTGCCGCCTCGCACAAATGCGGGTTTCTCCACTGCGCAGGACGGTGGAGCTGTCCTGCTCCGGTCGAA
>CAXUEG010000161.1:0-6901 GCA_964249935.1 uncultured Terriglobus sp.
AAACAACCTCCTCATCCGCCCCCGCGCCGACTACACCGGCCCCGCCTATCCCGCACCCTACATCCCCATCCAGGACCGCTAAACCCACTCCTCTCCCACCAGCAACACCCCGTCATTTCGACCGGAGCAGGACAGCTTTACTGTCCTCCGCAGCGGAGAAACCCGCAATGACAACGCGCGCGCGAAGCGCGAGCCCGTCTCCAAAACGCACTCACCCCAGCACCCGATTCTCCGCCGCCACCCGCCTATACCAAAGCCCGGAATCCTTCACCGTCCGCCGCTGATCCCGAAAATCGACATACGTCAAGCCATACCGCTCCGAGTACCCATCCGCCCACTCAAAGTTATCCAGCAAGCTCCACGCATGGAACGCCCGCACCCGCGCCCCATCCGCGATCGCGCGTGACAGCTCCATCAGCTCATCCCGGAAGAACACAATCCGCCGCGAATCCGGTACCGCTCCGTTCTTCGCTGGGTATGGCGCATCCAGGTAGCTGCACCCGCTCTCCGTGATCTCGATCTCCGGATGTCCGTAGTCCTTGCTGATCCGCGTAACCAGGTCGTAAATACCCCGCGGCCACACTTCCAGTCCGCCATCCGTCAGAGGACCCTCAGCCGGCATCACCGCATTCAACTGCGTCCACGAGTCTCCGCCATGCGCCGTGTCCTGCGTCTCCGTCGCAATCGCGCCGCCGCCCTCCCGCTGCGAACTTCGTGCGTCCGAAACAATCCTTCGCGTGTAGTAGTGAAAGCCAAGCCAGTCCAGCGGCACCTGCATGATCTTCTCGTCGCCCGCACGAAAACCCATCTGCTCATACGGCATCGGCACAACAAACGCGTTGGGGTACCGGCCGTGCATCGCGGTCTCCAGAAAGAACACGTTGTTGAACGCGTGGTATCGCTCCGCCGCGGCCACATCCGCCGCGCTGTTCGTCTTCGGGTATGCGGGCGACATCCCATTCGCGCTCCCGCCCGGCGCCTTGGCGGACGCCGCCTTGATCGCCCGGAACCCCTCGCCCTGCGCCAGGTTGATCGTGTGCGCCGCCTTCAGGAAGTCCGTGTAACTCGCGCGCCCCGGCGGAAACGTTCCCACACCATAGCCCAGGTTCGCCACCGTCCAGGGCATGTTGAACGGAGCCCACACCGTAATCCGATCCCCCAGGTGCTTTGCCACGATCCCGGCATACTCCGCGAAGTACCCGGCCAGATCGCGGTTCGGCCAGCCACCGCGATCTTCCAGCCCCTGCGGCAGGTCCCAGTGGTACAGCGTGCAAAACGGCCGGATGCCCGCCTCCAGCGCCGCATCCACCACACGGCTGTAGTGGTCCAGACCCTTCGCATTCGGCGCTCCGGTCCCCGTTGGCTGAATCCGCGGCCACGCAATCGAAAACCGGTAGCTCTTCTGGTTCAGCTGCTTCAGAATCGCGATGTCTTCGCGATACCGGTGATAGTGGTCGCACGCCACATCGCCCGTCGCGCCTCCCTTCACCTTGCCGACGGCATGGCTGAAGCGGTCCCAGATCGACTCACCCTTGCCGTCCTCGTTCCACGCTCCCTCCACCTGGTACGCTGCAGTCGCCATGCCCCACAGGAACCCGTCGGGGAACCTGCCGTCACCCGACTTTCCGGCAATCTGGCCTGGAGGAAGCGCAAGCTCACAAGACGGCTCAGAAGCAGCGCGCGCATACCGGGCCGAAACACCACCCGTGAATGCAAGAGACCCGGCGATAAAACTGCGTCGATCCATGGTGAAACCACTTTTATCAGAGAAGACGTCGCTGGTGGCCAATCGCTGGATCGGACCTTACCCTAGGTATCTCACCGGGTACAAACTGTCGCGCAAAGGTGCAAACTGTAACTCTCATTACGTTGCACCCGAATGGTCGAACATCGCCTACGTTCGCTCCTCCGCAATGGCGCGACATGAACGCCCCATTCATGAGTCGCCGCGCCTTACTCGTGATGGCGCATTAGCGGCGCCGCGTTGGCGAAGAAGCCGCCGAAGATTTTGCACTGACGACGATATCCATTACTGAACTATTACAAGTTACCGGCCGCCAAGCCTGCCGTCAGAAACAGGTGTCTCATCTAATTAGTCGGAAACCTATGACGAACAATCAAACCTACAGTCACCAACATGACGTCGCGGTAGCCCAAGGCCCAGGCGCCCATCAGGACGTGCCGCTTAGCATGAGTCTGGCTCGTGCAAAGCAGCAGGAGTCCATCAACTATGTGGTTCTTGGATTCATGATCCTCTTCCACGTAGGCACCGTCGCCGCCCTCTTCTGCTTCAGTTGGTCCGGCCTGGCCGTCGCAGTCGTGCTGCACATTGTCGCGATCAATATCGGCATCGGTATGGGTTACCATCGCCTGCTGACGCATCGCGGCTACAGGGTACCCAAGTGGCTTGAGTACACCTTTGCCGTGTGCGCCACCTTGAGCCTGGAAGGCGGTCCTCTGGTGTGGGTAGCCACCCATCGCGTGCATCACCAGAACACCGATGTTCCTGGCGATCCACACTCTCCAGGGGAAGGCCGCTGGTGGGCCCACGCCGGCTGGGTTATCAACGGGCAAGGCGCAACCGCCGAACCCGCTCTGCTTGCGAAGTACGCGCCAGATCTGGCAAAAGACCGCTTCTACGTCCTGCTCACGCGCTTCCATTGGGCACCGCTCACGGCTCTCGCCTTCGTGCTTCTGGCCATCGGCGGCTGGCCGTGGGTCCTCTGGGGCATCTTTCTCCGGGTTACCTTTGGCCTTCATGCCACATGGCTTGTCAACTCGGCAACCCACATGTGGGGTTCCAAGCGGTTCGACACCAAGGATGAATCTCGCAATAACTGGTGGGTTGCTCTACTTACAGGCGGCGAGGGTTGGCATAACAACCATCACGCACACCCGGTCTCCGCGAGGCATGGTCTCGCCTGGTATGAAATCGACGTCAACTACTACGGCATCTGGCTTCTCGCAAGGTGCGGCTTGGCCACCAAGGTCATCCTCGCCGACTTACATAATGCGGCACGCACCCGATAGACGTCGGTCGAACCGTTACGCTGACTGCTCCTGGCCACAAGTAGAAAGGGCGGCGTAACTTCCGCTCCAGCACGGTGTCCTTTCACGATAGCCATGCAAAAGCACATCGTGTCACGGTGTCGGACCAGAACCCGAAACCGACCGCGCCATAGAAGCTGATGCGCCATCAAAGGCTCGCATGCTGTCCTCCAGGATTACTTCCCCTACTTTGGATGTGTGCGGCTCCTTCGCACTTAGAGGAGCCAACTTATGCCAGATCCGGTGTACTACTTCTTAGTACGCGCTTCCTGCCTTCTCTTCGGCATCCTAGTGTGTACTGGTTTAGCCCGGGCGGACGTCGGCCTCGTTCTCGAGACACCAACCGGCCTGCTCGGTTTTCTGAGCAACGTTGGACATGTGTCTGTGTGGATCTCCCGCGGCTGCTTGAATCAGGCCGGCAGGATCGAATTCTGTGAAGGTTCACCGGGACTGGTACTGACCAGCACCGCCTATTGGCCCAACCCTGGCGCAGCCGCCATCCCCGCCGACTTGTTCTTCCTAGGCGAACAGCTCGGTCTGCAAGGTCGCGATCCGGCTGCATGGACCGGCACACTTGCTAAGGCTTATCCCGCAGTTGCGCCCCGGGTCGGCGCTAAATACTTGGGCCGCGCCTGGCTTCGCAGCCTTCGTGTCGTGCAATTTAAAACCACCCCGGAGCAGGACCGCAAGGTACTCGCTGAACTCGACTCGGAGCTGCGCTCCTATAGTTACAGTTACAGCCATCGCAACTGCGCATACTTCGCGCAAGCTGTCCTGCGGCACTATCTCGGCCCGGACTTCCATATGAACCGCGTCCTTGAGTTTGGCATCGACACACCTCGCGCGTTGGAGCGCGCTTTGAAGCAGAGTCTCGCCGACCAGGAAACCCCCTTCCAGACCATTCGCTTTCGGGGCAGTATCTGGCATTCCTGGAGAGAGCCGCCGCGCAACATCTGCGAGTCCGCCGTCATGGACCCCAAGTACGCTATCCCGCTCCTCATCTACCAGCCCTATATCTACGTCGGCTTCGCCGGATGCTACGCAGTCATCCGGATCGCCTCCATCGCCAAAGGCGATCCATCCCTGCTTCTCAGTACCCGAAAAGAAAGCCCTCCGAAGCTGGAAGCCGAGGAGCAGACGCTGCATGCCTTCGAGCGGCTCACCGGTGCCTCCGCGGAGGCGTTCCGTTCCAATCTTCCCCGACCGTTGGAAGCGACCAGGCCCGAAACTTTCCAGGCAGCCAGCACCTCTGCCTCAGATGAAGCTTCGGGTGGAGGTTTGACAGCCCAGCAATAACTCCACACAAGCTACGGATAAACCATTTGGCAAGCTGTGTCGGGACCATGTATACCGGGTGGGGTAGACCTCAGAGCACACTCATTCCATGGCCATATACCTGAAACACAGCGCCGCCGCAGGCGACCGGCAGCAACGCGACACCCATGTCCGCGAGACCGTGGAACGCATTCTCGCCGATGTACAGTCCCGCGGCGACGCCGCCGTCCGTGAACTCAGCATCCGCTTCGACTGCTGGAATCGCGACACCTACCGCCTGAGCGCCCCCGAGATCGATAGCTGCATGGCATCGCTCAGCCGCCAGGCCGTCGCCGACATCGAGTTCGCCCAGCAACAGGTCCGCAACTTCGCACAGATTCAGCGCGACTCCATGCGCGACGTCGAAGTTGAAACCATGCCTGGCGTCGTGCTCGGGCATCGTCACATCCCGGTTAACGCCGCCGGCTGCTATGTCCCGGGCGGCAAGTACCCCCTGCTCGCCTCCGCGCACATGTCCGTCATCACGGCAGTGGTCGCCGGCGTCAAGCGCGTGATTACCTGCGCTCCGCCATTCCAGGGCAAGCCCGCTGCTGCCGTTGTCGCCGCCCAGGCCATGGCCGGTGCCGATGAGATTTACTGCCTCGGCGGTATCCAGGCCATCGCCGCCATGGCGCTCGGCACCGAAACCATCGCTCCCGTTGATATGCTCGTCGGCCCCGGCAATGCCTTTGTCGCCGAAGCCAAGCGCCAGCTGTTCGGCCGAGTCGGCATCGACCTGTTCGCCGGCCCCACTGAAACCCTCGTCATCGCCGACGACACGGTCGACGCTGAGATGTGCGCCACCGATCTTCTAGGCCAGGCCGAGCACGGCCCAGACAGCCCAGCCATCCTGCTCACCACATCGCAAACCCTCGCCGAGCAGACTCTGCGTGAAATTCACAGCCTCCTCGAAATCCTTCCAACCGCCGCCATCGCCCGCGCCGCGTGGGACACCCATGGCGAAATCATCGTCGCCGGAAGCGACGAGGAGATGGTCCGCATCGCTGACAGCATCGCCTCCGAACACGTCCAGGTCATGACCCGCGATCCCGACTACTTTCTCGAAAATATGACCAACTACGGCGCGCTCTTCCTCGGTCCGCGCACCAACGTTGCGTTCGGCGATAAGCTCATCGGCACCAACCATACCCTGCCCACACGCAAGGCAGCGCGCTACACCGGCGGCCTCTGGGTCGGCAAATTCCTGAAAACCTGCACACACCAGCACGTGCTTACCGACGAGGCATCCGCTCACGTAGGCGAAGTTTGCTCCCGCCTCTGTGCCCTCGAAGGCTTCGCCGGCCATGGCGAACAGGCCAACCTGCGCGTGCGCCGCTACGGCCATCGCGACGTGCCATACGCCAGCGCGGTGCAGCCGGAAGCGCAAGGCGTCGAGGTTCCGAAGCACGCCGAAGACCCACAGCCAGTCACGGCATGAGCCGTCTGCCGGACAGCCCTGCTCCACCACCTCGCCTTCCAGTCACGCCCTCGCTGCGCCTCGACGGACAGCGCGCGCTGGTCACCGGCGCAAGCCGCGGCATCGGTCTTGCCGCCGCAGCGGCACTCGCTCAGGCCGGCGCGCACGTCGTCCTCCTCGCCCGTTCCGCACCCGAACTGGAACAAGCCGTCCAGGCCATTCGCAACGCCGGCCGCAGCGCCGAAGCCCTCGTCTGCGACGTCCTCGACATCTCCGCCACACAACAGGCCATCGCAGCCCGGCCCGCCTTCCACATCCTTGTCAACAACGCCGGCACCAACCGTCCCGCGCCCTTCACCTCCGTTACGCCAGAGGACCTCGATGCCGTCTTCAATCTCAATCTCCGTTCCTCCTTCTTCGTCGCACAAGCCGTCGCTCAGCGCATGATCGCCTCTAGTACCCGCGGCTCGCTCATCCACATCAGCTCGCAAATGGGCCACGTCGGCGGCCAGGACCGCACCGTCTACTGCGCCTCTAAGTGGGCAGTGGAAGGCATGAGCAAAGCCATCGCGCTCGACCTCGCGCCCCACGGCATCCGCTCCAACACCATCGCGCCCACCTTTATCGAAACGGATCTGACCCGCCCGTTCCTGCAATCGAACGACTTCCAGCAAACCGCCCTCAACAAAATCAAACTCGGCCGCCTCGGCACCGTCGAAGACCTCATGGGTGCCGTCCTCTTCCTCGCCTCCGCCGCCTCCGCCATGATCACCGGAACCAGCCTCGTCGTTGACGGCGGATGGACTGCCGGCTGACTCACCGGAAACTGCAAGCAAGGTGCTTAGCTTTCCCGTGAAATCGTCATCCTGAGCGCAACGAAGTCTTGAACTCCCCGGGTAAATTGTCATCCTGAGCGAAGCGAAGGACCTGCTTTCTTCCCGGAGTACCATCACACTTCAAGGAAGGGCATAGCCACCAACACCCTAGGAGCCCATGAGCACCGACCGCATCCTCACCACACACGTAGGCTCCCTTCCCCGCAGCCAGGCAGTGACCGACCTGATCTTCGCGCACGAGCGCGGCGAAGCCGTCGACCCGGAAACCTTCGACCGCGTCATCGGC
>CAXUEG010000162.1:0-6843 GCA_964249935.1 uncultured Terriglobus sp.
CCCCCGAAGCCTCCGCGTTCACCCCCGCGGCCGACGACGTCCTCTCCGACCTTGTCAACCTGGGATACGGCCGCCCCGACGCCCAGAAAGCCGTCGAAAGCGCCCTCAAGTCACACGGCGACACCAGCCTCACACTCGGCAACGACTTCGAGCAGCTCTTCCGCCTCAGCATGCGCCTGCTCCGCTAGCCGGCAGCGCGCGCCCCGCTCGTACACACCGCGCCCGAGACTCCGGCCGGCCGATGCGGTCATTTTGTGTCCGAGGCGAACTTAGTCTCAGGACGGAAATCCCACCGATCGGGACCGGCTCCAAACCCCGCGCATCTCTCGCTGCCCATCGGCGGCTCGCGCCTGCGGAAACGCGCCTCCCAGACCGTCCGGCCCGGCAAACGGACGTCGCACCGCCGGAAAAAGTCTCACACCTCTTTTCTCCCTAAAAACGTTTCAGTGAGCAGATCCGCAAAGTGCTTCGTCTCGCTGTGTCTCTTCCTGATGCATCTTCTTGACAGCAGATGAAAGTGCTCACTATAGTTCGGCGCGCAAATCAAGTTAGAAGATTTCTGCTGCAAAACTTTTGGAGGCACCTTATGTCTGATCCGTTCTTCCGTCGCGCGCATCTCCCTGCCTTGCGCATCGCGACCGCTCTCGCCCTGCCCGTGCTCGCACTCAGCTGCGTCCACGCCCAGGTGCTCTATGGCACCCTCACCGGCAATGTCACCGACGCTTCCAACGCCGCGATTCCCGGTGCCACCGTCACCATCACCAACACCGACACCGGTCTGTCGCGCACCGGCACCTCCGATCGCTCCGGCAACTACCAGATCACCGACGTGCCGCAGGGCAACTACAACGTCACCATCTCCGGCGCCGGGTTCGGCAACTTCGAAACCACCAACGTCGGCATCGCCGTCAACCAGACCAAGCGCGTCGACGCCGCGCTCACCGTCGGCGGCGTCAATCAGACCGTTGACGTCTCGACCGCGCCGCCCGCCCTGCAAACCGATCGTGCCGACGTGAGCTACGAGATCAGCCCGCTCCAGGTCGACCAGCTGCCCACCTCCGGCTCCGCGGGACGCAACCCCGAAAATCTCTTCCGCCTCATCCCCGGCGTCCCGCCGCCGCAGGAGATGAACTCGCAGGCCGGAAACCCCGGCCGCAACGAGTCCATCAACGCCAACGGCGTTGCCAACACCATCAACAACATCAAAATCGACGGCGCCGCGGTGAACTACCCCTGGCTCCAGTCTGAGGCCGCCTACATCCCGCCCCAGGACGCCATCGAATCCGTCAACGTGGTCACCAGCTCCTTCAATGCAGAGCAGGGTGCCGCCGGCGGTATCGCCGCAAACTTCGTCGTCAAAAGCGGTACCAACCACTTACACGGCGGCATCTGGGAGTACAACTCCATCTCCCAGTTCAACGCGCGCAACTACTTCGTCCGTACGTCCGCCACGCCCATCGTTCCCAAGAACATCTACAACGAATACGGCGGCAATATCGGCGGTCCCATCATCAAGGACAAGCTGTTCTTCTTCTTCAACTACAATAAAACTTCGCTGCGCCAGTACAAGAACGGCACCCAGACCGTGCCCCTGACGCAGTTCCGCAACGGCGACTTCAGCGCGCTTCTGCTCAATCCCGCGGCATACGGCCTCACGGCCGCGCAGGCGGTGATCTACGATCCCCTGACTGGAAATCCCGACGGTACGGGCCGTACCGCGTTCCAGGGCAACATCATCCCTCAGAACCGGCTCAGCGCACCGACGCTCAAACTGTTCTCGCTTATCCCGACGCAAACGTCGACCGCGGCAACGAACAACTACGCGGGCGGGGCCATCCTCGCCTTTGATCGCGGCACTTACGACACCAAGATCAACTGGAACCCGACCGATCGCACCACCTTCTTCGGCCGCTATTCCATCCTTCGCTCCAACATCGTCGATCCTCCGTACTTCGGTCCCGCTATCGGCAATACCTGGGACGGCGGCCAGCCCGGCACCGCTCCCGGAAACATCAAAAATGTCGGCCTGGGCGCCACGCATACCTTCTCAAACAACTTCCTGGTGGACGCGAACGCCGGCGTCGTCCGCATCGACCTCGCGGCCCAGGCGCCCGACGTAGGCACCAACGAGGGACTCAACCTGCTCGGCATTCCCGGGACCAACGGCACGACCACGTTCCAGTCCGGCCTGCCCGGCTTCGTCGAGAATCAGGGCCTGAGCAACTACGGCAACTACCTTCAGTCCAACCCCTTCAGCTTCCGCGATTACCAGTATGTCGGTAACGTCAACGCCACCTACCTCCACGGCAATCACAGCTTCCGGTTTGGCGGCGAGTACACCCACTCCGCCATGAACCATCTGCAAACCAACAACGACGGCCCGCGCGGACAGTTCACCTTTACCGGCGGCGACACCAGCCTGAACGGCGGCACCGGTGGAGCGCAAACCCCGAACTTCGCGCGCGTCATCGCCGACAACCTGCTCGGCCTGCCCAACAACGTCGGCAAAACCGTCCAGCTCTTCCAGCCCAATGGCCCACGCTGGTCGGAGTTCGGCTTCTTCGCGCAGGACACCTGGAAGGCCAGCGCCGACCTGACCATCAACTACGGCGTGCGTTACGAGTACTATCCCTTCGCCAACCGCGACCACACTGGCGTCTTCCGCTATGACCCCACCAGCGGAAACACGCTGATCGGTGGCCGCGGCAATGTCCCCACTGACACGGGTGTCGACGTTGGCTTGGGACAGCTTGTGCCCCGCTTCGGCGTCAACTACCGCGTCAATGAGAAAACTGTCATTCGCTCCGGTGCCGGTATCACCACCGATCCTGAGAATTACCGCTTCTACCGCGACGCGTACCCCGCGCTCACCACGCTCAGTCAGACCGGCTTCGGCACCTTCACCACGCAGTACACGCCGGCCGCCGCACTCAGCGCCACCAACGACGTCGTACCCGGTGCGACGCTGCCCATCGGTGTGCCGCCCGTCGTGCTGCCAGACATCAGCAGCGGCGTCGTGCCGCTGCCCTACAACTACGGCACTGTGTTCTCCCCTCAGAAGTGGCGCCGGGGTTACGTTGAAACCTGGAACCTCTTCATCGATCATGACCTGACCAAGGGTCTGGTCGCCAGCGTCGGTTACGTGGGCACGCACCAGGTTCGGCAGGTCGCCGGTATCGACATCAACACCGGCTACGTCAGCAGCCTGGGCGCAAACACCCGGCCGGTCTTCGCGAATGCCGCCGCGCCAGGTGGCGTGCGCCGCAACGTCAACACCATCTATGATTTTTTCCCGTGGGGCACGGTGAACTACTCGGGCCTGCAGGCACAACTCACTGAGCGCACCTTCAAGTCGCTCCAGTTCGGCTAAGCCTTCACGTGGTCCCACGCCCTGAACACATACGACACCAACAGCACCCCGGGCACGGTCACCTTTGAGTCCGCGGGCCTGCTCAGCCGCAACTATGCCAACAGCGGCTTCGACCGTACCTTCATCAACTCCCTTTGGACCAACTACCAGCTCCCGCTTGGACCGGGCAGGCAGTTCCTGTCCAGCGGCATCGTCGGGCGGATTGTTGGCAACTTCGACCTCAACACCATTCTGATTTACGACAGCGGTCAGCCGTTCCAGCTGACGGACAGCTCCACTAGCGGCAACGGCGATACCGTCGTTCCTGTGCAGTTCAGCAAGCCATCTTTAAACGGCGTGCAGTACAACGGCACCAACGCGAACTACCCGCAATACTTCGTCAATAGAGGGAACTTCGCTACCGTTACCTCGGTCTACCCCGGAGCCAGCCTGCAGAACGGTAACGTGGGCCGCAACTCCATTCGTGGGCCGGGCCTGTTCAACCTCGACCTCGGTATCACCCGCAACTTCCCCATCTTCCGGGAGTACACCTTTGTTCTTCGCGGTGAGGCTTTCGACGCAACCAACACCCCGCAGTGGGCAAACCCCGGCGCAAACATCAATTCGCCCGGCACCTTCGGTCAGATCACCGGATCCAACGCATCGCGTGTGATCCGAATCAGCGGCCGCTTCAGCTTCTAACGGCAGCACGCACTGCCAAACGCACACCCAACAACATGTGCGAAAAGGCCGGGGCCAACCAGCCCCGGCCTTTTCGCGCCCAGTAGGTTCTGTTCGGAAGCGGCACACAAAATTGTGCAAAACTTTCTTCGAACCTATCTTGACACCTACGGAAGGGGAGAGCAATGTATTGTGTAGCTGACAGATCGAACCCCATCCGTAGCGCTGTAGCAACAAGTACGGGTTTTCACAGGGAGTGAACCCACCGGAGGCAACCAGCGAAAGGGAAGGGGATCTACCGCGTCCGCTGTTCCTGTCCATTGAGCGAGGCCCCACATGCGTGGGGCCTTTTTTTGCCTGAAGAAAACGCCTCACCCACGCATCGCGCTCCCGGCCCATCGCAACACACCGACAAACCGGGTGCAACGAAATTGGTGCAACGTCGCCTATCCCTTGCTGCATCAGGAACTTACGCGTAAATACCTTGAGAATGAAGAACTTGCGTCGGTCAATGGATCTAAACCGTTGCACAGGAAGAACTTGCAAAAAGTAGGGGAGGGGGTGGGTATGAGGTGCCGCGCCATCATATACTCAGGGCGTCTGCCCAAGCACGTCTCAGGAGTCGCGCGTGTCTGAAGCCCGCAACGTCCCAACTTCCCGCGATCCCGTGATTCCCGACAAGCTCTACTTTCGCATCGGTGAAGTGGCGCGTCTGCTGGATGTCGAAACGCACACGCTCCGCTTCTGGGAAACCGAATTTCCCCAACTCAAAATCGGCAAGGGTGGCACCGGTCAACGGCTGTATCGCCGTCGCGATGTCGAACTGGTCTTCGAAATCAAGCATCTGCTTTATGAACAGGGCTACACGATTCCCGGCGCTCGCCAGTTTCTGCAAACTCGCCAGCACCGTAAAGAACCTGCCGCGGCCGCGCAGCCGCGTGAGCCAAGATCCGAAGAAACGCGTGAGCCGAGCCTGGATCGCATTCGAGCTGAACTGCGCGACCTGAGCGCATTGCTCACCGAACCTGCCTCAATGGATCGCGGCGCAGGCACAATAGCCACGCGCGATCGGAGTCGTTCCGCATTCGGTTCGTCGCGGAGCGGCCTGCATCTCGCCACACGCTCGCCTGCAAAGCACCTCGAAGGGCGCTCGCCCGCGGCGTCTGAGAGTCCCCGCAAGTCGCCAGGCCTCTTCGATCCCTCGGAGTAGCGCAAGCCCAGAAATCCTTGCGGCATCGGTAGCGTAGGCCGTAGCCTGACACAAGGCGTTCATGAAAGGAGCACCTTTGGTGCCGGAACCACAACATCCTGCGGAACAATCGGGCGTGCCCCTGGTCACCACGGTCGAGGAACATGCCTGGAAGGCGCACATCGAGCCCTACGCCGCCGCGCCGACCATGAGCGTGGAAGCGGGTGTGATCGGCTGCTCGTTTTGCACCAACTCGACGTTTCGCCGGTCTCGCGTGCGCTTTCACGATCTGCGCGAACTGCTGCTTCTGCGTTACCCGATGCGCTGCATGCGTTGCAATCAGCGGCAATATGGCTACTTCCTGACTGCGGCGATGGCTCTGCCGCCCAGGTCGCAAGGCGTGCGCGTGGCCCGCGGCAAGGAAACCTGGAAAGCCTGGACGGAGAGCGAAATGAACGGCCAGTCTTTACAGCGGCCGATGACCACGTCTCTGGGAACGCGAGCCACTAAACTGCAACCGCCGCCGAGTCGCACTACGGCAACTCGTCCGCACAGCAGTCATGAATGGCGCGACGACGATCGCCAGATCTGGTAGGCAGCTCTCGAAGCCGTTCGAGGCCACCATACAAATTACCCAGCGGATCGATCCTAGGAGTGGTGATAGTCCCCGTGCGAGGCATACCCATGCCGCTGGCGATAGTGCCGGTGATGCACCGCTGCATTGTGATGGCCGACCAGCGCACCACCGCCCGCGCCCAGAGCGCCGCCAATCACAGCACCTTTGCCGCCGCCGGCGAGAGCGCCAATCCCCGCGCCGCCCGCACCCCCGATCACCGCACCCTTCCCGGTTCCGATGCCGTGGTGCTGATACGTATCTTGTGCCATCGCCGGAAGCGCCGGCGCAGCCATTGCGAACACCAGAGCCGATGAAAGCAACGCATGTTTCAGAGTCATGGCTTCTCCATTCCGTTGGCGCTCGTGCCTTTTCGCACGACGCGACCAAATCAGGTAAACGGATGCGGCTACCGGTGTCCGGGGTGTTTGCTGTCTCAGGAAAATGCAAAGTCTCTGGCGTTTGGCTGGCGCGGTTTGACGAGAGGTGGCGTCCCGGATGCCCCGTTTAGGGTATTGGGTTGTATTTAGGAATCAGATAAAGTCTCCTTAGTCTGGAAATGCGGATCGGTAAGGCTGATTGCCGCCGCATATACGTCTCTACTCATTCAAATCCTGGAGTATTGTTTGGCCTTCAAGCAAAATCTGCCACGCCTGACCCGCGCATTCGCTGCGCTCGCGCTTGTTGCTACCATCGGTGCCGCACTGAAGGCCGATTCCGTTCCGTCCATGCCGAATCCGTTGCCGCCCCACCGGCCGGCAAGTCTGATGGACACGGTTCGCCTTCGGCTATACCACCTGCATACAGGCGAGTCGATCGACGTGGCGTACAAGCAGAATGGCTTGTACCTGCAGGACGGCGTCGACATGCTGAACCACTTTTTGCGGGACCACCGCACCAACGACACTGCCAATTATGATCCCCGCGAGTTCGACCTCCTGCATAGCCTGCTGGTAAAGCTAGGCCGGCCTAATGCCACCATCGACATTGTTTGTGGGTATCGTTCGCCGT
>CAXUEG010000163.1:0-3099 GCA_964249935.1 uncultured Terriglobus sp.
CGGTTCATAGATCACTGTTGCGCCGCGCTCAGAACACCTTGGAAGCGAACTGCATGCTGACGCTGCCGGCATGGTCGAATTCCACCAGGGCCTGGGCGCCGGGCGAGGTCCACGTTACGCCGGTCCAGCTTCCGGTGGTGATCCATTGCCCCGCGCGCAAACCACCCGTCCGCACCGCGCCCTCGTTCGCCAGAAACGTAAGCAGCCGCAAGAAGTCCACACCGCCCGGATTCGACGCCACATTCTCCGCGCGCACGCTGCCGTCGATGATCAGGTGGACGCCCTCACGCTGCCAGTCAACATCGCGCCACTGCGGAACTGCCGGACCGGCGACAAAGCCGCCATGCATCTGCATGTCGGCCAGCATGCTCTCCCGCGGGGCTGCGAGTGGATCGATCAACGCTGACTCGATGATTTCGATCGCGGGATGGCACGATCCAACCGCCGCACCGATCTCGTCACGCGTGTAGGGCTCAGCGCGCTTCGGCAAGTCTTCCGCAAGCTGAAACGCAATCTCCGCCTCCACGCCGTGCAGCCGGTGCATCGGCCCGCGAAACAGCGTTCCGTTCTCCCCCATCCACTGCGCCGGCATGGGCGCGAAAAAGGGCACACCGTCCGGCGCACGCGCGCCGATCTTCCATCCCCCAATTTCGTCGTAGGCGCGCATCATGGTGTCTTGCACAAAGAACGCCTCTTCCTAGTTCGACGGACGCAACTCCGACGGCAAGTCGGCGACCGGCTCGCCGGTGCGGCGATTGTCCAGCAGAAAGTCGGCAGTGCGAGACAGTACGTCTTCGCGGGCGGCGCTCAGGTCAGTCATCGGTTCTCCAGTGGGATCCAGGTGCTCCCTGAACACTCTGATGCGGGCGTCCGGAGCACAGCCACATGGGAAATGGACCTCTACTGGCCCAGTCCCAGCAATCCACGCCACGTCGGCAAGCGTCTACTTAAGAGAGGCCAACAATGCTGCTACGGAACGCCCCCGAATTCCGATCATCAGAGGTCACGCCGAAAGAGAAGTTCCTGAACCGGCGCAACCTGATCTTTGGTGGTCTCGCAGCGGCGGGCCTGGCATACGAGGCCCGCAAGAAGCTGCCACCGATCGGCACCCCCAGTGTCGCCTTCGCGGCAAACAAGCTCCCGTCGCACCCGGGCAGCTTTCCGCCCGTCAACGAAACGATCACGCCCAAGCAGAAAGCCATCACGTACAACAATTTTTACGAATTCGGCACTGACAAGCGCGATCCGGCGGACCACGCCAGCAGCCTGCACACGCGGCCCTGGACGGTGACGCTCGAAGGCCTGTGCAACAACCCGAAGACGGTCGGCATCGACGACCTTCTGCGCTACCGCCCGCTGGAGGACCGAACCTATCGTTTTCGCTGCGTGGAAGCGTGGAGCATGGTTGTTCCGTGGGTTGGCTATTCCCTGGCGGAACTGATCAAATTCGCGCAGCCAAAGCCGCAGGCGAAGTACGTCGAGTTCATCTCGTTCTTCGATCCCAAGCAGGAGCCCGAGGCGCCCGGCATGATCGAGTGGCCCTACCGCGAGGGCCTGCGCATGGATGAAGCTATGAACCCGCTCACGCTGCTCACCTTTGGCTCCTACGGCGAGACCCTCGAAAACCAGCAGGGCGCTCCGGTCCGCGTCATCATTCCATGGAAGTATGGATTTAAATCCGCGAAGTCGGTCACACATATCCGGTTCGTCGCGGAGGAGCCTGCAACCACGTGGGACGTGCTGAGCCCGAGCGAATACGGCTTCTACAGCAACGTAAACCCCCAGCGCGATGCTCCGCGCTGGAGTCAGGCGCACGAGCGCCGCATCGACACGTCGATCCTGCCGCACACGATTCCCACGTTGCCCTTCAACGGCTATGCTGAGCAGGTTGCCGGCCTCTACAAGGGGATGGATCTGATCAAGAACTACTGACGGCATCGGAGCAGGCACGATGAACAATCGCGCGGTGCAGTGGGTCAAGCCGTTCGTCTTTCTCTTCTTTCTGGCGCCGTCTCTGCTGGAAGTGCGCGGCCTGCTCACAAACAATCTGGGCACCGACCCGGTCAATACGCTCACGCACAACACGGGCGACCTCGCGGTCTACTGCCTTCTGATCGGACTCGCGATTTCGCCTGTCCGGCGCTTGTCCCCGAAGCTCGGCTTTCTGGTCCGGTTCCGGCGCATGATCGGCCTGTTCGCTTTTTATTACGCGACGCTGCACCTGCTGATCTACGTCTTCCTTTTCTCGGGGTTCGACCTCAGCGCGGCGTTGACAAACGTACGGGGACATCACTGGGCGGCTCTGCGGCAGAACTGGGTCGACGTGTGGCCGACCATCCGCGACGACCTGAAAAAGCGACTCTTTATCCAGGTCGGTTTGCTGGCCTGGCTACTACTGTTGGCCCTGGCCATCACCTCACCTCAGTGGGTGCTGCGCAAGATGGGCGGCAAGCCGTGGCAAACCCTGCATCGGTTGGTCTACGGCGCGGCCGTTCTCGCAATGGTGCACTACTGGTGGCTGGTTAAGAAAGGTAACCTCGAACCGCTACGCGACACGCTCGTGCTCGCCGCACTTTTGCTTGCCCGTCCCGCCTGGAGCTGGTGGCAGAAACGTCGCACCCGCCCCGTTCTTCAGACGGTCTCATAGCGAGTTGGCCGCCGATTCGAAGACCGTATCTGCCAGCGCCATCGCGCCCGGCTCGGCGGCGGCTGTCAGCGTGTAGTACTCAAAGTCCCCATAGCGATCCCAATACGGCTTCAGGCGGTCATAAAGCACAGCTTGCGACGCATGCGCCAGGAATGCTTGTCTCTTCTGCTCCTTCACGGAACGGATGTCCAGCTTGACCGTCCACGGCGTTGGCAGCACCGGCCCACGATCGGGGAAGGTAAAGTCGGTCGTCAGCTGATACAGCCGCTGCGGCGTCCACGGCTCCAAATTCAGCTCCGGGTAGCGCTTCCCGCGCGCCGACCAGCGAAAGGCCATCGACGTGATCGCGCTGACCATGGCGTGATCGGCATGCAAATTCAGGCCGCCATCCAGGCCGAACGTAAGCACCACATCGGGCTTCCAGGCGCGCATTCGCTTCACCAGCTTGAGGC
>CAXUEG010000163.1:3109-6814 GCA_964249935.1 uncultured Terriglobus sp.
TGGAGTCGCCGCGATTCGTCGCCGCCTGCCCATCCGTCAGACAGATTACGTTCGTCTGCCAGCCCAGCCCGGCCGCGAGCGCCAGCGCTCCACCAAAGCCGAAGCATTCGTCATCCGGGTGCGCCACCACGCACATCAGTCTTCCAGGCACAGATCGTCCTCTCCAGGCGCGTCATCCAGGATGATGTCCAGCGCGTCCTCTTCCCGCAACGCCTCTTCCTGCAGGCGTTCCTCGTTTTCCAGGGCCAGCCGCAGTGCTTCTGCGCCATAGAACTTCGCGACCGGAGCAAAACTCTTGCGATGCAGTTCACACGGTCCGTGCGTGTTTAAGGCTTTCCGATGCTCTGGCGTGGCATAGCCCTTGTGGCTGGCGAGACCGTACACAGGGAACTGGCGATCCATGTCGCGCATCATCGCATCGCGGTGTACCTTCGCGACCACGCTGGCGGCGGCGATCGAAATCGACAGCGAATCGCCGTAAATGATCTTGGTCTGCGCGCAGGTATGCTCGATGCGTAGGGCATCGATCAACAGGTGATCGGGCGCGAACGGCAGCGCATCCACGGCGAGCCGCATCGCCAGCCGGCTGGCTTGATAGATGTTGATCCGGTCGATCCCCGCGGCATCCACCTCGCCAATGCCGAAGGCCAGCGCGGCTTTGCGCACCTCACGGTCGAGCCGCTCGCGTTCGTCGCGCGTCAGCTGCTTGGAATCGCGCAGGCCCAGCCGCTGCAACCGCGTGGTGCGCCGCGGCAGGATCACCGCCGCCGCGACGACCGGGCCAAACAGGGCGCCGCGGCCTACCTCATCGATGCCGGCGATCGAAGTGAAGCCCCGGTACCGAAGCGCCTCTTCCGGTGCGTCCGAGCAAACCGCCTCGCGCAGCATCTGCTCCTTCGTGCGGCCAGCCGGGATCATCGGCCGCTTGCGCCGGAACTCGGCCGGAACTGCTGTCTTTGCCTTCGAGCGGCCAGGCCGGCTGGCCGATGCAGGGGTTTTTCGCTTTAGCACGGCTTCCTTGAGTGTACCGGCCCGAATGTGTATCGCTGGTAAGTGATGCGCCATACGATGGGCCCTTCCACAGCATTCAACTTCTTCAGGATTCTGCCGCACCGCCCGGCATAACCTTTGCATCCACGGCTTGCGATCCAAACGAGGAACTTCACGAGGAACTTCGTGGACCCTCTGTGGTGTGCAAGTCTTTCGCACCGACTCTGCACATCCTCAAAACGAAGAAAGGTGTTGCCGAAGCAGACAGCACAATGGGACCATGCGTCATCACAGTTTCGGAGTGCTGCATCGTCGGTGCAGCGCGACTGAACGCAGCAGCACACACAGGGGTGAATAGGATGGCGCTTTCAAAGACGACGCAGGACCACGACGAGATTCGTGCGTGGGCAGAGAAGCGGGGTGGCCGGCCGGCGGACGTGGCCAGCACAGAACAGGGCGACAAGGTCGGAATCATCCGCCTGGAGTTCCCCGACGCTCCCAACGCAAACGACGACAAGCTGCAGGAGATCGACTGGGAGCCGTTCTTCAAGAAGTTCGATGAAAGCGGCTTGGTGATGGTCTACCAGGACGTGACCTCCGAGGGCGCGGAAAGCAATTTCAACAAGTTCGTGCACCCGGAGAGCCTCTCCGAGAGTGCGAAGAAAGAAGTGGAAACGAAGTCGGCGAAGAAAGCTCCTGCAAAGAAGACCGGGGCAAAATCAGCCGCAAAGAACGCGTCCGCCAAGGCGTCCGCGAAGAAGGCCCCGGCCAAAGCTCCGGCGAAGAAAACGGCAGCAAAGAAAACCGCCGCGAAATCAACCGGCAGCAAGGGCTATCAAGGCGGTCGCGGTCCAAACAAGCCGGCCACGAAAGCAGCCGCGAAAAAGACTCCGGCGAAAGCAGCTTCAAAGGTCCCCGCCAAAAAGACAGCAGCCAAAAAGACCGCAGCCAAGAAGACCGTGACGAAGTCGTCCGGCAGTAAGGGCTACCAGGGCGGCCGCGGACCGAACAAGCCGGCCACCAAGGCAGCCGCAAAGAAAACCGCGTCCAAGGCGCCCGCGAAAAAGGCCGCTGCCAAGAAGTCAGCAGCAAAGAAGGCGACGCGGCGCTGACCAGCGGCTGCCGTGGCATCTACATAGATGCTGTGTATGCTGCAGCCAAGGGTATGTACGTTTGACTCATCCGAGGAGTCTGGCCCTGCCAGACTCCTCGCTGTGTCTCGACTCAAGTAAAGCCGGAATTGTGACCCGGCCTACGCGCGTGCCACCGCCTTCGGGGAACCTGCTTGTCCGGTTGGAACATCATCATCTTTGGTCTCACCGTCAGTTCGTCCTGGGGCAACGGACACGCCACATTGTGGCGCGGCCTGCTGCGCGCGCTCGGTGATCGGGGCCATCGTGTCACGTTTTTCGAGAAAGACGTGCAGTACTATCGCGACACCCGCGACCTGACAGCCCTACCCGGTGGCGGCGACCTGCGCTTCTACCAGGACCTGGCCAGCATCCGCGCTGAGGCGCAACGGGTACTCGACAACGCGGACGTTGCGATTGTCACCAGCTACTGCCCCCAGGGCAGCGACGTTGCCAAAATGCTGCTCGCCTCACGTGCGGGCGTCAAGGTCTTCTATGACCTGGACACGCCCGTGACCCTGCGCGCTCTCGACAGCGGTGCGCGCCCGGAATACCTGCCCGCGGACGGCCTGGTCGGCTTCGACCCTGTCCTCAGCTACACCGGCGGCCGCGCTCTGACCGAGTTACAGCAGAAGCTCGGCGCCAGAAACGTCGCGCCCCTCTACGGGTGGGTCGATCCGATGCAGCATCATCCTGTGCCGGCGGAAGATCACTACCGCTGCGACCTCTCGTATCTGGGCACCTACGCGCCCGATCGTCAGCCCGCGCTTGATCGACTGTTTCTCGAACCCGCGCGCAGGTTGCCGGATCGCACCTTCCTGATCGGGGGCGCACAGTATCCGGCAGAATTCCCATGGACGAACAACCTGTACTTCCATCGCCATGTTCCGCCCTCTGCGCACCCGGCCTTCTTCTCTTCTTCGCAGTGGACGCTGAACATCACGCGAGAAGCCATGGCGGAGTACGGCTTCTGCCCGTCAGGCCGTCTGTTTGAGGCGGCAAGCTGCGGCACCCCTTTGCTGAGCGATCGCTGGGAAGGCCTGGAAACGTTTCTCACGCCGGGCGAGCAGATTGTGCTCGTCGACACGGCGGAGGACGTCACAAGCGCGCTGCAGATTTCAGAGGTTGAACGCGGCCGGATCGCTCGGCAGGCCCGTGAACGCGTTTTGGTGGCGCACCCCGCGGACGCTCGGGTCCGCACGCTTGAGGCGTTGTTGCAAGACATCAGGCCGCACTCCACGCCCGCGCTTGCCGCAACGGGGAGTCACTAATGTGGGGCATCATTCCAGCCGCAGGCCTTGGCAGCCGCATCCAGCCGCTGGCGTTCAGCAAAGAACTGCTTCCCGTCGGCAGCCGCGTTGAGGCAGATGGCACGGAGCGACCGCGTGCCGTCAGTGAATACCTTGTGGAGCGCCTCATCGCCGCAGGTTGCGACAAGCTCTGCTTCGTCATCTCGCCCGGCAAATCCGACATCCTGGCCTACTATGGCTCGCGCATCTGGGGCGCGGACATCGTCTATGCCGTGCAGCCCACCGCGGGCGGACTGTGCGATGCGCTCTTCCGTGCAGTCACCGTGGTCGGTCCA
>CAXUEG010000164.1:0-1102 GCA_964249935.1 uncultured Terriglobus sp.
ATGCCGGTGGTGGATATTCTCCGCGATCGCCTCCAGGCCAAGCGCAATCAACAGGTACGGCCATGTGTAATGCCACCGGGCAACATGAAACCCTTCGAGGGTCTGCAGGATGCCGATCACGACCAGAACCAGCCCAAGGCGGCTCTGGTGAAACAAACTCCAGTGCGAAGCGGCAGTCCCGGCGGGGTACAGCTTGCGTGCGGCAACGGTGCGGCCCACGATAAGAAGGATGCCTCCGCCAATCAGCAGAACGGTGCTGAGAATGGGACCCGCCCAGTAGAAATTCTGAGCGAGGGTGCCGACCAGGGCGAGCACGCCCAGGCCGATCAGCCAGATAGCTCCTGACGGTACACCGGAGGGAGCCGCAAGGGGCGGATACGGCGGCATAGCTGCCGGATCGACAGGGGCGTAGGTGGACTGGTATGCGGCGCCGGGCCCGCCCGCGTCTGCGACGGCCTGGCGGCGGACGGCTTCAGGGTAGTCGGGGTGCCACGGTGGCGGCATGGTTCCCGGCGGGTAGGGCGCGGGTGGAACCGGCGGGGCGTAAGGGTTTCCAACGTAGGGGCTGCCGGCTGCATGGGGGGCGGCATAGGCGTAGCCCGGAGCGGCGGTGCCGGTGGCGGGATCGACGGGCGGCCCGGCGTAGGGGTTGGAAGTGCGCGCTGGATCTGCCGCCGCCGCACCAGCAGCGGGACGCGCCATGAAGTCGCCCCAATTTGGGTTGGTGGGCATGCCGAAGCGCTCGCCGATGTTGTTCAGGCCGAACGGATCGGGAGCGACCAGGCCGTCGCGGCGGGCGCGGGCGGTCTGGTAGGCGTCAAAGACCATGTAAAAGATCCAGCCGGCGACGAAGATGCCGAAGGCGTCGTTCACGTGGTTGGCCAACGAGGTCAGAACCGCAAAGATGACGATGTGGGCGATGCCTTTTGGAAACTGGCCGTTGTACATGGCGCCCACGCCGGGGATAAAGCCGAGCAGCGCCGCGAGACCGGGGTTGGGCGATCCGGGCACGGGCGGTGGCGGCACGGGATAACCATAGGGCGGGGCGTAGCCCGGCGGCGGCGGCACAGCGCCGGGCGCGGTGTATGCGTCGGCGCTGTGC
>CAXUEG010000164.1:1112-6798 GCA_964249935.1 uncultured Terriglobus sp.
GCGGCGGGACCGGCGTAGTTGGTGCCGGTGTAGTTGGATTCGGCGGCGCTGTAAGTGCCCGCTCCTGGGCCGGAGGCGTAGCTGCCTGCGGCGGAAGCGGCGTTCTCGCCCGGCGCACCGGCGTGGGCTCCCGTCGAGCCGGCTTCTGGGTAGATTGGGTCTGGATTGCCGTTCATACGCGAGCTCCTTCTCCGCGATTGCCGGCTGCGGAAGCCGCTGGAAGCAGGGAGTGGACGGGGATCAGCAGGGCCGAGGGCCGAAGCGGTTCACGATTCTGCGCATTGGGATGAGGCGGGTGGAGGCGCGAGTGGGCGCCGTTGCCGGTGGGAGCGGGCGGCTCGGGCTCCTTTTTCTGGGGCGCTGGCTTGCCGGCATCGCGGTTGTCGTCGGCCTGGCGCATCTCGTTCACGCGCGATTCGAGTTCGTAGACGATGCGGAGGTTGTCGTAGTAGCGGACGACGCGGGCTTTGCCGGCCCAGAAGCTGTGGTTGATGCTGGACGGTTTGAGGCTGCTGAGGTGGAAGTCGCGCGGCGAAATGCCGAGCAGGTTCATGGTGAGCGCGGTGGAGAAGAAGGCCATGGCGGCGGTCATGGCGAATCGCGGCTGCATGACGGCGTGGAGCATGCGGGCAGGCAGAGGCCGCTTTTGCTGATGACGGAAGGGCAGCACGGTGGCCAGGTGGCCGGCTGGATAATCGTTGCGCGGCAGGCCGACGAGGATGGTCTCGCCGCGGCGGAGAGGCAACGCGACCTGCGGGTTGCCGGAGGTTTCGGCCAGGATACGGGTGAGCAGAAGGGAGGACGGCTCGGGCGGATCGGACTTCAGGTCGCCGAGAAAGGCAAGGCCGTCGAGAGCGTCCTGGTAGACGCGACTGCAACCGGGACAGCCGGCGAGATGGAGGTCGAACTGGGTCTGGTCGTCGGGCAGCAGGGCGCCGTCGATGGCGTCCTGGATCATGCGCTCGCACTGGGAACAGGTGAGGCGGCTGCTGGCGACGCGGGCCGTGGCGGGATGGAGCATGTCGTCGTTCACTGGGCGGCACCTCCGATGGCAGCCGGGCGGTGGATGCCCTCACGCTGCAGGATGCGCGCCAACTCGGCACGGCCGCGGCTGATGCGGCTTTTCACGGTGCCTTCCGGGACGCGAAGGACCTGGGCGATCTCTTTGTAGTCGAGGTCTTCGAGGTCGCGGAGGATGACGGCCTCACGCAGCTCGGGCGAGATCTGCTTAAGGGCGTTCTGGATGCGTCCGCGCATTTCCTGGCGGGCGACTGTTTCGAACTGGCCGGTGCGGCTATCGGCGATCTGCTCGGCGCGGGTTGGGCCGTCGCCGTTGTCGGCGAGGGTGACGTCGAGTGAATCGGTAGCCCGATCCTGGCGGGTGCGGCGGAAGTGATCGACGAGGAGGTTGCGGGTGACGGTCACAATCCAGGTCTGGAATGCGCCCTTTGCCGGGTCGAAGCTTGAGAGCGAGCGGTAGAGCTTGACGAAGACGTCCTGGGTGAGGTCCTCGGCGTCTGTCTGGGAGCCGGTAAAGCGGTAGCAGATGCCGTAGATGCGGCGGTGCTGGGAGCGAACCAGCTGCTGCCAGGCTCCGGCATCACCGGCCATGCAGGCGAGAGCGAGCTGGCGAAGCTGCTCCTGTTCGGCGGCGCGTGCCGGATCCAGGGCGGCAGCGGTCTTGCCGTGAAGGCTGTTGGCACGGTCGGGCTCGCCTGAGGCGGGGTCTTGCGCAAGGCTCAGCACGGTGGACTCGGTGTGGGATGGGTCGAGTGTGACGTGGGGTGCCTGGAGTTTTGGGGTGCGAGCTGCCGTGGGGTGGGCATGGTGCTTCGGGTGCCGCCGAGGACGCCGCTCGGGGACCGCCGGCCAGAGCGCGGGCAGCGGGGTGAAGGGCGGAAGCGCAATGGGCATCGTGGCCATGATGAGCTATACGTGCATCCGCTTGCGACGGTTCCGTGGCGATTCGCTCGATTTCGCGGGGCGGTACACTCGGCGGTATGCGCCGGCTTGCCATTGCCCTGCTTCTGTTGTCTTCACTTTCGGTCCACGCCCAGAAATATGGATGGCTGGGGACGTGGACGGCGGCAAACATGCCCATGGGTGAGGCGGAACGGGCGAAGCTGCACCTGGGCGAATCGGTCGTGACGGTGCGGCAGGTGGTGCACCTGAGCCAGGGCGGGACGATGGCGCGGGTGAAGTTCACAAATGAGTTCGGGACAGCGCCGCTGCAGATTTCTTCGGTGCACGTGGCGTTTGTGGCGGCGGGGTCGAAGATCCTGGTGAACACGGACAAGCCGCTGCTGTTCAACGGGCAGCCGGGTGTGACGATTCCAGCGGGCGGCTTTGCCGCGAGCGATGCAGTCAAGCAAGTGACGCCGGCGTATGGGGACCTGGTCATCACGATGGTGCTGCCGGCGCAGCCGATCCCGGTGGTGACGCACCATAGCCTGGGGTTGACCGCTACCTATATTGTCCACGGCGATCGCGCGGGCGACGAGCAGTTTGCGAACCCGAGCACACCGCCGCCGGGACTGGCCGCGCCGGACGTGACCGCGCCGGTTCAGCAGCCGGACCCGACGGCAAAGCCGATTGTGAAGCAGAGCGCTCCAGTAGCGGTCGAGAAGGTGCCGGGCACGCCGGAGTCGCCGACCGTGGTGAGCTCTTACCTGTTTCTGAAGGATGTGGAGGTGGACGCGGGCAAGAAGTCGAAGGCGGTGGTGTGCTTTGGCGACTCGATCACGGACGGCACGGGATCGACCCCGGAGACGAACCGCCGCTGGCCTGACCAGCTCAGCGGCCTGTTCAGTGCGACGCAACACGAGGTCGACGTGGCGGTGCTGAATGCAGGCATCAGCGGCAACCGGCTCCTGCAGGACGGGACGGGACCGAAGGCGAGCGACCGGTTTGAGCGCGACGTGCTGTCGCAGCAAGGCGTGACGCACGTGATCGTGCTGGAGGGCATCAACGACATCGGCCACGGCGGCGTGACGGCGCAGCAGGTGATCGATGCGCTGACCGGGCTGGCGAGCCGGGCGCATGCCAAGGGGCTGAAAATCTTTGGAGCGACGCTGACGCCCTTTGAGGGCGCGGGGTACTATACGCCCGAGGGCGAGGCGATCCGGGAGCAGGTGAATGGGTTCCTGCGACAGAACAGCGTCTTCGACGGTGTGATCGACTTCGACAAGGCGACACAGGACCCGAAGCATCCGACCCGGTTCCTGCCCAAGAACGACCATGGGGATCACCTGCATCCTAGCGACCTGGGCTATACGGCCATGGCATCTGCCATCAACGTGAAGTGGTTTCGGAAAAGGTAAATAGCCTGTGGCCGACAAGCTGTGTACAGATTCGACGTAATGGGCTGGAATGGTGTGCGGTTTTGATTGCCCCAAGTTCACGTTGACGCCACTGCAAATTCCTGCATCACAAGACTCGATCATGGCACGCCAAACTGACCCGCCTAGACCTGCGCCCACTGGGCGAACCCGGGAACGGGGCAGGTTCTGGCAATTTCGCAGTGAGGCTGGCTGGACCGTGCGCATTGGCGGACCGCTGGCGCTGGGCGAGCTTGGATGGATGTCGACGTATATCGTCGACGCGCTGATGATCGGGCGGCTGCCGCACTCTGCACTGGCGATCGCTGCGAGTTCCCTGGGCAATACGATCTATTACGCAATCGTGTTCTTTGTGATTTACCTGCTGAACGGCATGGAGGCGCTGGTACCGCAGGCCGTGGGCCGGGGAGATCGAACCGAAGGCGTGCGGCTGCTGGCGCAGTCCTTCTGGATCGTATTGGCCGGAACGCCACTGGTGATGGTGACCACGATGGCAGCGCTTTGGTTGCTGCCGCACTTCGGGACACCGCCGGAGGTCGTGGCCGAGGCCCATCGGTACTTGATCGCGCTGATCTGGTCGACGGCGCCTCTGCTGGCCTACATGGCGCTGCGCCGCTACCTGCAGGGCGTGAACCGGGTGCTGCTGGTGAGTGTGAGCCTGGTGACAGCAGGCGTGGTGAACTGGGCGGGAGATTGGGCGTTTCTGTACGGGCACCTGGGATTGCACCCGATGGGGGTTGCCGGGTCCGGATGGGGCACGTGCTTGGTGCGCCTGTGGATGTTGCTGCTGCTGATTTTCGGGGTGGCACATGCGTTGCGGCGCGACGGCCTGCGCCTCACCCTGCCCATGCTGCGGCCGGACTGGTCGCGGCTGAAGCCGATGTTACGCATCGGCCTGCCGAGCGGAATCGACTTCTCGTTGGACCTGCTGCAAGCCACCGCGCTGGGTGTGCTGGCGGCGAAGCTGGGAACGACGATGCTGGCGGCGAACCAGGTGGTGCTGGACCTGACGGCGTTTCTGTACATGGTGCCTACGGGTATGAGCTATGCGGCGATTATCCGCGTGGGCCAGGGGTTTGGACGGCGTGACCTGAGGCAGATTCGCCGTTCTCTCACTGCGGTTCTCGCGCTGAGCAGCGGATTCACCCTGCTGGTCGCCATCCCCTACGTTGGCTGGAGCCGGGTCTGGGCCGGGCTGTACACCAACGACGCCTCGGTCGCGGCTGCGGCAACACCGATCTTTTTGTTCTGTGCAGTGGGCCTTTTCGCGGATTCGATCGCGGTCAGCTACGCTGGAGCGCTGACCGGGTTGAGCGACACGCGCTCGCCGCTCTACGCCAACCTGATCGGCAATTGGCTGCTGGGTGTTCCGCTTGCATGGTGGCTCGGCGTTCACCTGGGATTTGGCTTGCGTGGGTTGTGGTTTGGCCGGATTGTGGGATCGACAGTGCCGGCCTTGCTGCAAACACTTGCTTGGAATTACCACATGCAAAAACTGGAGCGCGAGCGAGCGCCGGCCAAGCTTCCACTCATGGTTCCTTCCCCTGCGAAGTAGAGCAGCGGTGATGCCTGTCCAGACGGAACAGACGACGACGCGATGGAGAACAAAGAGCCGGGTCCGGCGTTTTTCTGAAAAAAGTCCTTCCTTTCAGAGGGGAGAAACGTTATTGTCTTCACTCAAAGGTCTCCACCTCACGCGGAGTAACCGCAACTGCAACCCGAACCGCTACGGTCGTTCGCCGGTGCAGCCACCTCACTTCAACCGCACTTGTTCTCTTGAGGCCAAATCCTTATGCAGTCTGTATGCAAGCGCTTTCTTCAGCTGTTGTTGCTTCCTCGAGCGGCCGCGGTTCTGCCGTTCTTGTTGAGCGCGAGCGCAGTGACCCTGCAGGCGCAATCGGTGCTGGGCAGCGTGAACGGTACGGTGAAAGACGCCAGCGGCGCGGCCATCCCGGGTGCCACGGTCCGGCTGCACCGCAACGAGACAAACACGGATCGCACCGCGACGGCAGACAGCCAGGGCAACTACACGGCGCTGAACGTGGATCCGGGGACCTACGACATTACGGTGACGGCAACCGGGTTTGCGAACACCATTTCGCGGGGCGTGACGTTGGATGCCCGCCGGCAGCTGCGCTTCGACCCGGTGCTGGGCGTGAGCACCACCAACGACACCGTGACCGTGAACGCGACCGACGCGGGCGTGATCAATACAGAGAATGCTCAGGTGAGCGCGAGCCTGACACCGCGCGACGTTCTGGACCTGCCGGCGAACTACCGCGGCGCCGGGTCGACGAGCCCGCTAAATGTGGTGCAGACCCTGCCGGGTGTGCAGGCGGACTCCGCCA
>CAXUEG010000165.1:0-1512 GCA_964249935.1 uncultured Terriglobus sp.
GCCCCATGCTCTGCTCGGAAGAGCTGGACGGCCTCACGCAGGCACTCGCCATGGTGCACCTGAACCCTGGCAAGGATTTTCAGGTAATTGTCGCCTCTATCGATCCCACTGACACACCCGCGATGGCCGAGCAGAAAAAAGCGCTTTACACCAAGCGTTACGCCCGGCCCGGCACCGAATCTGGATGGCACTTCCTGGTAGGGCCACAGCCGTCCATTGACGCCCTCTCGAAGTCGGTGGGATTCGGTTACGTTCGAGTGCCCGGGCCTGACGGCAAGCTGACCCAATTCGCGCATGCCTCGGCGATCCAGCTGCTCACGCCAGAGGGTAAGGTGGCGCAGTACTACCTCGGCGTAGAGTACTCGCCGAAAGACGTGTTGCTCGGCCTGGTCGAAGCCTCCGGCAACAAGATCGGCTCACCCGTCGCCAACATCCTGACTTACTGCTACCACTACGATCCGCACCGCAACAAGCACAGCATTATCGTGGCGCGCGTGGTCCAGCTGGGTGGCATGGTTACGCTCGCCGGGCTTGGCGGCTTTATGTTTCTCATGTTCCGGCGCGACCACCGGCTCGCACAGGAACAACAGCACCTGACGCGGCGGAGCGATCCGGATCGCGACGTGTCTTAGCGGTTCCTAGCAAGGCAAATGGAACAGTCGTAAACCGCAGCAGCGTACCACCGCAGCACAAGATCCACAGGAAGAGATAAGGCTAACGATGTCGTATATCAGTCCAGTGCTTTGGCAGTTCCTCACCAAATGGTTGACGTATTTCGCCATCTGGCCGCAGGAAGCGTCGACCGTCGCGCCGATGGCTGACGCACTGTATCTGTTTCTCTGGGGCATGACCGTCTTCGGCATGATTCTGGTCGGTGCTCTCGTCTTCGTCTTTTCCGTGAAGTATCGGGCTGAAAAGCATCCTGAAGCGGTGCAGATCGAGGGCTCTACGCTGCTCGAGGCTACCTGGACCATCATCCCGCTCGGCATCTTTCTGTTTGTATTCGTCTGGGGCGCGTGGCTGTACTTCATCATCTAAAAGCCACCCTCAAATGCCATGCAGGTTTACATCGTCGGCAAGCAGTGGATGTGGAAGGCAGAGCACCCGGGCGGACAGCACGAAATCAACGCCCTGCATGTTCCGACCGGCCGTCCGGTGCAGCTCACCATGATTTCGCAAGATGTCTTCCACTCCTACTCCATCCCGGCCTTCCGTGTGAAGCGCGAGGTCATCCCGGGCCGATTCACTACCGTCTGGTTCAACGCGACAACACCTGGCACGTACCATCTCTTCTGCACGCAGTACTGCGGCACCCTGCACAGCGGCATGATTGGCGAGATCACGGTACTTAGCCCAGACGACTATCAAAAGTGGACGGAGCAGTCGACCAGCGGTATGAGCCTGGCGCAGAATGGTGAGCGTCTGTTCAACTCTCTCGGCTGCAACAGCTGCCACAATGGCACGGCCGCCGCGCGCGGGCCCAACCTTTCCGGCGTTTACGGTGCAAAAATC
>CAXUEG010000165.1:1522-4995 GCA_964249935.1 uncultured Terriglobus sp.
GTACGACCCAGATCGCGACCGACGGCTGGCTCCGCGACACCATCCTCAACCCGTCCCAGCACGTCCCTTCCGGTTACAAGCCGATCATGCCCACCTACCAGGGCCAGGTCTCGGAAGAAGGACTGATCGATCTTGTCGAATACATCAAAACGATCAAAAGCAATTATCGTAATCAGCAGACACTGGTTACCACGCAGTCGAACAACGCGGCGCCGACCACGCCCGATATGGTGAAGCCATGAGCACAATCGTCTCCCTGCCCGACCAGAGCACCGCGACACTCCCCAAGCGCAGCTACCTGAACGCGGAACAAGGCTTGTTGAGCTGGCTGCTGACCGGCGATCACAAGCGCATCGCCATGCTTTACCTGGTGTCGATTACCTTCTTCTTCTTCCTGGGCGGGTTTTTCGCCGGCATGATCCGGCTGGAGTTGCTGACCCCGGTGGGCGACCTGATGGCGGCCGACACCTACAACAAGATGTTTACGATGCACGGCATCGTGATGGTCTTCTTATTTCTGGTGCCTTCGGTCCCGGCGACGCTCGGCAACTTCCTGATCCCGATCATGGTCGGTGCCAAGGATCTTGCCTTTCCGAAGATCAACCTGCTCAGCTGGTACCTGTACATCATCGGCGGCACGTTTGTGCTGGCCTCACTGGTGCTGGGCGGCGTCGATACAGGCTGGACCTTCACCACGCCGCTTTCGACGCACTACCTGAACACGCATGTGATCACCACGGCGACGGCCATCTTTATCGCCGGCTTCTCGTCCATCTTTACGGGCCTGAACTTTATCGTCACAGTGCACCGCATGCGCGCACCCGGCATGACCTGGTTCCGCCTGCCGCTGTTCGTGTGGTCCAACTACGCCGCCAGCATCATGATGGTGCTCGGCACCCCGGTACTTGCCATCGCCATCACCCTGGTCGCGCTTGAGCGCACGATCGGCATCGGCGTCTTCGACCCGGCGAAGGGCGGCGACCCGCTGCTCTTTCAGCACCTGTTCTGGTTCTATTCGCACCCGGCCGTGTACATCATGATTCTGCCCGGGTTCGGCGTCATCTCTGAGGTGATCTCCACCTTCAGCCGCAAGCGCGTCTTCGGCTACACGGCGGTCGCGTTCTCCTCGGTGGCCATCGCGCTGTTCGGGTTCTTCGTGTGGGCGCACCACATGTTCATCATGGGTGTGTCGAACTATTCCGTGCTGGTCTTTTCGCTCCTGACCATGCTCGTCGCGGTACCGTCGGCCATCAAGATATTCAACTGGTCATTCACCCTGCAGAAGGGCTCCATCACCTTTGAGACGCCGATGCTCTACGCCTTCGGCTTCATCGGCCTGTTCACCATCGGCGGCCTCACCGGCGTCTTTCTCGGCTCACTCGGCATGGACATCCACCTGACCGAAACCTACTTCATCGTGGCGCACTTCCACTTCGTCATGGTCGGTGGCATGCTCATGGCATTCCTGGCGGGCGTCCATTTCTGGTGGCCCAAGATGACCGGTCGTATATATCCGGAGTCCATTTCGAAATTGGCTGCGGTAACAACGTTTATCGGCTTCATCCTCACGTTCTTTCCGCAATTCGTTGTGGGCTACCTGGGCATGCCGCGCCGCTATCACGCCTACCCGGCGGAGTTCCAGGTGCTCAACGTTCTCTCGACCGCGGGTGCGACCGTCCTTGGCGTCGGCTACATACTGCCGCTGCTGTATCTTGGCTGGTCGCTGAAGTACGGCGCCATTGCGGGCAACAATCCGTGGCAGGCGACCGGCCTCGAGTGGCAGATTCAGTCACCGCCGCTTACTGAAAACTTCCTGGAGACACCGATCGTCGAGTGGGAAGCCTATGACTATGAGTGGCTGGCTAAAAAGCAACAGCGCGAGATGTCGCACGTATAGCGGATCCAGTGGCGGCCGGTCGCGCCACCCGTTTCACCCCGGTTCTGGACGTGGTCCGGCCGGCAGCAGGATCGGTCCCGGCAAACTGTCGCGGCGAGCATAGCAGTAAGCAGGCAGCCCGAATCCACCTGGCGCCTGGCACGGAGAGGAAACAGAACGATGTCGGTCAGCTCGACACTTTCACAGATCACGCATCCGCCCGCACCGGCGATTGAGCCGTCGCACGACGTGCACGATCATCCGTTTTACCAGCGGCACCATTTTGAAACCGCGGAACAGCAACGTGAGGCTGCCGGCTTCGGCATGTGGCTTTTTCTTCTCACCGAGCTGATGTTTTTCGGTGGCCTCTTCATGGCCTACCTGCTCTACCGCAACTGGTACTACGACGCTTTTGTCGCGGCTTCGAACTCCATTTCAGTGCCGATGGGGCTCACCAACACCATCGTTCTGATCACCTCCTCGCTGACCATGGCCATGGCGGTCTGGTCCGCTGAGGTGAAAAATAAGAAACTGCTGCAGATCTTTCTGTTTGCGACGCTTATCCTGGGCTTTGCCTTCCTTGGTATCAAGACCGGCGAGTACTACGACAAATTCGCCGAGCACCATGTCCCCGGCGCTTCGTTCAGCATTGCCGATTTTGTGAACCCGCCTGTCGGCAGCAAGGAGAAAGCTCTGCCGATCGACATGGCGCGAAGAACTGAAGTTTACTTCTCGCTCTACTTCGCCATGACCGGCGTGCACGCTCTGCACATGGTCATCGGTATTGCGATCCTCATCGTGCTGCTGTGGCGATCGAACAACGGCGCATATAGCTCGGGGTATGTGCAGCCGATCGAGAACTTCGGCTTGTACTGGCACTTCGTCGACATCGTCTGGATCTTCCTGTTTCCATTTCTTTACCTGATCAATCGACATTGACGAGGAAGGACCTGGTGGGGACAGCGGCTCTGAAGGGGCTCATCCTCGAGGATGTAACGGCGCATTTAGGAAGTTCCGTAGCCCATAGCAGGAGACAGGCATGAGTGACTACAACACAACGGGCAACGGCGAGCAGGTGGTAGCGAAATCTCCCGATCGTACCGATCGGGAGGGCGCGAACCTGGACGTGCATGACGCGCCCAACGTCAACAATCCCGAGCACATTGCGCACCACATTGTTTCGCCTCTTGTGTATCTGGCGATCTTTGGCGTGCTCATGGTCGGAACGCTCGCCACGGTCGGCTTCGCTTACGTTCCACTCGGTCCGTTCAACGCCGCGGTTGCGATCGCGATCGCGTGCACAAAGGCTGTGTTCGTCGTGTTGTTCTTTATGCACGTCAAATACAGCTCGCGCCTGGTGAAACTCACCGTGATTTCGGGTTTCTTCACCTTCTTGGCGCTCGTCATCATGAGTCTGAGCGATTACATCTCCCGCGCCTGGGGGCAGTGGTAGGCATCGGCGCGGCTGGTCTTAGAGGCCTAGGGAATCGGCAACAGGGAAGGCATACTTACCTCACGCGAGCAAACCGCGTCGACCGGTGCCAAAGCTCGTGATTCATCGTCTGGAGGGCTCGATCTGCTTCGAGACCAGGGCGGC
>CAXUEG010000165.1:5005-6796 GCA_964249935.1 uncultured Terriglobus sp.
GTCGCCGAACTAGATGAGCATAACTTCGTCCATTGCAAGTTCTTACTCGCCCCTTGCAAGTTCTCATGCACGCCGTAATCATTTGTTGAGATTCCGCAGGGCAGTCCTCGGCAAACTGGACCCGGTTACTGGCGCTATGCGACTTCTCAGTCTTTACAGCTCCAGGTCTAAACTGAGCGCGCGCAAGGAGGAAGCATGCTGCCGCCTCAGCTTCCATCGCCAGGTCAGCCCGGAGGACCGCCAAATCTTCGGCCCTCGTACGTTGTGCACGTTACAACGATTCAACCGAGACAGGTTGGCACGGCGAGCACCGGCGGACCAACATGGATGACATCCAGTGGCTTTCGCCTTCAAGACCTCCTCAGCACGCTGTATGGCATACCTGCCGAACGGATCGAGTTCGATCAGCCGGAACTGGCTGACCTACGGTCTGACGTGGCGTTGCGACTGCCTGCGAAAGAGAGCGAGAGCAAGATGCACCGGCGCATTGTGCGAGCTTTAGAGAAGCACCTCGGCATTGCGATTCGGTCGGTTGGCCGCGAAGAAGATGTCTACACGGTCACCGTCGCCGATCCCACTAGATTGCCATCTCAGAAGGCTTACTTCGGAGGCGGCTTCTCCAGCACAGTTACGATGATTGCTCGGCAAACGCCCGACACAAACAGCTTGGATCAGCATGCGCTGCAGCAACTGATGCAGGCCAGATTTGAGGAGAACCGTAGACAAAGTGGAGTTGGGCTGGACTCGATCGACATGGATGGTTCCGTCGATGAACTGTGCCGGATTCTCGAAACGGGCGTACAACGTCCTGTTATCGACAGAACTGGATACCAAGGACATCTAGAGATCTCGATTCAGCGCAACACCTTGGACCGGAAACAGTTCTTCGACAAGATCAAGGCAGACTACGGCCTGGCCATTATGCCGGCGAGGGCGGAGGTCGAGCATTTGATCGTGACGGCGGAAACGTCGAAGCATTCACACCGATAAACGCCGATTGGGGAACTTGAATCCTCAAGCAGGCTTAAGGCTCCTTGGAGAAGCGTCACTGACGAGAATGCGACTTATGAGGACTGATCCTGCTCGGTGAGCGCATTGGCGATGTCGCATCAACCCAGACGCGTCACTTCCGGCATCGGCGTTTTTCCGCGAGTTACGGGAGTGTTTCGATGAGCGGAACACCTCAGAAGTGTCGTTCTCTGCGCCAGCGAACTCTCTCGCTTAGAATTTCAAGACTGGTACCGCTTACTGTGGTGCCAAGAGCTGGATGAGGGGCTCAAGGCCATTCTCTACTCCGTGCAGACCCTTTTCAGGGTGCATGCGGCCGTTCGCCTCCAAGGCAATCAAGCCATGCATGGTGGCGAACAGCAGACCGGCGATGGTCGTCTCCGGTACGCTAGGCAAAGTGCACGCAGCTTGACACTCTTTCACTATTGCGATGAACTCCACAAACGCCGCGATGGCGGCTTGCTCCAGGTCGCCTTTCTGCGCGGCAATGGCCGGGTCGTTGAACAAGAGACGATAGCGTGCCGGATGTTGAACGCTGAAATCGACAACGACTTTGAGGGCCTGCATCAGCTTGCCGGTGGGCTTGGCGCGACGCTGACGTACGGCCTTGAAGGTGTCGGTCAGCGCGACGAAGTCTGCCGTGGCAACAGCAGCAAGCAGGGCGTCCCGGCTCTTGAAGTGCTTATACGGTGCATTGTGGCTGATGCCGGACGCGTGCGCGACCGCTCGCAGGGTCACAGCCTCCTCACCGCCGCTGTCGAGTAACGCCGTGGCAGCGCCAAC
>CAXUEG010000166.1:0-3584 GCA_964249935.1 uncultured Terriglobus sp.
AGCACGTGAAGACGAGAGCTGCGGCACAGATGAAGCGCTTCATGCGTTTACTGAGACCTTTCTGAATCCTGTCCGAAACCGTTGTGTCCCATCCCGCAACGACCTTGTACTCCTTGCCATTGATGGTACTGAGCCTTGTGCCGCCTCCGTTTAGGCCATAGGTACTGCGAACCTCAATGAACCTGAGTTCTGCGATAGGTTCTGCGGCTTGCTTCAGATCGTCACACAGAAACATAGCCGGGTCGACCTCGAACTCGCGCGGATTGTCGACGAAGCGGAATTCAACGGTTTGAATGTTCGGGTCCGGCGAACGGTAAAACTGAGAAACACAAGTCCAGGTGGCTTGTCGAACTACTGCGTATTCTCTGCGGCAGCCCGTGAGGGTATCGCCGACACATATCAGACACATCAAGAGTCGCCTGGAATGGAGCATGGCTCACCTTGTGCTTAACGTTTGCCGAAAACCTCGCCCATGCGACGAATCTGGGCGCCGACGCCGCGCAGCTTTTCTTCGATACGCTCGTATCCTCGGTCGATGTGGTACACGCGGTCAAGAATCGTTTCGCCATCGGCGATCAATGCGGCGAGGACGAGCGAGGCCGAGGCGCGCAGATCGCTGCACATGACTGCGGCGGACTGTAATGGTGTCTTGCCGCGGACGGTTGCGGTGCGGCCGTCGACCTTGATATTGGCGCCCATGCGGCTGAGCTCGCTGACGTGCATGAAGCGATTTTCGAAGATGTTTTCTGTGATGACAGAGGTACCGTCGGCTTGCGTGGCGAGAGCCATGAACTGTGCCTGCATATCCGTCGGAAAGCCGGGGTACTCCACGGTCGCGACATCGGCGGCTTTGAGCTTGCCCTCGCTGCGGACGCGGATATTGTCCTTGCCGACGTCGAGGCGGACACCGCATTCCTCGAGCTTGGCGATGACGGCGGCGAGGTGCTTCGGGTTGCAGCAGTCTACGTTCAGGTCGCCGCCGCTGATGGCGCCCGCGATGAGAAAGGTACCGGCTTCGATGCGGTCGGGGTTGATGCGGTGCTTGACGCCGTGCAGTTTGCTCACGCCGTGCACGCGGATGGTGCTGGTTCCGGCGCCCTCGATGTGGGCACCCATGCCGGTGAGCATGGCGGCGAGGTCGGTGACCTCAGGCTCCTGCGCGCAGTTCTCCATGATGGTTTCGCCGTCGGCGAGCACGGCGGCCATGAGCAAATCTTCAGTGCCGGTGACGGTGATCTTGTCGAAGAGGATGTGCGCGCCTTTGAGGCGATCGGTGCGGGCTTCGATGTAGCCGTGCTCCTGGGTGATCTTTGCACCCATCAGTTCCAGGCCTTTTAGATGGAGGTCGATGGGGCGTCCACCGATCGCGCAACCGCCGGGAACGGCGACGCGCGCCATGCCAGTGCGCGCGACGAGCGGGCCCAAGACGAGGGATGAGGCGCGCATGGTCTTGACGATTTCGTACTTGGCTTCGGGATCGCTGAGGGTGGCGCACTGAATGGTGGTGCGGTGCTGCGCGCGACCGTACCCAAGTTCGCAGGTGCCACCCATCGCCTCGAGCAGTTTGCGCTCGGTCTCGATGTCGCGAACCTGCGGGATGTTCTCGAGAACGACCTCTTCTTCGGTGAGAATGGCGGCTGCCATGCAGGGGAGTGCGGAGTTTTTTGCGCCGGAAACCTTGATGGTGCCGAGGAGGGGATTGCCTCCCCGAACGACGAACTTGTCCATGCGTTGAGTGTACGGCGCACGACGAGCGGGTATCCGCGGAGGTGCCAAGATGGGTGCTCTTGCGATGCACAAGAGAAAGGGCTGCTGCTCGCGCAGTCAGCCCTTCAATGTGCGGCGGCTTGCTTACAGGCCGGCCGGTGCACTCTGCTGCTGGCGCACGTGATGCTGCCTGCGCATGGTCTGCCACTGCTGCATTTGGTCGGGCGTGAGGACGCCTGCGAGTTGCTGGTGAGTATTGCGGTTCAGGTCACGCATTTGCATCCTACGCTGGTCCGGGGTGAGTGACCTGTTCTGCTGGAGTGCCTGGACCTGATCGCGGTGTTGCGCGAGGATGGGCTCGAGCTTGGCTGTTTGATCGGCAGACAGGCCAAGCTTCCGGCCCATATGCATGGCCTGCTTGTGCGGGTCGTGATGCATTTGGCGCTGCTGGGTCGGCGTAGCTTCCTGCGCAGGCGCCTGAGCCATCGCCGAAGCAGCGGTGAGAGAACCAAGGATAAGTGCAGCGGCAAACAAGGTGTGCTTCATGCGAGTGCTCCTGTGATCGTCGGCTTTTGTGCCGCGTTCTTGTAGGTGTAGACACGCGCTGCAGGAAAGGTTGTGGCTCTTCGAGGGATTGGCATGGACGTGTATGTTGGAAACAGACCCATACATACAAGGCGTCGCGAAAGGGATCGCTGCGCTGATAGAGGAGCAAGCGATGGAACGCCGCCGCTTTCTGCAGGGCAGTCTTGTCACAGCCGGCGCAATGGTCGGCAATACGTGTCAGGCGCAAAGAGCAGAGCACACGAATGCTGATGCAGCAGGAAAGCTGCCGCCGTCGATTGCCGCTCTGACCAATCGCAAGAGCGAAGCCGTGCCCATCACGAACGGTGAGCGAGGCGAGCGCGTGCAGCGCGCGCAGCAACTCTTGCGGCAGCAGAGGATGGGCGCTCTGCTACTGGCGGGCGGCACCTCGCTCGTCTACTTCACGGGGCTGCGCTGGGGCAATAGCGAGCGCATGATGGCCTACGTGATTCCAGATCGCGGGGCGGCGTTCATCGTTTGCCCGTTCTTTGAAGAGGATCGCGTCCGCGAGCGTCTTTCCACCGTGCCTGGCGGTAACAACATTCGTGTGTATACGTGGTTGGAAGACGAAAGCCCGTACAAACTCGTCGGCAAGGGATTGATGGATGCCGGGCTGCGGACCGGTGCAATTGGCATTGAGGAGAAGACGCCATATGTCTTCGCCGACGGCATTGCCAAAGCCTGCCCCGGTTGGCACCTGGTGGACGGCACACCGATCGCGGCGGGCTGCCGTATGCTCAAGAGCCCGGCGGAGCTAGCGCTGATGCGGCTGGCCAATCAGGTGACCCTGCAGGTGTATGAGGCGGCATGGAAGGCTGGACATCCGGGGATGGCGACCAGCGAATTTAGCGCGCTGGTGGCAGCGGGGTACAATCGCGCCGGCTTCCCCGGTTTTGCGTCCTGCGAGACGGGCGTGTACAGCGCGCTGCCGCATGGCTCAATTACGCCCCAGGTGATCCGCGAAAATGAGATTGTACTGATCGATGATGGCTGCACCGTGGAAGGGTACTACTCGGATATTTCGCGGACCTTTGTATACGGCACGCCGACCGACAAGATGCACCGCGTGTTTGACATTGTGAAGCGGGCGCAAACGGCCGCACGCGAAGCGGCGAAGAGCGGGCAGGAGTGCCAGAGCGTAGACGCCGCAGCCCGCAAGGTGATGACGTTGAGACATTCCAGCCTAACAAGCAGAGGAACAAATACGATGACTTCAGGTACGGATTGAGGTGATTGAGCTCATGCTAAATGTCTGTACAAGGTGTCGGCAGATTGTGAGAAATCCCTCCGAA
>CAXUEG010000166.1:3594-4267 GCA_964249935.1 uncultured Terriglobus sp.
AATGGACCTACCTGGTGCGCGGCAATACCACACCCATGCAGGCGAACATGACGTTCAGCGATGAACCGGGGATTTATCTGCGTGGTGAGTTTGGGGTGCGCCTGGAGGACGACATGATCGTGACGCCGACGGGTGGTGAATGGTTCACACCGCAGAGCCGCAGCCTGACGGAGCCGTTCGCGATTTAGCGGTGGCCCCGTTTGCGATGAGAGCGGGCCGTTCTAGAGTTCCAGGCGTGAATCTTCGATTGCGAGACGGACGTTGCCATCGGCCTTTTGCAGTCGGCGCAGGGCTTCCATTTTGTCCACACCGGCTTTGAGCATGACCGCCGCCAACGGTATGGACTTTCCGGAGGACTTGATGGTGCGGATTGCGGTGTCACGATCGGCGCCGGTAAGGCGCATCAGTACATTGATACCGCGCTCGACCAGCTTGGCGTTCTTCATGTGTACGTTGACCATCAGGTTGTCATAGACGTAGCCAAGCCGCGTCATGGCGCCGGTTGTGATCATGTTTGTGATCATCTTCTGCGCCGACGAAGCCTTGAGACGCGTGGAGCCGCTGATGACTTCGGGGCCGACCTCTGCAGTGATGGTGATGTCGGCGACTTCGGCGAGACCGGAGTCGCGGTTGCAGACGATCGCAGCGGTCTTTGCCCCGCGAGCCTTCGCAT
>CAXUEG010000166.1:4277-4560 GCA_964249935.1 uncultured Terriglobus sp.
GGCGTTTCGCAATATCGCGGTGACCCATCTCGGGGGAATCCTCGTTGACATCGGCTGCGCTGGCGAGTGCTTTCGGGCCGCCGCACATGATGTACTGCACCTGCGACGGAGCAGTCGAGAAGGTCGCAGGACACTCAGAGGAGTCCAACGCCGCAATGCGCCCGGACGAGCCGGCTCCCACGTAGATGAGGCGTCCACCGTCGCGCAAGCTGCGCGCCACGAGGTCGATCACTCTTGCGACCTCAGGCAGTGCCTTCCTCACGGCATTCGCGACTTTGGCATC
>CAXUEG010000166.1:4570-6787 GCA_964249935.1 uncultured Terriglobus sp.
CTTCCGCGTTGATGATGCGGGCGATGTCGATGGCTGACTTCGTGTCGAGCCCTTCGGCGGCCTCATTCGGCCGCTCGGTCGCGAGGTTCGGAAGCCGGGCCGGATCGGCGGCTTTGTTGCCGTTTGTGGTGTTCAAACCTGCTTCTGGCTCCATAATCATTGCGGGCATAAGATCTCCGTCTCTCGCCATGCTTATTCTAGTGCAACGGACGTACGATGCGGTTTGCAAGAGGTACGTTACTTGCGACGAGAGTACGCTGTTGTAGGTTGGCGAACGTCTGAATAGAGGAAAGTAAAAGGGGAGACGGCAGAATTTTGGTGCAGGAAAGGGACGCGGTCAACAGGGCATCCATGGGACGCGACAGCAGCCGGAACGAATGGGCGCGCGACGTTGTGATCGCGGTCATCGCTTCGTTGCTGATCATCCTCTTCCTGTACCAACCCGTACGCGTCGAAGGTACGAGCATGGTGCCGATGCTGCAGGACCAGGACCGCCTTTTTATCAGCAAGATTGCCTACCGGGTCGGGCAGATTCATCGCGGCGATGTTGTTGTCTTTCAGTATCCGCGTGACCTTTCAAAAAGCTACATCAAGCGAGTTGTTGGCTTGCCCGGAGATCGCGTTGGAATCCAGCACGGAACCGTTTTCATCAACGGCACGGCGCTTGCGGAGCCGTATGTGCCTCCTCGTTACGCCGACGAACGTTCCGAACCGGAGACCAAAATACCAACGGGTGAGTATTTCTTGATGGGTGATCACCGCTCCATCTCCTTTGATAGCCGCGAGTTCGGTCCGGTGGAGAGACCGTTGATCTATGGCAAGGCGGAGTTTGTGTACTGGCCGTTTCGCGAAGCCGGAGTTGTTCACTAGTGGTGACGCAACATCTTGCCTGATGGTAACGTCTTAGACTGAAGGCAAGATCGTGCCTCGGGAGTGAAACGCGTGACGAAAGCATTTCGAATTGTCTTGGTGACCCTGTTGATGGGACTGGGCTTAAGTGCGACGGCGACGGCCTTTGGCCAGCCGTACCACCGGCGGCACCACCATCGTCCTTACCACCACTACCACCACCGGTAAATGGAGCGAAAGGGTTCCGCACTATGTCGGGACCCTTCTCATTTGAGACTGCTCTAGGCCTGGTACATCACCATCGCAGCAAGTGAACGCGGGTCGAGGCTTGCGCCGCCGATCAGAGCGCCGTCGATATTTGGCATTGCAAGCAGGGTGCTGACATTGTCCGGCTTCACGGAGCCGCCGTAGAGGATACGTGCCGCGTCGGCAACGACGGGGCCGAAACGGTTTTTCAGATCCGCGCGAATCATGGCGTGCGCCTGATCCGCAACCTCCGGGGTCGCGGTTGATCCTGTGCCGATCGCCCAGATCGGTTCGTATGCGATCACCAGGGTCTGAGCCTTTTCTGTGGGCAAATTTGCGAGGGCCGCACCCATCTGGGCCAGCAGGGTGTCTTTGGTGTAGCCGGTCTGGCGGTCGGCAAGCATTTCGCCAAGGCAGAGCACCGGAATTAAATCGTGCGCAATGGCTGCTTTCAGCTTCAAGTTGACGTGTTCATAACTCTCGTTCGCATACAGGCGACGCTCGGAGTGGCCGAGCAGCACGTGTGTGGTGCCGATGCTGGTGAGCATGGTTGGTGAGGTCTGCCCGGTGAACGGACCCTCATTGAGCCAGTGCATGGTTTGCGCGCCTGCGCGTACGTTGGTGCCCTGGACGCGATCGATGACCGTCGAGAGTGAGGTCGCTGTTGGAAAGATCAGGATCTCGTCGCGATCGTGTCCGTCCACCAGAGGCAGGAACTCGTCCAGGAAGGCGAGCGATTCCTTTGGATTCTTGAACATCTTCCAGTTCGCGGCGATGATTTTTTTGCGCATGGTTGGACCTCAGGGCGTAGTCGCAGGTTAGGCAAGGCCGTGAGGACGGGCAAGCCTATCGCAGAAATGTGATGCCGAAGTACTAACGCTGCGTGAGTGCGGCAACGCCGGGCAACGTTTTGCCTTCCAGGAACTCCAGCGATGCGCCACCGCCGGTGGAGATGTGGCTGATGCGATCGGCAACGCCGGCCGCGTGCACGGCTGAAACGGAATCGCCACCGCCGACGATGCTAGTTGCATCTTCGCTGGCGACAACAGCATGTGCGATGGCCATGGTTCCCTTGGCAAAGGCCGGCATTTCGAATACGCCCATGGGACCGTTCCACACGAT
>CAXUEG010000167.1:0-6779 GCA_964249935.1 uncultured Terriglobus sp.
GGCTGTAGCACAGCAGGCGCAAGGCAAGCGATTTGCTTGGCGGCACGAAACGAAGCGATACTTTCGGGCGCAAGAACAGACGCAGACCCATGGGTCTGCCTCTGTTCTTTGTAAGTGGGTTCCCTAACTCTGCGGCTACATGTTGAAGTTTGGCTCTTCGGCTTCGTCGACGCCGTAGCGGCGCAGCAGGTTGGGCAGGTTCTGGCTGAAAGCGGAGCGCGGCATGACGGTGTGGCAGCCGGCCTCGACCGCTTTCTGCTTCAGGTCGCCCTGCAGGTGCGAGAGGAAGCCAAGGATCGAGGTTCCCTTCTTCAGCTTGGCTTTGAGCTTGGGGATGAGCGTGAGCGGCTTGGCCGAGGCGTTGTTCAGGTCGATTACGATGAGCGACGGGTGCTCATGGTCGTGGAGCTCGGACAGATGCGCGACCACGTCCTTGTCCGGCTTCATGAACGCGACTTTTACGCCCTGCTGCTTGGCGACTTCCTGGATCTTTGCGGTGAAGAACAGATCTTCGATGAAGAAGTAGATGTGGGTTGGCGCGTCTTCCGGAATCGCAACCGGCTTGTAGTGGTGCATCAGTTCAGGCGGCAGGCGGTCTTCGTTGAACTGCCGGCCGTGGTTCCCGCGGCGATGCGCGCCGTTGCCGTTGACATTAATGGTGCTGGCGGGGGAATCGGCGTAGTTGCCGTTCACCTCACGATAGCTGTGGTCCATGGGACCGACGAAGCTGCGGGGACCGCGGCCCTGCTGCTGCTTGCGGTTGCGGCGCATGCCGTTCTGGCCGGATTGACTGCCCTGCAGGCTGTTGCCGGGCTCCGGACGCGGCTGTGCGCTGCTGCCGCCCTCGCCGGCGCGACGGAACTTCTTTTTCTTTTTGCGGCGACCGCCCTCGCCCTGCTGTTGGGTCTGCTGGCCGTTGTTCCCGGAACCGTTCTGACCATGGTTCTGGCGCTGCTGCGGCGGGGGCGCGGCCACGGTTGCGGAGCTTTCGCCGCCCTCGCCTGCCGCCTCGATCGACCCTGCCTGCGCTTCGCTTGCCTGGCCCGTACCCGCATTCCCGGCCGGGGCTTGAGCTCCGCGATTCTTTCGCTTGCGGCGGCGCCGACGGCTTTTGCTCATGCCGGAACCGGCATTGCCACCACCATTGCTGGCGCTTTCGCCCTCTTCAAACTGGGTTGCTGCCGAGGGCGGAGGCGCCACGGATGTGGGCGCCTCAGACACGTTCTGCTCTTCGCTCATGCTTCTTCTTTCTTCGGAACGGTCCGAGACCTGGGCGTTACTCACCCTGCACGCAAGGGAGAACCGCGACGGTCCGGCCGGGCTTGTCTTCGGGAGCTGCTGTTCGATCCACCTGCGATACGGCGTTCTGCCGGAGCGGACTTGATGCGGAAGTTACGTCGCATCGCCGTTCTGGGTTGTGTCCTGAGCCGTGCGAAGAAATCAGCCGTATCGGTGGTCCGCCTGGCGCTACACTCTGCCGGCGACCGGTCTTCCGGTGTACTCCCAGCGGGCACACTGGCCCGCTTGTGATACTCAAACACTTTCTGATGTGTGCGTTGCCACGCGACCGTGGCTTTGATCGAAGCTTACCGCCGGCGGCCTTTGGGCCTGGCTACAGCGCATACTTCCCCTGCAGCCACATACTACGGCAGCCCTCACGTTTTTGACAAGTGCCGATACCGCAAGGCAGGAAGGCGCCGCCTGCACCCAGTGAAAAGCGCCACCCGGCGGCGGCGCTCTTGCTAGCCAGTCACTGGCCTCCAAAAAGGATCGTTTGTTCCGTCACACGGTGGCCTCGCCTCTGTTTGGGCGGGAGCTCGACCGTAAGCGCTGGACCTGTTGCACCGTGCATTGGTCTGCATTTGGCAGCAGTACCTATCCGCACGCACTTCCCGCCAGTGCTTGATGCATCTGCATTGCCAAAGTTGAAGCCACGCACAATCAACAGGTTGGCCTTTGCGGCGCGGTGGCCGCTTCTGAAATCCGCAGCCCGGCCGCGTTCCCGCCTATGACTTTCTGTAGAGCGGCGCATTCCGGCTTTGCCAATCGGCCCCGCCACGTCCGATACTGGAAGAGCAATGCGCATCACCCCCGACGATCTCCATCCCGACCCGCTCGACATCGACCAGCAACTGCAGCCCGGCGCCATCGACTACGCTCTTGACCTCCAGCAAACCGGACCACTCCACGTCCAAGGCCGCGCGGAACGGATCGAGGAGCACCGCGGACCGAAAGACGTGGTGATCGACATTCGTCTGCGGGGTGCGATCGAGGGCGACTTCCAGGCGATCTGCGCCCGTTGCGCCACCACCACGTTGCCGCAGCACGTTGCCGAGAGCTTCGACCTGATCTTTCGCCCATCCGGCACCGATGCCGTTCTGGGGGAGCGCGCCATCACCGAAGCCGAGACGGAAATCGGGTATTATGAAGTGAGCGGACTTTCGCTGGAAGACGTTGTGCGTGAGCAGGTGCTGTTGAGCCTGCCGGAGCGCGCGCTCTGCCGCGAAGACTGCAAAGGTCTGTGCCCGCACTGCGGCGAGAACCGGAATGAGCGTGACTGTGGTTGCGGGTCGAAGCAGATCGACTCGCGCTGGAGCGCGCTGCAGGGTTTTTCCGCCAACTAGCGGGCACCGCACTCTTTGCAGGCGAGGCCGCCAAGTTTGCTCGAAGAAGGAGCCTCGCAGGCGCTTGACGGCGCGGCCGAAGGCTTCCGTTGAAAGGGAACCGCCATGCCGAATCCGAAGCGCCGCCACTCCAAGCAGCGCACCGCCAAGCGCCGCTCGCACGATTTTCTGACCGCACCGAACAGCAACATCTGCCCGAACTGCAACGAGCGCAAGCTGCCCCACCACGCATGCCCCAAGTGCGGCGAGTACAAGGGCCGCGCGATCACGGTCGCCAAGGCCGAAATCTAAGCGCAGTCCGGTGACTCCTGTCTGCCGAGTGCCTCGCGATTTTTACCTTTTGTCTGGTAAACGCCACACCCGTGCATCCTGCTCGCGCGGATGCACGTCTTCGCGTGTGTGGGGCCGCCGTCCATGCTGACCGATATCGTTTTGGACGGCATGGGCTCAGATCGCGCGCCCGAGCCTGAAATCCGCGGCGCGGTGCAGGCCGCCCGCCAGTTTCCGGTCCGCATTCACCTGGTCGGCCCCCGTGAGCGCCTGCAGCCCGCCCTGAATCAGTACTTGGGGCAGTACCAGAACGGCCAACGTCTGCCGATCCATGTTGTTCATGCCTCCGAGTGGATCGGGATGGACGAGAAGGCGGCTCAGGCCGTCCGGTCGAAAAAAGATTCGACGATGCGGGTCGGACTGAAGCTGGTGCGTGACGGCCAGGCTCGCGGCTTCGTCACAGCCGGCAATACCGGCGCTGCCATGGCCACGGCGAAGATGGTGCTGGGTACGCTGGAAGGCGTGGACCGGCCGGCGCTGGCGACGGTGCTGCCCAACGGGCGAAGCACGCCATGCGTGCTGCTGGACGTAGGCGCGAATGTCGATTCTGACCCGCACAACCTGGTGCAATCCGCGCTGATGGGCCAGATCTATGCCCGCAACGTGCTGGGGATTCCCAAGCCGCGCGTCGGCCTGCTTTCGATTGGCGAAGAAGACAGCAAGGGCAATGCGCTTTCGCGCGAAACTCTGCCGCTGCTACGCGCGCTGAACGGCGAACACCTCTACCACTTCCTGGGCAATGTGGAAGGCCGCGACCTGTTCAACGGCAACTGCGATGTGGCCGTGTGTGATGGTTTCGTCGGCAATGTGGCGCTGAAGACGATCGAGGGGCTGGGCCGCATGGTCAGCGACTCGCTCAAGGACACGCTGAAGTCCACGATTACCAGCCAGGTGGGCGCGCTGCTGAGCCGCAAGGCATTCAAGAACTTCAAGCGCAAGCTGGATCCGTCGGAGTACGGCGGCGCACCCCTGCTTGGCGTGCGCGGGGCCTGCATTATTGGCCACGGCTCCTCGAACGATTGCGCGATCCTGAACGCGATCCGGGTTGCGAGCCAGTTTGCGGAGGCGGATGTGAACCGGCACATTGAAGCGGCCTTGCGCAAGGCGCAGTTGCCGTCGCTTGCCTGAGCCTGTCTATCGAGACATCTTGACGTTTCAGCGGTCGCTTGCGGCTGCGGGTTAGCTCCCGCTAATCCGAAATGGCACGAAGGTTGTATTCAACCTCCGATAGAAAGCCGTGATTTGGTGAGTTGACGTGCCATCCTTGGAGGCATCGGCGTTCGCCGACGCGGACCGCGAAGAGGCTGGACCAACGCTGTATGCCATTTCTCCTGAAGAGCTTCGCCGCCATTCGCTTTGGACGGATTTTTGTGTTCCTGTTTGCGTCGCTGCTGCTGACGGCGTATGCCGAGGCGGCCGGCGGGTGCGGGCAGACCGAAGCGCCGGCACTGTCCGACACGGCTCGGAGCATTCTCGCGCTGAACCAGGGCCTGATCGGCGTGGTGAGCGCGCAGGTCGCCGGCCCGCGCACGCCCACTTCCCGTTCCCACGCAAGCGCGCTGGAGAGCCGCGCCGCACTGCTGCGCGAGCTGATGGAAACGCACCCGGAGGAAGTACGGTCGACGATGCTGCCGGTCGCCGTCGCCGCCCGGCTAATCGCCGAGGACGCGGCGAACGCGCAGTATCTGGAACACGAGGCTGCCGTCACGGGCGATGTTGCCGCCATGGAGATGGACGACTTTGAACACGGCGCAGGCGGGCGCATCTATGCGCTGCACGAGGCCTCAACGGCTTTACAGGTCGCCGTGCACCCGGCGGTTCCGTTCGGCCTGCAGGCGCTGCTGCACCGCAGGGTGACCATCGGTGGCGTGCAGCTGGGCGTCGACCTGGCGGCGGAGACCGTGACCCCTGTGACCCTCGCGAGCATCGGTACGGAGGCGCGGAACCGCAGCGCACTGCAGGCCGCGGCGGTGCCCGCTTCGAATACCACGCTGACCTGCTCGACCACGGGCCAGCAGCGGACTGCCGTGCTGATGCTGCAGTTTCCGAACAACACGCCGGCGTTTCCGGGCAGCTATGGGGCCGCGTCCTGGTGGCAGGAGGCGATCACCGGGCCGGGCAGTTCCGTGAATAGCCTATGGTCGGAGATGACGGCCGGGTCGCCCTATGCCACGGCCGATGTGTATGGCCCGTGGACACTTCCGCTGAGCTACGGCTGCGCCGCCTACCTCGCCATGCGGGCGGCGGCGCTCACGCTGGCGTCGAACACGATCGATTTGTCGAAGTACACGCGTATTGTCCTTGGATTCCCGGCGTCCAGTTGCAATTTCGGTGGCCTGGCGGACATTGGGTGCAACGGCGCGGACAGCATTGTGCCGCACCCGTATTCCGTGGTGTGGATGCCGATCGCGACCAGCTACACGGCGTCGACCGGTGTGTGGGCGAGCCTGGCGCACGAGCTGGGCCACAACCTTGGCCTGAACCACGCGAACACGCTGGACTTTGGCGCGGTTTCGCTCGGGCCCATCGACTTCCAGGCGACCAAGCCGGGTACGGTGGGCGGCACCGGATCGGTCACGGCGACGGGTGCGGTGACCGCCATCGATACGGAGTACGGCGACGTTTTTTCCGTGATGGGAAGTCCATGGTCGGCCGGTCCTGGACCGTACTCCGCCGAGCACCGCGCCAAGCTGCTGGGGTGGATACCGGACAGCGGCAGCGCCAACGGTCTGGGCACGATTACCGCGGCGGGCAGCTACACGATCCAGCCCGCATCGACCGGCACCGGCCTGCGTGCGTTGCGCATCTTGCGCGATGGGGCGTCCTCGTCGTGGATCTGGCTGGAGTACCGCAACGGCGGGAGGCCGTTTGACGCGGCGAACCTGGCCGCGGTGCCTGGCCAGAACCTTTCGCAGGGTGCGGTTGTGCATTATGAGAACGGCTACGGCGACCATGAGAAGACGTACGCACTGGACATGGCGGCGAGCGCTTCGGGGAACAACTTCGCGAAGGGTGCGCTGGTTCCGGGCGTCACCTGGTCCGATCCGTACTCGCCGCTCTTGCTCATGGTGAACAGCATTACTGCCGCGGGCCTGAATGTTTCCGTGAAGTACGACAGTCCCTGCGCGACGTTCAGCCTGGGCAGCGGTGTGGGCGGCAGCAGTGCTGTCGGCGCGGCGGGCGGCAGCGGCACGGTTACGGTGACTGCTCCTGCGGGCTGTGCGTGGAAGGCGAGCAGCAACGCGATCTGGATGTCGCTCAGCGGGACGACTATGGGTTCCGGCAGCGGTTCGTTCACCTGGACCGCGGCTGCGAACGGTGGATCTGGCCAGCGCGTCACCTACCTGACCGTTGGCCGCGGGAGTCAGCGGCTGGTGCAGCTGGGTAGCGGCGCCAATGTGGTGGCGCTCTCACCGGCGAACGCGACGGTTGACCCTGGCGGCAGCATCGTTCTGTCGTTGAAGCTAGAGGACGCTGGCGGCGTCGCCGACCTGAAGACGGTTGAGCTGGATGCGACTGCCGCGGGTGCGCCGCCGTGCACCGTGGTCGCGGATCTTTCGTCGGGAACGCCATCTTTCTTTCTTCTGGATACCAACTCTGACGAGTTTACGGGCGGTATCGCCGCGGGTGGCGGCAGCCTGAGTGTGCCGGGCTGCGCGCTTTCGGGAGCGGGCAGCGGCATTTCGGTGAGCGGCGGCACCGTCACCCTGGCATTGAATCTCAGCTTTCCGACCGCGTCACCCGGCGTGCGCGCGCTGTTTGCCACGGCCAACTCCGGCCCGGAGCTGACGGCCTACTCCATCGCTGCGATCGTGCCGTGCCACA
>CAXUEG010000168.1:0-2934 GCA_964249935.1 uncultured Terriglobus sp.
TCGTCGATGCCGCTGGTTGAGCCGAAGTTACCGTCAATCTGAAAGGGCGGATGCGCGTCGAAGAGATTGCCGTAGGTGCCACCGCCTTCGCCGTGGTAGTCGGTTCCGGCGCTGGCAGCGAAGCGCAGCTGCTCATTCAGAATCTTAAAGGCGTGATCGCCGTCGCGCAGCCGGGCAAATAGATTGATCTTCCAGGCATTACTCCAGCCGGTAGCCTCGTCGCCGCGCTCCCGCAACGTCTCGCGCACGGCGTCGGCCAGCGCGGGCGTGGTGAGCGGCGAAACCTGCCATCCCGGGAACGCGGCAAACAGGTGCGAGATGTGCCGGTGATTTTTCTCCGGCGCGTTCTCGTCCCAGTCATGCCCCCATTCTTCCAGCTGTCCGGCCTTGCCGATTTCCAGCGGACGGATCTTTGCTTTTGCCGCAACCAGCCTTGCGCGGAAGTCCGCATCTGTATCCAGTACCTGGCTCGCGGCGATGGTATTAGTGAACAGGTCCCACACGATCTCGCGTTCCACCGCGGAGCCATCCACGACGGAGCCCACCACGCCCGCATCCGTTTTGTACACGTTCTCCGGTGACATGGAGGGCGCGGTGATCAGGAAGCCATTCGGGTCGGTCTGGAGGATGCTCAGGTAGAACTCCGCCGAACCACGCAGCACGGGATAGTACTGCTTCAGGTACTCATGATCGCGGGAAAAGGCGTAATGCTCCCAGATGTCCTGCGCAAGCCAGCCGCCACCACCAAAGAACGGACCCCACGGCATACCCGCGCCCGGCGACGTCCAGCCCCAGGCGTTTGCGGTATAGGCGACCACCCAGCCTGGCGCGTTGTAGTAGGTCTGGGCGGTGTGTGTTCCTGGCTTGACGAGCTCCGCGTCGAAGCGGATAGCGGGAAGATGCATCTCTCCGAGGTTGGCCGTTTCACTGGGCCAGTAGTTCATCTGGTAGTTGATGTTGGACTTGTAATCGCACTTCCACGGCAGGTCGAGACCGTCACCCCAAAGGCCCTGTGAGTTGGAGGGCAGCGGATTGTCGGGCCGGCTTGATGCGATGAGCAGATAGCGGCCCATCTGGTAATAAAGCGCCGCAAGGGAAGGATCGGTCGAACCGTCACCGTAGTTGCGCACGCGCGCGTCCGTCTCGTCGTTCGCGGCGGGCGTGGAAGGCAGCGTGAACTGCACGCGGTCGAAGTAGCGGCGGTACTCTGCGATATGCGCGGAGCGCAGGTCGTCGTAGCTCTTCGCAGACGCAGCCTGCATCTGGGCGGCAGCGACTGCATGCGGATCGGCACCGCGGAAGCGCTTGTCCCAGTCCAGGACATAGCTGGTTCCGGTGGTCAGGACGAGTGTGGCCTGGTCTGCCCCGGTCACGATGAGGCGGTCTCCATCGGCGTGTACGCTTCCGCCGACGGTCTGGATGTGCAGCTGCACCTCGTAGTCCAGATTGCCGGGACGCGCCGGCTGCGCCGGCGTGGCAGGGCGGCCGGGAAAGCCTTTGCGCGGACCCTCGGTAACAGGGGGCCGGGCAGGCTGTGCCGGCTGCGGCGGGAATGTCGTGTCGCCTTTCATCACCAGAGTGTCGTCGCCCTGCGCAGTGATGTTCGCACTGGCCACGCGGGACAGCGGTACCGTAAAGCTGATGCTGCCCTTGCGGTCCCCGGCGAAGCGGCTGACGATGGCGTGATCGGGCGCGCTGGCAAAGCTTTCGCGCCGGAAGTTCACGCCGCCCGCGGTAAAGCTCACCGCGGAGACCGCGTTCTGTATGTCCAGCGTCCGGAGGTACTGCGTAACATTGCCCGCTGGCAGGATGTGCTCAAAGTCCAGGTTGCCCAGCGTTTCGTACGACGGCCAGTACTCGCTGTCACCCGTGCCCGTGGTGGTCATGTGCTCGCGCACCAGCTTGGTCGCAAGCGCATATTTGCCCTGCTTCAGCGCGTCCCGGATGGAGGGCAGCCACTCGGATGCACCGGGCCGGTCTGCGTTGGGCATGGGGCCGCCAGACCATACGGTGATGTCATTCAGCTGAAATCGATCGTGATCGGGATTCCCGAAAAGCATCGCGCCGAGCCGTCCGTTGCCGATTGCGAGGGCATCGGTCCAGGTCGCCGCCGGGCGGCGATACCACAGCGTGAGCGGCGAGACGGTGGGGGCAGGCTCGCCTGCAATGGACCGCGACGATGGCGGAGGTCCGCCCGTGAGCATGGGGCCGAACTGCTGTGCCTGCACCATGCCGGACGCGGCCCAGAGAGCGGATGTAACGGCGAGACAGCGAAACGGAAGGGACGGCATTAACACCTCGGCTTGACAACGGTAGAGCGCATCCGTTACCTGTCAGGTGCATAGTAAACGCTAACTAGGCGGGATTTCGCAAGTTTCGCATTTCGCGTTCCCGGCCGGTACAGGACTGCAATGACCCGCATGCTCCACATCGTCGCGCTTGCCGCTCTCATGCCACTCTTCACCTCTAACCCTGTGAACGCACAGCAGGAAATGCTCGCGCCCACGCCGCCCATGGGATGGAACAGCTGGGACAGCTATGGGCCTGCGGTCCGCGAAGACGAGGTCAAGGCCAATGCGGATGCCATGGCGACCAAGCTGAAGGCCTCAGGCTGGCGGTACATCGTGGTGGACATCGAGTGGTACCAGCCGGATGCGCACGCGCACGGCTACATCGCACGGGGCCGCGTGGACATGGACGCGAACGGCCGCTTTGTGCCGTCGCCGACGCGCTTTGCATCCGCCGCAAACGGCGCCGGGTTCAAACCACTGGCCGACTATGTGCATAGAAACGGATTGAAGTTTGGCATTCACATTATGCGCGGCATACCACGCGAGGCGGTCGACAAGAATCTGCCAATCCTGGGCACGCCGTATCACGCGGCGGATGTGGCTGACAAAGTCGACGTCTGCCACTGGCAAGGCATGGAAGACA
>CAXUEG010000168.1:2944-3935 GCA_964249935.1 uncultured Terriglobus sp.
GATGTGACCAAGCCGGGTGGCCAGGCGTACTACGATTCCATTGCCAAGCTGTACGCAAGCTGGGGCGTCGACAATGTCAAGGCGGATGACATGAGCCGGCCGTACCACGCCGCGGAGATCCATGCCCTGCGCACGGCGCTCGACAAGTCAGGGCGACCGATTGTCTTGAGCCTCTCTCCCGGTCCTGCACCGGTGGAGCAATACGACCACCTGAAGACAAACGCACAGCTGTGGCGCATCTCAGACGATTTCTGGGACAAGTGGAGCGACGTAAAGGCGCAGTTCGACCTGGTCGAGAAGTGGCAGGGCAAGGTCCACGCGAACGGCTTTCCCGACGCAGACATGCTGCCGCTGGGACACATCGGCATCCGCGCCGAGCGTGGCAACGACCGCAAGAGTCTGCTGACGGAAGACGAGCAGCACACGCTGATGTCGCTGTGGTCGATCTTCCGTTCCCCGCTGATGATGGGTGGCGATCTGCCGACGAGCGATGCGTTCACCTATTCACTGCTGACCAATGACGAAGTCCTTGCCGTGAATCAGCACAGCGACAACGGTCGCGAGGCCTACCGCAACGGCACCACAATTGCGTGGACCGCGGATGCGCCGGACGGGTCAACAAAATATCTGGGCCTCTTCAACACAGGCGATGCGGAGATCACGGTCGACCTGCCGTGGAGCGCGGTCGGCCTTGCCTACACCCGGCCGGCGCTGCGGGATTTGTGGACGCACCAGGATGCCGGCCGCGCCGACCGTGTGCACGTGACACTGCGGCCACATGCAAGCGTCTTGTGGAAGGTGTCGAACTAGGCCGGTGAGATCAATCGTAAGCCGCGCGCGGTCTTCGAGCAGGAACTACGCAGAAGACCGGGCCTTCGCGGCGGTTGGTTCCGCCGCTTCAGCCGAGTCGGTTCGACGATGCACGAACCTTCAGTGATGGCGGCAGAACCACGCTCTCCGCGGAACGCTCGCCCTTCTTCTGGATCATGTC
>CAXUEG010000168.1:3945-4438 GCA_964249935.1 uncultured Terriglobus sp.
CTGGACAGCGGGACACGCAACGATTCGTCGTAATGCAGGTTGCCGCAGCCGATCAGCGCAACGTCCTGCGGAATACGGAAGCCGGCGTTCAGGATGACCTGCATGGCGCCGATGGCCAGAGGATCGTTGTAGCAGAAGATGCCGTCTGGACGGTGCTTGCGCGACAGGAGTTGCCGCGCCGCCTCCGCGCCCTGCTCCGTGCTCTCCGTGTCGACATTATCGCGGTGCACGACCATGCTGGGTGAGAACGGAATGCCATGGGATGCGAGCGCATCGCGATAGCCCTCAAGGCGCTGGGAGCCAGTGCTGTTGGGCCGGCCGCCGATGTGGGCGAGGCGGCGGCAGCCCATCTGAATCAAGTGCTCGGTGGCGAGCCGTCCCGAGGCGCGGTCGTCCACGCCGACAAAGGTGTCATCGGGATTGCCGAAGTTGCGGTCCACCAGCAGCACGGGCTTCCGGTTGTCGCGCATGGTCGCAAAGCGTTCCCCTGAGG
>CAXUEG010000168.1:4448-5050 GCA_964249935.1 uncultured Terriglobus sp.
ACGACCGCGTCAATGTTGCGCGCGAGAAGCTGGCGGATCTCCTGCTCCTCCAGCTTCGGGTCCTCCTCGGATGAGGAGATCAGCAGCGAGTAACCCTCGGCGCGTATGGCAAGCGAAAGGGACTTGGCGATCTCGGCAAAGAAGGGGTGCAGCAGGTCAGGCACGACCAGGCCGATGAGGTAGCTACGACCGGTAACCAGGCTGCGGGCCAGGGTATTGGGATGGTAGTCGCGCGCCTCCACATGCTTCAGGACACGTTCGCGGGTCTCCGGGCTGATGTCGGGGTGGTTGCGAAGCACCTTTGAGATGGTGACGATGGACAGGCCCAGGTCATTCGCGATGTCCTTCATCCGCAGAGGCATGCACGAACTATACAGTGTGGCGGCCTCGTGCTTCCCCTCTAGGCGCCTGCTCACGCATCCCTGTGCCTCGGCGAGAAATCAAGCCGAGGCGGCGCATACAGACGCGCCCTAACGAAACATGCCGGGAAACACGGCGGCGAGAAATCGCCGCGAGAAGACGAAGGAGTGGGCCTCGTTCGTGCCCGGCACGTCGCCGCCGCGCTGGCGCATGTGCCGCGCGATCACGTCGGTGGCGATCTT
>CAXUEG010000168.1:5060-6067 GCA_964249935.1 uncultured Terriglobus sp.
GGAGTGGGCTCCATCCATCTCGCGGTACTCGTGCGGTATGCCGTACTTGTCCATGAGCTGCAGCGTGGCAGCGGTGTTTGGCGCAAGCATCGTGTCGGCCCGGCCCTTGCCGAAGATGAACTGTTTGTAGGGGTGGGCAGCGACGTTGCGCAACACCTCACCGTGGGTGGCATCCAGTTCCTGGGCACCCGCGGGAAAATATCCGGTGCTGATCGGATACACGTATCCGAAGCGCTCGGGGTACCACAGCGCCAGATTCAGAGCCTGGCCGCCGCCCATCGAAAAGCCTGCAATCGCAGTGTCCTCGCGGCGCGTGGAGACCGGGTAGGTGTGCTCCACGTACGGCACAAGGTCCGTCAGGAAATCCTTTGAGAACTCGTCAGACGGTCCGATGGTGAAAACGCGGCGCGGCACACCATCCACGTGGCCGCTGGGCATCACCACGATCATCGGTTTCACCTTGCCTTCGGCATAGAGGTTGTCCAGTATCAGCGGCACCTTGCCCGCGGTGGTAAACGAGATGTCGTTGTCGCCGTAGCGGTGCAACAGGTACAGCACGGGAAGCTTGCCCTTCACCGACTCAAAACCAGGAGGGAGATCGACATGCATGCGGCGCTCGGCATTCAGCGTCGTCGAGTGATAGATGACCGCTTCCACGCGGCCATGCGGCACGTTGCGAAGCGCCATGAACGCGGTTTCGGGTCCAGGCATGTCAAACCAGTTGAAGAGCGAATTCGGGTTGTCGCGAAAGTTCTGATTGCGCTGGTCGAGGATGCCGACCCCGTCGACCGTGAAGTTGTAGGTGTAGGAATCGGGTGGAAGCGCCGGCGTGGTGTAGCTCCAGAAGCCGTCAGCGCCCCTGATGAGTGCCGCTGCCGGGCCGCACATGGTGAAGTAGCCGCCCACTGTGACAGTACTGGCGGCCGGTGCATAGAGGTTGAAGGTGACTCGGTGATCGACGCCGACCACCACGCTGGGTATGGCTTCTCCAGGACACGGTCGGAACA
>CAXUEG010000168.1:6077-6756 GCA_964249935.1 uncultured Terriglobus sp.
ATTGACCACCGCGTACAGCAATGTTTCAAGCTCACCGGGGCTCTCCTATTCGGCATTCGCGATCTGAATGGTTGCCAGCACGGGCGCCCAGCCAGACTCGATATTGGGATTGGGACTGGTAGCGCTGTTGTAGAAGCGGATGGTGTTGTTCCCGCTGTTGAGCTGCACGGTGGTGGTCAGTTCCTGGTAGGTGTTGTAGTCCCCCGTGTTGTCGAAGAAGACCTGGGAGGCCGTGCCGCCGTTTACGCTGATCTGCGCCGAGCGAAAGACGGCTCCGCCCTGCGGTCCGGAGTAGGTTTCGCCGTTCGAGTATGCAACGGTCATGCGATACGTTCCCGACGATGGCACGTTCACGTTGTTGAACTGCAGATAATTTGCAGCGCCCTGGCCGACGTACCCAACATCGGTGCCACCGGGCGCGTGCGAGTTGCTCTCTCGCACAGCGGTGCCGCCGAGCGTGTTTGCACTGGACGCCGCCTCGTACGTTGTGACGGTTCCGCTCGCCGATGAGACGTTGACGTAGTCCAATTGCACACCGTTGCTGGAGCTGTTCGCGCCGAAGGCGATGCGGTTGATTCCCTTGTTCAGGTAGAGGAGCGTCGTCTTGTCTGCCCAGCTGTTCGCGCTGCCCGTGCCGGACAGACTGACCGTTCCAAGCTGCGGGCCGTTCACGTACAGG
>CAXUEG010000169.1:0-6749 GCA_964249935.1 uncultured Terriglobus sp.
CAAGCCATCCAGCAACGCCGAGCGTCATAATCGTTGTACCCCAATGGTGTCGTGAGAGTGCGACGCGGAAAGCACGCCCAAGTGCACCTGCATCGAGTCCGAACGTCGCGGTCTGGATGGCGAACGGCAGCAACAGCGCGGGAAGAAGTACCCAGCGGAACGCATTGAGCGTCACTTGTTGCAAGGTAACCAGGCGTTCGTAGGTCAGCAGGTGCCTCATGCTATTTGAGAGCTGCGAGTTCCAATAGCCGGCGCGCGTCTCGATCGCCGGCTCGACGAAGCCCGCCCCATGAAACAGCAATATGGCGGGCAGCAACCACGCCCCTAGCAGCAGCGCTGCCGTCCAGAGCGGGACGGTGCTTGCCCGTGCGCGCAAGCGCCGCATTGCAAGAGCATTCCAAAGCAGAAGGCCTGAGACCAAGCCGAGCGCAAGAAGGAACGACAGCAGAAGCTGCCATCCATGCGAATCCGGTATTAGCAGGGCAAGCACGGCCGCCACAAACAGCAGCAGATTGCCACCAAGCAACGGAAGCAATACTGCTGCGCGCACACGCCGCAGTGCTGCCGCAAGCAGACCGGGCCGCCGCCTCACCGCGCCACCTCTGGCACGTCTAAATGCAACGCATCCGTCGTTGCCTGCACCCCTGGCTGGTACATGGGCGTGACCCGCGCCGGGCTCACGGCGAAGCTGCCTGCGTTTACAACCTGCACCAGGTAGAACAGGTCTTGCCGCTGGGTGAACGTTGTGCTGAAGAAAGCCGCACGGTCGTCATGGAACTCTTGTCGCGTGTACCAGTCGCTCCAGGTGTCGGGCCGGCCCTGGATCGTATAGCTGCCGCGATTGCGCACGAATTCCGTCCCGGCGGCGATCGGGTCTTCGATGAGCAGGTATTTCTGCGGTGAACCGGTCACACCAAGATGCACTGCCAGAATATCGCCCTGCTGCACCGGACCGTTCAGCGCTTGTAATGTGTAGACAACGTGACCATTGTCCTGCTTCGGCGCGAGCTTGAAGTAGTCACGCGCAAGATTAAGCTGCATGGTGCCTTGCTGGTAGCCGGACTTCACCGTGGAGTAGTAGCTGGTCTGCACGGACCAGTACGCGCGCCCGCTTCCATGGGTTGCGATGTGAACTGTATTCCTACCAGGCTGCAGGTGGGCGGCCTCGATCGTCACGGCGAACGTAGTGCCGTGCAGAGCGTCACCGCGATCAAAGTGGCGATGTGCGACAGGCGCACCGTTCACGCTGATGTCCACGTCCAGGTCCGCATCCAGCTCGTGGGTTGCCACGACGTAATCCGTGAGGCCGTACAGAACAAAGGCGGTGTCCTGCGTCGATCCCCACCACTCGCCTCCATCCCGGCGGAGCATCAGCCACTGTGCGGCCTTCGGCAGCAGCGGTGAATTTGGGCGCTCCTCCAGCAGGAATTTGAGCGCGAACGCGGTTGCAGAGGCACTCTCGTTCGTGTCGACATCGAGCAGGTTGTTGCGGTCGGCAGTCCAGCTTGCCAGCTCACCTTGCACATTTGCCTTGCTTGCGAGCAGGTCGGCCATCTCGCCGCTTCGGCTGTCTTTCGCCAACCGCATCGCTAAGCCTGTGTATGCCAGCGCCTGCGGGGACAGATCGTTGCGCCGGCTGTAAAGCATATCTAAATGGGCAGCGACGTTGTATTTGTGCAGTGCCAGTGCGTACACCACAAAGGCGCGCAGGTCCGGCAACATGCGCGGATGCTGCTGCAATTGCTTCGCCAGGTAGTTCGCGCCTGAGTCGATGCCGGAGTTCGCCTCTGGATATCCGGCATCGACAGCCTGCTGCAGTCCGCTGACCACGTAGGCTGTCATGAATACCTGACTGTCGTCTTCCTGCCACCAGCCCCAACCGCCGTCGCTGTGGTGCGTGTCGCTGAGCTTTTGCAGACCCGCAGCCACCTGCGCGTGCAGCTTGGCAGGACTCTCTTTCAAAGGCACGCCGAGCTTACCCAGCGCTTGCGATACGAGCACGTCTGGTAGAAAGCTCGACATCGTCTGCTCTGTGCATCCGTAGGGGAAGCCGGTCAGGTAATCGAGCGCGCCGAACAGCGCACCGGCGATGGATGGCGAGGCCGTGATTCGCAGCATGTGCGCTGCGGGATCTGTGCCGGCCGGGAAGTTGATGCCAATGTCGCGCGTCGCGCTGTTGTTGACCACGCCCGAGCTTGCGATGCTTTGCTTCACGCCGTCAGGCTGCACGGGAAAGCTCACCTGTAGCGCATCGCCCTCACCCTCGCTGATCGCCTTTGCGATGAGCGTTGCTCTACCGATTGCTGAGGCATGCAAGTGGTAGTTTACGGTTGTGTCCGCACGCGGCTGCAGCGTGACAGTCTGTGGAGCAGCCTGCGCCAGATCCAGGCCGGTCGCGTCCAGCGAGACCTGCACCTGTTTTGTCTCTGTCAGATAGTTGTGCACGATCACTGGGACCGTAAGAGAGTCGCCCTTGCGTACAAAGCGCGGCTGTCCCATGCGCACGATGATGTTCTTTCGAACGATCACGCGATTCACAGTGGACCCGGCCTGCGATGAAGCCGTGATCGCGCGCACCGTGGCTCGCCACGACGTCAGCGAGTCAGGATAAGTGAGCGTCACCCGCGCGTGCCCGCTCGCATCGGTGCGTATCGCCGGCTGCCAGTATGCTGTATCCGGAAAATCTTTCCGAATGCGCGGACCCTTTGCCTCATTGCTTGGCTTTACCTGCGCCAGCTGCGGGCCGTAGCGCGTGTGGCGCATGGCGAGCTGCGGCGATCGCGTGCCGGCCTCACCGGTAAAGTAGTAGGTCAGCGAGCTTTCGTACTCCGGATACAGCGAGCGGTCAGGGTAGAGCTGCTTCACGATGTCGCCGCTGTCGTCGGGGTAGAGCGCGTAGATCGCTTCATCGACCACGCCGAAGCTGAGCTCTGCCGACACGGGACGGCCTTGCGAGTCGTTTGTCGTCACGTCGTAGATGGCAGCCTGGCCCGGCTGAAAAACATTTGCGGCGGGCGTAATTCCAACCTGAAGCCGCTGCTGGATCGGTGGTACGTGCAGGTCGCGGCGGCCTTGATACATCTTTTCGTCTTTGATGAAGACAGCGTCCAGTGTCAGGTTCGGCTGCGCCTCTTTGCCGATGGGCAGGTCGAAGGTGAGCGTCTTGCCGCGCGCCTCCAAAACTTTGCGCAACACGGGCACGTTTGCGGTTGCCGTGAATAAAGCGTGGAAATCGGCAACGGGGCTGACGAGCGTTATGTGCGCTGTGTCACCGGGCGCATAGGTCTTCTTATCCGTCAGAAGGCGTACCTTCTGCCCCTCGTCGCTGTCCTCGTCACCCGCATCGTTGCCGCTGGCCCACACGTAGTCGTCATCCTCCACGGTGCGGTGCTCCGGTGTGATCGCGGTTGCGACTACCTTCAACGAACCCGACGCAGACGCGGGCGCAATAAGCGTTGCAATGCCGGCGCCATCGGCGGCAGTATTCACGTCTGTTTCGGAAAGCGTCTTTCCGGTAGCCGCGTCGTCTTCGTCTCCGCTGACACGTTCGACCAGCTTCAGGTGCACGCGGGTCTGCACAGGGTGTTCGTCGTAGTCCACGGCGCTTACCCGTAGCGCCGTGGCGCCGCCGGCATGCACCGTGTAGCTCTGCGGTTCTACATGGACGCGAAAGCTGCCGTGGGTTGCCGTGAAGCGGTAGCGGCCTGTGATCTCCCGGCCAGCCTCATCCGTTACACCCGCTTCCACCACATAATCCATGTCGTGGCGCTCCTCGTCGGAGTAGCGCGTCGGAATGGACACAGTCAGCTTACCGTCTTGATCGAGCCGTCCAGTCTGCTCGCTATTCTGGTCTCCTTCGCCAACATCGGGTGAGGAGCTGAAGCTGTCGTCTGAAGCGGCCTGGTCGCCGGAATCATCATCATCCGCCTCGGCCGGATCACCCCACCAGTAATGCCGGCTCTGGTAAACGCGGTACTTAACTCTGCCGTTCGCGACGGGCTCACCGAAAAAGTATTTGGCTTCGATGGTGGCGCTGTTGCTTTCGCCTTGCAGCAGCCTCTGTTTGAGCACGGACAAATGCACCTGGTACTCGGGCTTGCGGTACTCCTCGACACGGAAGGTTGCGGCACCTAAGGTGTCGTCGCTCTCGCCACGCGTCAGCGTGATGCGTGCATAGCCCAGGCCGGTTTCGGCAGGCAACATGAGGTCACCCTGCAAGGTGCCCATGGCAGACAGCGGCAAGTCTGCTTCCAGCAAGGTTTTATCGGCTTCGTCCACGGCCTTCGCGTGAATCCGGCCAGCCGCAGGAACTACTAGATTGTTCCCGGAGCGGTCGCGCAAAATTGCCTTGAAGTGCACTGTGTTGCCGGGGCGGTACACGGGCCGATCCGTATACACGTAGGCGACCGAGCCACTCTCAGCAGCCTGTGTGAAGCTGTAGGAAAACGGCGCATTGAGGGCGACATCTTCCCCACTGTGAGCCATCAACCAGAACTTCTGTCCGCTTTCTGTATCCGTCGTCTCGCTCTCGGCCGAGGCAGGGCCGCGGTCAAAAACCGCCGTTCCGTCTGCAGCGGAGTTCTTGTGCACGATGGCGTCGTCCGCCAGTTGCATGCTGACAGAGGCACCCGCGACCGGTGCGCCGCTTGCGCGATCCACCACGAAGGACACGACCTGACCGTGGACAAGCCGAGTTACCAGCGCGGTCTGACTCACGAGCAGGAGCGTGTATGCCTTCAGGTGACCGTCCGTCGCTTCCACCAGATACATGCCGCGGCCGAGCGCGTCGATGGGCAGGATCTGATTGTCCGACACAAAGGTTACGGGCACTCGCAATCGCCAACGTGCGACTAATTGCTTCCCATTAAGAATGGGGATTTGCGCAAATTGCGCTGCGTCTACAATCGTGCTCCGCCGCGCCAGGCTTGACTGCTTAGTCTTGAACGCATCGCGTGTCGGCTTGGAAAATTGCGTTCTGAAAAACTCTTTGATGTCGTACCAGAGGTCCCCCTTCCAGTCGTGGAAGCGCTCAAGCCAGGTCGTTTCGTCCACCTGCTCATCCACCTTCCACGCGTGTGAAGGGTCGCCGAAGCTGTGCATCTCCTGCAGTTTCGCCGCGAAGGCTTCAGGATTCTGAACACGGTAGACACGAAACTCGAGCGCGTCCACGTCGTGCGTGTAAAGGTGCAGCTTGGGCCTGTCACCTGGCGCAAAACTCTTGTTTGTGCTGAGAGTGAAGTAAGGCTCCGCAGCGTGCAGAGCCATCGATGGCGCTGCACATAGTACCGCGAGCAGCACGCACAAAGATTGTAGGACGCTCCTTTTCGAAGGGCTTTGCTGTGCGCAGCGTTGCTGCATCAGTCCTCGCGAAGCAAATTCCATCGGAATACGCCCAGGAAGTTGGGATTGTTCGCGGTGGGATGCCAGCGCGGGTCGGGATGTTGCAGCAGATCGGCAATGCGGGCGCGACGCATCTCGCCGCGAGTGCGCGTAGACCCTGTTCCATTTGGACCTGTGTGATAAACGACCCAAGCGCCGCCATCCCCAGTGACAATCATCGAATGATACTGCTGTTCTCCTTCAAGCTGGTGAAAGAAGAGCAAATCGCCTGGTTGCGCAACGCGCACGTCACGTCCAATGCGGAAGCTGTTGCGGCTGTACAAAGTCTTGGCGTCGGCGAACTCGGCGAAATCAGACGCTTGCGGCCTCGCTGCATGCGCCGGCGTCACGCGGAACAGTCCCGCAGCCAGCGGCGTCTCCGGGTAGTTCCACTGCTCTACGCTGGGCAGCGCCGGCATGGTGCCTGGCGCAAACTGCTTGTACCAGCGATCGTCATGCTGCATGAGCGCAAGCCGATAGCTGTAGCGAAGCAGAGCGCTGCAGTCTGTGATCTCAGCCGGCAGATGATCGGTGGATACAGTCGCTGCTTGCTCAGCCAGCGCGGTAAACCAGCGGCGAAACCGCAAACGGTCCTCCGCGTCGTGCAGCCGCAATGCGTCGGGCAAGCCGTCGCCCACACGATCCGTCCAGGACGGCACCGTTCGCACCGGCAGCAACCAAGACTGCCTCGTCGTGCGGAGTTGCAGCAGCACGTCGCCTCCGCTGACCGGCGCACGGTACAGAACTGCAAGCGCACCATCCGGTTCGGAGCGAAATAGGGTTCGGGGTGCATTCACGCCCGTCGCCGTCAGTTCCTCTGGGTCGGGTGCCTCACCCAGCCTCCGCCAGATGCGTCCGACCGGATGGAAGCGGCCGTCTGCTACGACGACACGCGTGATCGGTTCACAATACAGTCGGCGCAAGTAAGCGACAGCGAACGCGACGATGAGAAGCGCACACGCCAGAGCGATAGCCGGGATAGCGACGCGCGCGTAAAGCCGCATGCGTTCAGAGTAAGCCGACTGGTACGCCGAACGTTCGCAGAGCCGTGCTAAAGCGCTTGCGGTCTCCGCACCAACGAGAGAAACTCGTTGCGGGTCTGCGGGCTGTTCCGGAACGCACCAAGCATCGCCGATGTGGTCGTTATCGATTGCTGCTTTTCCACGCCGCGCATCATCATGCACAGGTGCTGCGCCTCCAGAATGACGCCAACACCCTTTGGATCGATGGCGTCCACAATCGCGTCGGCTACCTGCCTCGTCATTCGCTCCTGTACCTGAAGCCGCCGCGCAAATACGTCAACCAGGCGCGCTACTTTACTCACGCCGATGACCTTGCCCTTCGGAATGTATGCGACATGGGCCTTACCG
>CAXUEG010000170.1:0-6739 GCA_964249935.1 uncultured Terriglobus sp.
GGTTCAAATCGACTACATAGGTGCGGTCCGGTCCAGCGGGTCCTGTTGCAACCGTATAAGTTGCGCCCTCGCCACCGGGTGGCGCGTAGTTCCATAAAGCCACCGTAAGCGCGCCGCCGGTGTCACTCGTCGCAAGCGCATTCTCTGACGTGAGTGCAATCCGCTGCGTGCCTAACTTATGTAGCAAAGTAAATGCGTTGAACGACGGCTTCGGGATACTATCTGCGGCGATGATGCCGAAGCCGCCATAGAACGGCGTCCGCACCACACCCTGTTCCTCGAAGACATCGCTGAAGGACCAGTAATCCATGCTTTGCACGATGCCGTCGACCTGGCGGATGGTGTTCGCCAGCCACGGCCCCATGAAGGGCGAATCGGTCACGTTCGGTTCATTGGAGTAGCTGGCGCCGTACTCGCTGAAGACAAGCGGAAGCTCTGGCATGGACGAAGCGGCGATCTGATCGTGTACTTTCTTGACCGCCCGGTACACCATGGTGCGACGCGGAATGTCCTCGTTGGTGCCGAAGACGTCTTTGGCCGTGTCGTTCGCATAGACGTGTGTGGACACAAAGTCGGCCGGCACATGGTTGTCGTGTACGTGGCGGATGAAGTCCGGCACCCACGCGGCCTGGGCTGTCGCCGGTCCGCCAACACGCAGACGCGGCGACACGGATTTCAGTGCACGCGCGGTGTGAGCTACCTCGTCCACACCGTAACGCTCTACCAGGTGCTGGGCGAGGGCAGTGATCATCGCATCCCACTTCGCATAATCCTGGGGCGGCGACACGATCGGCCGGTAGAAAAAGGCTTGCGTGATGCTGGGATCGGCAGCCATCTTGCGCGGCATGAAGCTGAGTTCGACAAACGGCCGCACGCCACGGTCGAGCAGGCCATCGTAGATCTGATCCACGTAGCTGAAGTTGTAAATCGAAGCGTCATTCGCCTTTTGCGCCGCCAGACCCGGGTTTCGCGTCATGCGGTCCGGGTCATACACGCCAACCTCGTCCATCAGGATGCCGTGAAAGCGAATCGAGTCGAAGTTGGTTGCATCCTTGACCTGCTTCAGGTCCTGCCGATAGCTTTCGCGCAGCGAAAGAATGGCGCGCCCCGATCCAAACGTCTGCTCCCAAAAGTGAGGAAACGGTGTGGTCTTGGCGGTGGCGTCGATGGCAATGTGCTCCTGGATCGGCGCTTGCTGTTGCGCGCGAAGTGGCACGCCACCGCACAGCAGTGCGGCCAAGGCAAAGGAGTGAACACCGGCTTGCCAGCTTTTCATGAGCTTGGGTCCTAAACGTATATGTCCATCCGCAAGACGCTGCTGCGGAGTTAACTTGGTCGGCAAAGCGAAAGGAGAGTGCCGGGCCGCACACTCTCCCTGCTGTTGAGTGGAGACGCGATTCTAGAAACTGATGCGCGCCTGGAGCTGCACCTGGCGTCCGGCTAAGCCGCCACTCGAAGTACCGAAGGTGGTGCCGTCGATATCGTTGTTGATGCTTGGGCTTAGGTTAGTGATGTTAAGGACGTTGAACGCATCGACGCGGAACTCCAGCCCTGTCCGCTCGCCCAGGTATTTATTCGGGAGACCAAAGGACTTGGTCACGGTCGCGTCCAGGTCCTGGTAATGCGGACCGGTCAGGCTATTCCGGCTGACACCGGGAACCGGGTAGAAGGTCGGCGTGGCTGGGAATGCTGACGGCTGCAACTGCGCAGCAGCGTAGGCCGCGTAGTACGCCCGGCCACCGTTTGCGAAGTTGCTGCTAAGGCCGGTACTCTCGAACGCATTGTTAGACGTGCTGTGGCCAGCGCCGCCCAGATACTGCGTCGGACGCAGCTGGGTATAATTGCTGCCGATGTAGTAGGCTTGCGTGTTGTAATTCACCACTGGCGACCACGGAAAGCCGCTGTGAAGGTTGTAAATGCCGCTGAGATTGAAGCCGTTCAGCGCTACTTTCGCAAACCGATTGTCTCCATAATAGAACTTGGGCGAGTACACCCCGTATACCTTGAATGCATTGTTGACATTAAAGTCGGAGCGGGCGCGAAGATACACAGGGTTGTAGCTGTACGGGTCCATGGTATACGGGCCGGAGTTATCGTCCATGCTCTTGGCCCAGGTGTAGCTCGCGTCCACACTGAAGTTATGGGCCATGTTGTGCTTCAAGTCCAGAATGAGCGCGTTGAAGTTTGACTGACCGCTATCGCTGAACGACTCAACATAATTGATTTGCGGATTGAACGCCTGTCCGAGATAGGCGCCACGGGTGTACAGGTCTTCGTGGTACACCAGGTGCCGCGCCGCGCTACCTTCATACGTCGCACTCGCGACCATGTGGTAGCCCAGATCGCCCTGTACCTCCAGCGAATAGTGGTTTACCTGCTGCGTCTTGTTGTGATCGGGAACAGTGGTCAGCCGCAATCCCGTGCTTGTCGGTAGACCATTGCCACCATAATTCGTGATGGTGTTCGGGTTCGAAGCAAAGCCAAAGATCTGCGTTAGATCCTGGGGGAGGTTATAGACGATTCGCGGATCGGCAGCCTGTGGCGTGCCTACAAAGTTGGGCGTTACCGAGTCACCTGGGTTGTTGAACAAGTTTGCGGAGAGCGCAATCTCAAGCTGGTTATAGTTCAGGCCATACCCGCCGCGCACCACAACGCGCCGCGCAAACATCTCCGGATTGTAGGCAAATCCGATCTGCGGACCAACGTTCCCCTTCTGCGGCACCCATGCGTTGCCACCGCGTATCAGGCTTAGGCCGGTAAAGGTCGAAGCGCCAGAACCGTACACCACGTGCGGCAGGTTGTTCTCTTTGGAGTACAGCGAATCGAAGTAGTTGTAGCGAACGCCCAGATTCAGAGTCAGGTTCGGCGTGGCTTTCCAGTCATCCTGCACAAAACCGCCGGTGATCCACTGACGCATGTCGAAGCGGTTGTCGAACGGCACTCCGGTGAAGCGATCGAACTGACCAGTCTCCCCATAGGGCGCATCGTTGAGAAAGGTCCAGACGTTTGCAAAGTCAAACGTCGGTCGAGCTGCGTAGGGCGAGTCCTGCAGGTAATGCAGCTGTGTTGCATCGCCGCCGAACTTGATCGTGTGAGTTCGAATGATCTTGGTGGCAACATCCTTATAGCCGAAGGTCCATTGATTCAGGTGGCTGGGACCGGGAGTGCCGATTTGCGCGAACTGCTCGCTCCCGTTGTTGGTGGATCCCGGTGTATTGATCGAGGTTCGAGTCAACCCAAACAGATCACCTGGATTGTCCGCTAATTCGTTCCAGCGCCAGCCTGCCGCATTTGCGCGCGCCTCGTTCAACAGCGTCGGCGAGAACGTGTGATTGTAAATCAGCGACAACGCCTCATTGATCTGAGTGTGATGGTATGTGTTGTACGCAAACGCCGGGCCGTTAATATCATCCGTCGACTGCGGCTGCCAGTAGATTGCGAAAGCAAGGTGGTCCTTCTGTGTTACATCTGCGTCCATGCGGCCGTTGTACTGCACTTCCGTAATGCTTTGTGGCGTGGAGCTCTGGTAATTGATCAGGTCGGGTATGCCGTCCAGGCCGCCGCCCACACCCGGCTGCGAGTTGCTCACGTAGGTTGGATCCTGCGTTCCGCGCGCGGTTTTCAGTGGCGAACCGATGTCGATGCCGCCACTCACTGTCTGGCAACCGGCACCCTCTGTCAGGCCGGCAGCGGCACAGGTCGAAGTAATGGCGGTGTTCGTTCCGACCAGGTTACTGCCACTCGCCATGCTGTATCGATTGGCCAGTGACCCGCTTGGCGCAAGAGCCAGATACTGCGAAGTCGGATACCAGTAGTTCTGGACAGAGGTGGAGTTGTTGCGAATCGTCTCGTAGGCGAAAAACGCGAAAACCTTATTTTTCCAGACTGGACCACCGATGCTGCCGCCGATGTCGTTGTACCGGGCCGTGTCGCGTACCAGCCCGTGCGCCGCCGCACGGTTCACATTGTTGTCCGCCACGCCCGCTCCTAGTGTGAAGGGAGACAGCGAACTCGGCCCGTTGTACCGGTTGAACGCGTTCAGGCCCGGTCGCACCGCGCGGAAGAACGCGCTGCCGTGAATCTGGTTGGTTCCGCTTTTGGTGGTCACCTGCAGGTTGGCGCCGCTGAAGCGTCCAAACTCCGCGTCGTAGCCGTTGCTTGTGATCTTCAGGTTGTCGACCGAATCGGCGTTGGGCGTGATGATGGCCGTGCCGCCCCACACCGCGGACGTGGTGCTGATGCCGTCAATGCTGAAGCCGTTCGTTTCATACTGTCCGCCATTACCAAGCACCTGCGCGCCATTTTCGGTAGCGAAAATCCCCTGCGTGTTGCTGGAACCGCCGGGACCTTGTTGGCCGGGCAAGGTGTTCGTTCCACCACCTGCGCTGCGCTGTCCATCACCGAACGAGCCCGGCGCCAGTTGGGCCAGCTGATAGATGTCGTGTCCCGCGGCCGGTAGGTGTTGGATTTCATTCGCCGAGATCGTTCCGGAGATCGACGCCGTCGCCGTTTCGAGCGGCGACACTGCATCGGCACTGACGTCCACTGTGGTATTGGTCGCGGTCACCACCAGCTGTACGTTGATGTTGTTCGCCTGTTCGGGCGTGATGGTCAGGTTGTTGATCGTCTTGGTCGAGAAGCCGGCCATGGCTGCCGTCAGCGTGAAGGTGTCGGGAGGCAGGGCGTTGAAGTTGTACACGCCGGCGCCATTGGTGGTCGCCTGCAGCGTTTTGCCGGTCTGGGTGTCGACCAGCGTGACCTGGGCGCCAGGAACGATTGCGCCGGTTGGATCGGTGATGGTGCCAGTAATGGATGCACGGAACTGCGCGTGAGCTGCGGGCGCCAGTGCGATCACCGCAACCGATGCCAGCAGGGCGGACCGGCCGGCGTGGAAGGAGCCCTTCTTCGTGAGAGAGGGATTTAGAACGGACATGGGAAGCCTCCGGATTCGTGCAAAGGTTTGCATAACAGGACGGGGGGAACCGTGCAAACCTTTGCGCTGAAGCCTCGCCGACTATCGCTCTTCTGCTCCATGGATGTCAAGCGGCCCGGACCAGCGCTGTTTCGACCGACCTGCTCTGCTCCGACTCTGCTCTAATAGGGCATTCCAACCATGATCAGGCCAGCCACCGACGCCGGACCTGCCGCAAGCGGCAGGAGCACCACTGTCTCGCTCCGGACCTTGTCCGAGCACCTGGGGCTGTCCATGGCATCCATCTCGCGGGTGCTGAACGGCTCGCCTGCAGCGCAAGCGATTCCCAAGGCCACGCAGACGCGCATTCTGGCCGCGGCGCGCGAGTTCAACTACCGGCCGAACCAGCTGGCGCGGTCGTTGCGTAGCGGTCAGTCCACCAGTGTCGGCGTACTCATTCCGGAAATCTCCGAAGGCTACGCTGCAGCGGTGCTCGCCGGCATCGAGGAGACGCTTTCCGCCGCCGGCTACGCGATGATGATGATCACGGACCATCATCGTGCGGAGGTACTGGCGCGCTCCGAGCGCCTCTTCGCCGAGCGAGCGGTGGATGCGGTAATCGCGGTCGATACAGCGCTGCCGCTCTTTGGACCGATCCCGACGGTCACAGTGTCCTGCCCGGATGCGCACCCATATGTCACGAACATCGTGCTCGATAACGACAAGGCTGCGAAGATGGCCCTTGATCATCTTTACGCCTTCGGCCATCGGCGCATCGCCATCATCAAGGGCCAGCCATTCAGCTCAGAGACCGAGGTTCGCTGGAAGGCGATCGAACGCGTTGTCACATCACTTGGCCTCTCGCTTACGCCCGACCTTGTCGCCCAAATGGAAGAAGACTTGCCGACCAGCGAGCCCGGCTATCGCGCGGCTCACCGGCTGCTGCAGCAGGGCGGGGAATTTACCGCGATCTTCGCCTTTAACGACATGTCTGCAATTGGAGCGATCAACGCTCTGCTCGACGCAGGGCTTTCCGTTCCGGAGGATGTGTCGGTTCTGGGCTTCGACGACATCGCGCTAGCAAGTATTCACCGGCCGACTCTGACCACGGTGCGGCAGCCCTTGCACCACATGGGTGTTCTTGCGGCGAATGCGGTCCTTGCGACCCTGACCGGGAACACGGAGACACGGCTTTCCGCCAGGCAGATCATGGTCGCGCCGGAGCTGGTCGTGCGCTCCTCAACCATGGCGCGGACCGGAGCGGAGAGCGGTCCGGCTTGAATCGCCTCCGTGAGGCACAGAGCGCATTCACCAATACGGCTCGATGGCCTGTCGCTATCTATCTTCTATTCGGAATGACAGGTGTAGGCCTGGTTCTGCCCGGCACGCTGCTGCCGTTTCTGGTGCGCCGATGGGGTTGGCAGGATGGGCGGTCCGGACTGCTGTTTCTGCTTTTCTTCCTGGGTACGACCGCTGGTGCTTTCTGTGCACGCGGCATGCTCGGTCGCATGCTGGTGTTGGCGACGTCTGCGATCTCGGTGCCGCTTGTGCTGCTTGCAACGTTGCGGGGACCGGCGGTCCTGTTTGCGGTGCTTTTGTGCGGCTTCGGTTTTGGAATGGCGATGACGGCAGTGACGCTCCTGCGATCGCGCCAGGTACCGAATGAGCGCGCAATGGAGTTGACACGGCTCAATCTAATGTGGGCCGCCGGCGCAGCATGTGCTCCGGTTCTGCTGCTGCGCTCGACGGCATGGCTCGGTCTCCTGGCGACGTTACGCGGCTACGCGCTCGCCGTACTGCTTTGTGGGAGCGCAGCGGGACTGCCGC
>CAXUEG010000171.1:0-2873 GCA_964249935.1 uncultured Terriglobus sp.
GCCCATTCGCACCCGGCATCTCGGGCGACCAGGCCACAAACCATTCGCCATCCCGCTCGATCACAGCACTGAATTCGTGACGCATCTGCTCTCCTCTCGCGCTTACGCGTTCAGGCTCATCCCTTTCACGCTCGCAAACCCATCCAGCAGGCTTTCACTCAACGTGGGGTGCGGGTGCTGCGTAAACATCAGTTCGTCGATCGTCACCTCGGCCTCGATCGCGAGCACCGCTTCCTGGATCAGCTCCGTCGCATACGGCCCGATGATGTGGACGCCCAGTACTTCGCCATAGGTCTCGTCCGCGATCACCTTTACAAAGCCGTCGTGCGCGTTCAGGATCGTCGCTTTTGAGTTGCCGGCCAGCGGGAACTTGCCGACCTTGACCTTCCATCCCTTCGACTCGGCCATGTCGCGCGCCATCTGCTCGTTCAGGCCGACGGAGCCGATCTGCGGCTCGCAGTAGGTGCACGCGGGGATGCGGTTGCGCGTGACCGGCTTGTATGGCTTGCCCGCCATGTGCGCGGCGGCGACTGCGCCAGCCATCGCACCGCCGTGAGCGAGCAGAGGCAGCCCGGCCACAATGTCACCGATCGCATAGAGTCCCGGCTCGGCGGTTTCGAAATGATCGTCGACCTTGACCGAGGTGCGGTCCATCTCCGCCTTCGTTGTCTCCAGCCCAACGCCGGCGGTGCGGGGCGCGCGACCGATCGCGATCAGCACCTTTTCAACTTCGAGCACCTGGTCTTTGCCATCTGATGTTTTGAAGTGCACCTTGGCTCCGCCATCGACCTTTTCGATCTTGTCCATCAGAGCCGACGTGTGGAACTGGATGCCGCGTTTTTTGTACTGCCGCGCGAACTCCTTGGAGACCTCGGCGTCCTCCGCCGGTACCAGGCGATCCGCCATTTCAATGATCGTTACCGGCACGTTGAAGCTGTTGAAGACGCTCGCAAATTCGACGCCCACCGCGCCCGAGCCGATCACGGCCAGCGACTTGGGCATGGTGTCCAGCGACAGGATTTCGACGTTCGTCAGAATCGTTTCGTCGGCCTGCAAACCGGGGATCATGCGCGCATCCGAGCCGCTCGCCAGCACGACCTTCTTCGCCAGCACCTGCGACTTCTGGCCGTCGTTGTCCACGTCCACCGCGAACACGCCGTCTTTCCCGCCGCCGCTCAGCGTGCCGAACCCGCGCACCGGCGTAACCTTGTTTTTCTTCACCAGGTAGTTCAGTCCGTTGGTGTGCTTGGTGATGATCTCGTTTTTGCGGTTCAGCACCTGCGGCCAGTTGATCCTGCCCTCGCCGATGCCGTCGATGCCATACATGCCGCCTTCCTTGGCATGGTCGAAAATCTCCGCCGAGAACAGCATGGCCTTGGTCGGCACGCAGCCCACGTGTAGGCAGGTGCCACCAAGCTTGTCGGACTTCTCAATCAGCGCAACTTTCAGGCCGTACTGCGCCGCGCGAAAGGCGCACGAATACCCCGCCGGACCACCGCCGATCACGGCCACATCGAACACTGTCTCTGCCACGAAACTCTCCACTCCACAGCGGTCCAGCGCCCATTTCCAAAGCGCTCCGCAACGGCGCAGGCCTCAGCCCGCATCCACAACCTCAAGTTTACGCTTCCGCGCGCCTGAATGTGAGTGCATCCTAAGCAGATCGGCGTGATACTGGCTGCATGTCCACCACGCTGATTTCGGTTGAGGAGTACCTGCACACCAGTTACCGTCCTGACTGCGACTATGTCGACGGCGAGGTGCAGGAGCGAAACTCGGGCGAACAGCAACACGGGTTGGTACAGTCAGCCATCTCGGCCATCTTTTGGCAGTTCCGTCACGACTGGAAGGTGCGCTCTATAACAGAACTGCGGGTCAGGGTAGCCGCGGGACGCGTCCGCATTCCCGATGTGTGCGTGGTCTCCGCAGCAACGCCGATTGAGCCTGTCCTGACCGTCGCACCTAATGCTTTGCGTTGAAGTCCTCTCGCCGGAAGATCGCTTCAGCCGCATCCTCGAGCGCGTGCAGGAGTACACCCGCATGGGTGTGCCAAGTGTGTGGATCATCGATCCGATCACCCGCGACATCTGGATTGTTACCGGCCAGGGCGGGCCGGTGCCCCTGCAGGGAGACATGCTCACCCTGCTTGGAACACCGGTGCAGATTCCGGTGAGCGAAATCTTCGCCGAGATCGACGAAGCTCCGCCCGCCCGTTAGAGCTCCCCTCGTCTTACAGACCTACTTCGACCAGATGCTCGCGTTCAGGCAGGCGACCACGCCGTCGACTACGGAGCCCAGGCCCTTGGTGAAGTCGTCGGCGTTCACGATCGTCTTTGCTGCGATGGCATCCGTCATCTGGATTGCCGAGCTGACCACCTCGATTGCCGCAGTGCGCTTGTCTGCGCCCGTCTTCGCGCCATACAGCTGCTCGATGCCCTGAACCAGGCTGGGCAGAAGTGCAATACCACGCAGAAACAGCTTCAAGAAATTCATCCTCTCTCCTTGCGCTTTCCTCCAAGGGAATGCGCGGTTGTGTGTATGCGGCCGGTTCGCCCGCAGGCTCATACTTTGCATGGCAAAGCGACCTTGGGAGAGCCGCCGCGTACTCTCGTTTACTTGCGCATCGTGTCCATTGCGAAGTGCACGACCGTGAGGGCGACGCTCATTACGCCGCCCACGCCCTTCATGCGCTGCACCGTGCGCTCATGCCGCTCCACGCGCTCTTCCAACTGGCTCAGCCGGCCCGGCTGACCCACGCCTAGAAGGGCATGCATCTGGCTCTTCAGTGCGCTCAGGTCCGTGAGGACCTGAGACTCAAACTCCGTCATCTTGTTGCTCCTTCACGGTTCAGCGAATCCTGGCAGCAATGGAGA
>CAXUEG010000171.1:2883-6714 GCA_964249935.1 uncultured Terriglobus sp.
ATGGAGAAAGAGCGCCGCATCACGACGCCTCGCATGCTGTTCTGTAGCTTGCTGACTCGCTGACCTTGCTGCTCTACCCGACCGGCAGGTGCGTGCTCACCAGGCTCGACTGAGCGGAATACAGGGGCGTCTGGCTGCCGTCGTACATCCGCACGTAAAACCGCTCGGCAAACGCCGCGCGCGGCAGGCTGAAGCTGCGCACCGGACTGCGCAGCACCAGTTCGGTGTCTGGCGCCGCGCCCGGCTGGTCCGGTCCCCAGCCGCTATCGTGCCTCCGCACTTCGAAACCACCGCCCACCGGCGGCACAGTGCCCGCGTCCACCTGCAGCGTTGCTGTGCCCACCACTGTTACGGCAAGCCCAGACAGCGCGGCGGTGGTGCTCGCGGCGTATGCTGCGGCGGGCAGCGCTGCGTCGGCTGCCGCGCCCGCTTCTGTGCGAAAGCTCAGCCCGTTGTCTTTCTCTTGCGCAAACGCGACTGTGTACTGCAGCATCTCCGGCACGGTACCGCCGGAGCGGATCGTCACGCTTTTTCACCGGCACGTTCACCGGCGTCGACGCCACGGGCAGCGCGATGGCATCGCCCGGTTGCACGTCCGCCGTCGCAACCGCGTTCGGCATGGAACACGTGCCGCGAAGGCCGTGGGCGGGGCTCGCGTAAAAGCCAAGCAAGGCCTGTGCCGCCGCCGCGCAATCGGCCGCGCTGCGCGGCTGGGGATCGGTTACGCGGCAGCTCGCCAACCGCAGCCCCGGCAGCCCGAGCTGTGCCGCTTGCGCGATTGCCGCCGCACTCTGCACGCGAGCCTGCGCTCGCTGACTCAAGCGGTACGTTACCGTGACCAGGGCTCCCGGCGCGGGCACGCGTCCGCTGAAAAATTCCAACGATGTGCCGCTGATGCGGTAGTCCTCGCCCGTGTCCAGTGTGCCCGGCCGGCGGACCGTCACCGACCCGTCTGTCTGGGTCGTGGTGACCCACGCAGAGCCCTGCTGCTTCAGCGAAATTTCCGCCGCTGACAACAGGAGACTCACCGAGTTCACCGGCGCAAAGACCGCGCTCGCAACGGAACTGCTCACTGCGCCCGCGTAAAGCACTGTGGCAGGCGTGCTGCTCGCCAGCCCTTCATCCAGCACTTCGATCACAATCTGCACCGGCGCATTCACCAGGCCGCCGCCCCACGTCTGCACTGTGCCGTTGGCTACCGCCTGGTAGCTCGTCAGCACGCGCTGCGTTTCCGCGCAGTGCAGCCGCACCCGAAAGGTGTAACTGTGGCCGGCTGTCCAGTTAAACGCCGTGCCAGCAGGCGCGCCGTTCACCAGTGCAAGAATGCTTTGCGCACCGGCCGCCGCGTTGATTTGCAGGCCCGCGAAGCATGTGGGTGCGGTGACCACGTTGCCGTACATGCCCAGCAGAACGCCCGCGCTGCCTGGCTGCAGCACCACGCCGTGCATTTCCGCGCACACGGTTCCGCCAAGCTCGACCGGCTCTTGCGCGGCCATGTAGGTCTGACCGTCGAAGCCGTTGCCGCCGGTCAGACGCAGGCCACCCGAGCCCAGGGTGATGTGCTGGCCCGTGTCTACAAAACGCCAGACCGCACTGCGGAACTGCGTGCCGGTAAAGCTGTCGGTGAGCAGCGCGGCGCTGCCGCTGGGCACGAACGGCTTTGCCGTGAGCGCAAAGGTTGACGTGGTGCCGTCGCCCTGGAAGAGCTCCGTCACGTACGTCACAGGCTCCTCAGCGCCGGTCACCAGCACGTCATCGGCGCGCTCCGCTGCGGTTACCGCGGTAGCCTGCTCCAGGACAATGCCGTTGTCGCTGAAGTTGATCGCGTGCGTCGCCGCCCCTGCCGGCTGCAGGCCCGTGTCGGGCGCCGTGTTCGCCAGAAACGCGTCTTCCATCGCCTCAAACGACACGGGCGCGTCCGCATCCACCAGCGCTGTTGTACGCTGCGGCGGCGCCACGATCGTGCCAGAGAACAACGTAGCTCCGGCGGCGGTGCGCACCACCACGCGGCAACCCCGCTGCGGCGGCTGCAGCCCGGCGGAGGCGGCGTTAATCGTGCCGCGGCAGCGTGCATACGTACCGCGCTGCCGCTCGATCACGATCCCTTCGACATTCTTTTGAATGTTTGAGTTACCGAGAGGCGCGGCCGCAACCAGTGCGGCTGAGTAGTCCAAAGGTCCGTTTCCATCGCCGAAATCCAGCGAAATACGCATGTGCTCGTCTCCTTTCGCTACAGCGTGCGCGCGGGCGCAGGCAGGTAGCTGCGGTAGCACAGCACCGCATCGCCGTCGTTGGTGTCGATCACGGGCAGCGCCACAAAACTCGCCTGCAACCGCCAGCGTTCCAGGCCTGCGGCCAGCGCCTGTTGCGCCTCGGTAGCACCGGAGGCCACCTGCAGCCGCGGATAGTGCAGCAGAACGCGGTCACCGGCAATGCCGTCCGCGACCAATAGCGCCGACCACTCGCTCAGAAAACTGCCGCCCACGCGGTCGGCAAAGCCCTGCACTACGCTTACCTGCATCGTGCCCGCGGGAACGCCCGCGGGCAGCGGTGCAGCCAGGGTCAGCAACTGTGCCGTCGCCGCCGCGTTCGGATCGGGCGTAACACTGCTGACGCGCTGGAGGTTGAAGCTGACACGCCGCAGGTAATGCACGTCATTGTTCACCCGCGCCGCGCTCGACACATAGGCACCCGTAACTGGCGAGCCCACAAATCCGGTCTGCCCGGCGTAATCGGCATCGACCACCACCAGGTCGCCCGCGTTCACGGTGAAGCTCAGGGGCACGCGCACCACCGTATCGGTCGACCCACTCAGCACCGGCGCGCTGTCGGGCGTGCCGCCGCTGTCGGCCGCGGTGAAGATCGCCGCCGTGCGCAGGAGGTTCATCTGCTGCGATCCGCTGGACAGCGCCATCGCCAGCTTCGACCAGCCCGCAAACGCACAGCGCAGCGAAGCTCCGCTGCTCGACCGCGCGCGCGTGCCGATGCTTGCCGGCGCGCCATTCCAGATCTCCGCAAAGCCGCCGGTATCATTGCGTTCCATCGCCGTGACCGCGCCCAGCGCAAGCCAGCCCGCGGGCGGCGCATTCACTGCGAAACGGCCTTGCCGTGCGGGATCGAACACCTTTGGTCCGCCACCGCTGCCGCGAACCACGGGCGCCGCAAACATCTGCACCCCACCGCTCACCACCGGCGAAACGTTGGGCGTCAACACAATCGCACCGCTCATGGCTCCCTCCACGCGAAGACGTCCACCGCGCACGTCATGCTCAGTTCACCCGCGGCCTCTTTCACCTGTTCGCTTGCCAAGGCGCTCCAGAAGACGGGCGTTGCCGCCGTAACCGGTATCGCTACGGCGCAGCTCGTCTTCGCGGCCTGCCTGGGTGCAAGCATCAAGTCCAACTCGGCGCGCATCGCGGCCAGGGTGCGGCCGCGATCCATGCCGGCGCCCTCCGGCGAGCCGGCGGTCGAGACGCTGATTTCGCAGCGCGCGTGCTCCAGCGGCATGGCCTCGCTCGTGTCCGCCGTGGCAGCGGACCAGTGCAGGACAAAGGTGTCCAGCGGCGGAGCGCCATCGCCCGGCTCCAGTTCGTTTTCCGCAACCACCACGGCGGGCCGGACCGCCCCGCGCACATAGGTGGTGCGGTCTGGGTTCAGCACCGCAAGCTGGGTTCGAAGCGCGAGATAGAAGCTGTCTTTTGCATCCTGAAACGTCGTCATGCGCGCACCTCCGCATCCGCCTCACGCAGGAACAGGCGATACAGGTACGCACGGCCATGGACCTCGAGCGGCTGCACCTCGCGCAGCAGCAGCGAGTCGTTGCCTACCTGC
>CAXUEG010000172.1:0-2414 GCA_964249935.1 uncultured Terriglobus sp.
GGCGACGACCGTTCCAGAATCGTATTCGTCCGAACCGGGATGCATAGGATAGACATAGGCCTTCCGCTCCGTGGAAACGCGCGCCGCCTGCGCCGTGCGTACTCCCGGCGTCGAGGCGAAGTAGGCGGGGTCTACCGGTCCGGTGTAGTAATACGGATCGGTCGTCTCCCCGGGCAACACCCGGGCCTTCTGGCCGGTCTGCATCTGGGATTGCAGATCCGCCTCGGCATAGCGTGCGGCTTGCTCCTCGGCACGCTTGCGCGCCTCCAACATTTCTTCTTGCGCGCGTTCCGCCCGCAGTCGCAACTCTTCGGCCGACTGCTGCCTCCGCAAGGCCTCCTGGCGCTCCCGCTCAGCGTGCTCCTCGGCCCGCCGCAGCACCTCTTCCGCATGGCGTTTGGCTTCCGCATCCGCTTCCGCCTGCGCGGCATCCGCGGCGGCTTTTGCTTCAGCCTGGCGCGTTTCCTCCAACTGCCGCTGTGCTAGTTCAATCTCGCGCTGCGCGGCCTCTTCCAGCTCTCGTGCCGCCTTTAACTCCGTCTGCCTTTGCGCTTCCGCCGACCGGGCCCTCTGCTGTGCGCGGTACTCCCGCCGCGATGCGGAAAAATCGCGGTACTTCGCTCCAGGCAGATTCGCCCACGAGTACAGAATCGCGACATCCTCCGGGGTTTCCGGAGCCAGGCTAGGCTCGTCCGCCCTCGCGTTTGCGTTGTCCAATCGTCGCTCCACAGGCCTGTTGGCGGCACCTACAGGGGGTCATGCCGCGAGCCCGGGAACCGGGTCTGCCGGGGCATGATGGTGCATCGCCAGTTGTGCAGTACTTGGACCTGAGGCTACGTTGCGATGGGGGTGAAGTCAACGGATTCGGCCTGCAACGAAAGTGTCAAGCACGTACCCAGGATGGATCACATCCACCCTCGAAAGCGTGCCGTAAGTCATTGCGAACGCGAATTGTTCGACGCACTTCCGCACCGTGCTGGAACTGGTCCTGCACCGCTCCGCGCGTTGCAGCACGCCCGGTGCTCTGCTACTATCAGACCTGTTGAGCGGGAGTAGCTCAGTGGTAGAGTGCTTCCTTGCCAAGGAAGATGTCGCGGGTTCAAATCCCGTCTCCCGCTCCATCGTTTTCTGAACTGCTTCAGCAAACAGTTCCGTGCCACGACGCTCCCCCGTTGGGTTGAGCTCAAGCATGGCCAGGGGCGCGGTACCCAAGTGGTAAGGGAGAGGTCTGCAAAACCTTTATGCGTCGGTTCGATCCCGACCCGCGCCTCCATTCTTTCTAACAACTTGGCTGCAAGCCCACGTCCCTTACCTGCCCTCAAGCTGCCACTCAGCAAAAGCGCTCATACGACGGTCGCTTGCGCCGACCTGTCCGCTTTTGCTTCTGGTGCTCAGCCGTGCGGATCGACGGAACCGTTTACATCCCGTGATCGGACCGCGTTGTCCGATCCCAGCCGCGGATCTCGTCTACTGCGACACCCCTTCCAGCGGCGAACTTGCGGACGCATACAGTCGCCGCGGCATTCGCCCCGCCAGAAAGGCCTGTCGGCCCGCCAGCACCGCGTGCCCCATCGCCTCCGCCATCAGCACCGGATTTCGTGCCTCCGCAATTGCCGTGTTCATCAGAACCGCGTCGAAGCCCATCTCCAACGCAACCGCCGCATCGCTCGCCGTCCCGACCCCAGCATCTACAATCAACGGAACTTCTGTGATCAGCTCGCGCAGGATGCGCAGGTTTGCCGTGTTCTGAAGCCCCAGACCGGAGCCGATCGGCGCTCCCAGCGGCATCACCGCGGCTGCACCGGCTTCGATCAGCCTCTTTGCAAATACAATGTCGTCAGAGGTATACGGCAGAACCGTAAACCCCTCCTTCACCAGTACCTCGGTCGCCATCAGCGTTCCAGCTACGTCCGGGTACAGTGTCCTCTGGTCGCCGATTACTTCGATCTTGACCCAGTCCGACAGGCCGACCTCGCGAGCCAGCATGGCCGCCCGGATTGCCTCCTCGCCGGTATAGCAGCCAGCCGTATTCGGCAGCAGAAAGTACCGCTCGGGGTCCAGAAAGTCGAGCAGCGACTCGGTCGAGCGGTCCAGGTTGACGCGTCGCACCGCCACCGTAACCATCTCCGCACCGCTACGCTCCACCGCGTCACGCGTCTCGGGGCCATCCTTATATTTGCCTGTGCCGACGATCAGTCTCGACTGAAACGCCTTGCCTGCGATTACCAGCGGTTCCATACCTACAGTTTACGAGAGGATGGCCTGCCTCGACCCGCGTACGCCCCGCTTCAGTGCGGGCGAAACGTTTTACCCGTCTCCAGCAGCGTCTTTAGCCGGGATAGGATGCGCGGCCATCCATCCGCATTCTGCGAGTAAGCAGGGTCGTCGTCCTGCCAGCCATCGTTCGTTACCAC
>CAXUEG010000172.1:2424-6710 GCA_964249935.1 uncultured Terriglobus sp.
GGCGTAAGGTCGATGCGAACGTGCGACATGGTTTCCCCCATACCCATGCCGAAATCGTACTCAAACACGCGTGGCGCCTCGACCTGCCGAACCCGGCCCGTCACGTAGCGAACAATCTCTCCACCCTTACCCGGTCCCGAGTACGTCATCGCTCCGCCGGGCCGCAACTCGACCGCGAAGTCGGCTCCCATAAAGATCGTCTTGTTGGCTTCGGGCGAAACAAAGCCTTCCCAGACCCGCTCCAGGGGAGCGGCAATGTAGATGGTGAAACTCAGCGGTTGTCTTGGCACAGCGATCTCCTTTGCTGAACCTGCTGCCGGGTAGGGCGGCTGAAATCTACAGCACGCACTACATTAGACCTTCCCCTGCAATGCAGCCCAAAAGCAAAGGCCCGCACCAATTGGGTGCAGGCCTTTTAGCTTCGGTGAACTGTTGAGATTGACCTGAGGCGTCCACTCGTTTGGAGGGCCTCGGCGGAGTACAGCCGAATCGGACGTTCTGCTTCGGCGAAATGCCAGGTCTAGAGCGGACGCTCTAAGCCTCAGTCACCTCACGTGTTAGACCACATAAACTACTGTCAGATTTCATAGGCTGGATCATCCTCCTTTCCCGTGTAAGAGTGTTTTACGCCTGCAGCCGTTTCTGTGCAAGTGCCGGAATACGCCACCGGTTCGCGCGGCTCCTCTCGCGCCGCCTGTGCGCCGGATACTGGACAGCATGCGGATTACGTACCTCGTCCTTGGCGTCGTGCTGCTCTCCTTCGGCATCTTCTTCCTGACTTCCGGCGGCGCCTCCATCAACAGGAGAACGAATGTCGCACACTCCGGCTCGGTTCAACTCAGCCGCGAGACGAGATCGTATTTCTCCCTCCCGCCCGCCGGCAGCCTCCTGGCCATCGCCGCTGGTGTCGGTCTCGTCGTCGCCGGCTTGCGGAGTCGCTGAGCTCTCTTCCTATACTGGGAAACGATGCTGCCCCTCGTCACTCTGGGCTTTGCTGCCCTTCTCGGCCTCGTCTTCGGCAGCTTTCTCAATGTTTGTATCGTCCGGCTGCCACGGGGTGAGTCGATCGTCACGCCGCGTTCGCACTGCACTGCATGCAGTCATGCCCTCGGGAGTCGCGACAACATTCCCCTGGTCAGCTTTTTTCTGCTACGCGGCCGGTGCCGTGACTGCGGCGCGCCAATCTCGCCGCGGTACCCTCTCGTGGAAGCGGCAACCGCGCTCTGGTTCGCTCTCAGCTTTGCACCACTGGCCACTCTGCTCCGCACTGGGATAGTCGCAACACCAGACACCCTCTTTGCCTCTGCCGTGCACGCTACTGCCATGGCCGTCTTCGGCTTCCTGCTTCTCGGCCTGGCGGTGATGGACTGGCGAACCGAACCCCGCGGCTTCCTGCCAAACGAGTTCACGCTCGGCGGCCTGGCCATCGGCGTGTTCTTTACCTTTACTGAGTCGTTTTTCGTTCCGGCGGTCCCTGTCAAAACCCTCTTCACACCCGAGGAGGTCTTCATCGCTCAGCGTCTGGCAGCCGCAGCGGCAGGCTTCGTGCTGCTTTGGAGCATCGGCGCCATCTATCGATTCATGCGTCATCGCCACGGCGTGGGCGGCGGCGATCCAAAGCTGCTCGCGATGATGGGCAGCTTCCTCGGCCTGGGCTCCCTTGGCGTGGCCTTCCTGACCGGCACGGCGCTGGCAACCCTGGCGGCGATCGTGCTGCTCCTGACGCGCCGTGGCACGAACACCACGCCCCTGCGCTACGGCACCTTTCTCGCGGTCGGCGGCCTGTTTGCCGCAGTCTGGGGCGAGCGCCTCGCCAGTTGGTACCTCAGCCTGTTTCGCTAGCGCTACAGCGCTTCGACGCCCCTTTCGTCGCTGCGCACCCGGAGCGCTATCATAGTCAGGATGAACACGGCGCACCCCTACATCTGGAACTACATCCCGCTCGCCTTTCAGCTGCTCATCGCGATTGGCATGGCAAGCGGCATGGTCGTGGGTTCATACTTCATCGGCAAAAAGCGCCAGAGCAAAGTGAAAGCAGGCGCCTACGAGTGCGGCATGGAACCCATCGGGGATGCTCGCGGCCGCTTCTCCGTCCGCTTCTACATGGTCGCCATGCTCTTCATCCTGTTCGATGTGGAAGCCGTCTTCATGCTCCCGTGGGCAGTCATCTTTCGGCAGCTCCACGGCATCACCGGCTCCCGCATGTTCGGCTTCTGGGAGATGCTGGTGTACCTCGGCTTCGTCGGCGTCGGCCTCTTCTACGTCTGGAAGAAGGGCATCCTCGACTGGTCCAATGACCGCGCCGACTTATAACCCGATGTAGCAGCGGTCTTCAGCCACTGACACGGATGCGTCACAACGAGGGGCCTCAGCCCCGGAGGCTCTAGCGAAATGTCCGATGCAATCCTCGGTCTCGAAGCGGTCGAAACCGCACTCCCCGGTAACGCGGGCATCGCTGCTCTTCGCGAACTGGCCACCCGCCTCAAGTGGGACCGCAACGAGTTGACCGTAACCGTCGCTCCAGAGAACATCGTCGCTGCCGCCCGTGCCGTCCAGGCCGCCGGCTACAACTTCTTCGAAGACTGCACTGCCGCAGACTGGTACCCCTCCGAGCCGCGCTTTCAGATGAGCTATCACGTCGTCTCGCACACGCTCAAGCAGCGCATCCGCCTCGCCGTCATGCTCCCCGGCGACGACCCCGCCGTCGAGTCCATCACCTCGATCTTCCCCTCCGCCAACTTCTACGAGCGCGAGGTCTTCGACCTGTTCGGCATCCGCTTCACCGGCCACCCCAACCTCACCCGCATCATGATGCCCACTGACTGGAAAGGCCACCCGCTCCGCAAAGACTACCCCGTCGAGGGCTACCGTTGATCGCGATCGCAGCTATGCTGCTGCTCATCCAGACGAACTCGACCAAGATCGTCGATCAGACCTCAAAATTCCAAACCGCCCATTACACCATCACCATCACAACGCATTGCCAGAACGGCCAGACAGGCTGCGACCACGTCACCTACAAATCTCTCAGCAGCACCGGCAAATCCATCACTCTGCAGGGCGAAGAAGTAGAAACGTGCGCGGACGAAGCCAACAAGCCTTGCCGTTCGCTCGGGTACCGTTTCAAGGATGGCGACGTGACCTATAGCCTGCCCGAAGACATGATGGACGGGCCCTTGATCGTGACCAAAAATAACAAGGAAATCTTGCGTGAAGCAGGTCACTGGCTCGATTGGCAGTAGCCACCAGCGTCTATATCCAAGAGGACACACCATGGCAACCATCGCACCCCCTGAAGTCCTGATCCCCGGCATCGACGACGTCATCCACGACGCGCAAAAGCATGCGCAGGACCCCGGCGGCGAACAGACCATGGTCCTCAACATGGGCCCGCAGCACCCGTCCACCCACGGCGTGCTCCGCCTCGTGCTTGAGATTGACGGCGAAACCGTCGTCTCCCTCGCCCCCGACATTGGTTATCTCCACACCGGCATCGAGAAGACCTGCGAAGCCAAGTTCTACCAGCAGATCGTTCCGCTCACCGATCGCATCGACTACCTCTCCCCCATGACGAACGAGCTCTGCTACGTGCTCGCTGTCGAAAAGCTCCTCGAGCTCGAAATTCCCGACCGCGCGGAGACCCTGCGCGTCCTCATGAACGAGCTCACCCGCATCCAGTCCCACCTCGTCTGGCTCGGCACCCACGCCATGGACATCGGCGCGCTCACCGTCTTCCTCTACTGCTTCCGCGAGCGCGAAGACATCCTCCGCATCTTCGAAATGCTCTCCGGCCAGCGCATGATGGCCAGCTACTTCCGCGTCGGCGGCGTCGCCATGGAGCCGCCGCTCGACTTCTGGCCCAAGGTCCGCGCCTTCCTCAAGCGCATGCCGGAAAAAATCGCCGAGTACGAAGCCCTGCTCAGCGGCAACCCTATCTGGGTCTCACGCCTCAAGGGCGTCGGCCCGCTCTCCGCCGCAGACGCCATCGCTCTCGGCGTCTCCGGACCGCCGCTTCGCGCCTCCGGCGTCGACTGGGACCTCCGCCGCGACATGCCCTACTCCGGCTACGAAAAGTACCAGTTCAAGGTCCCCACCAGCACGGTCGGCGACGTCTGGGCCCGCTACGTCGTTCGCATGGAAGAGATGTACGAGTCCGTCAAAATCTGCACCCAGGCACTCGACCGCATGCCCGAAGGCCCCATCGTCGCCGACGCTCCCAAGATCATTCTCCCCGACCGCGAGCAGATGAAAACACAGATGGAATCGCTCATCCATCACTTCAAGAT
>CAXUEG010000173.1:0-1928 GCA_964249935.1 uncultured Terriglobus sp.
ATAGCTGCCACGAAAAGAATGAGTGAACTTGCCCGTCGTGAAATCGGCGCCACCGGCGATACCCGGCGTGTTTTCGCGCTTCGCATAAAGCCAGTAGCCGTCGCCGAAATTGGAGGCTACCTAATTCACGTTGTAATTGGCACGGGCGAAGAAGTGGATGCCCTTCGGTCCGTTGTAGTCAAGACGGACTACAGAATAGGTCTCGCGATACGGCGTTCCGATGAGCGGATTGGCTGACTGAATGGCCGAGAACAACGAACCAGCTCCCACGGAGACCGGGCTGACCGAAGCCGAATCCTGCTTGATGCGTTCCGAGTTCCCGAAGAAGAACAGTTTGTCCTTGATGATCGGACCGCCGACAGAGCCGCCGAACTGGTTCCGCTGAAAGAGTGGATCCGTACCGTTCTGGGCGCGCGCGAAAAGGGCTCGATGATCCTGGAAGTTATAGAACAGCTGGCCGTGAATAGCGTTGGTCCCGGTGGTCGTGGCCACAGCCAACTGACCGGTGGAGGTCACATCACCGGACACGTCCTGGGTGGAACGGTTCAACTGGAACTCCTGGATCGAACCCTGGGAGACGTTGAAGATCGCAGTGCCGACGGTGTCATCGGTGATATCTTGAGCGTCGAGCAGGATACGGGTAGTGCGGCCAGAAACGCCGCCCACGGAAATCGCAGAATAGCCCGCCTTGGTCGGATCGAAGGTCTCGCCGGACTGCAGGATGACACCCGGCTCGATCTGCGCCAGATCGAGGAAGTTGCGGCCGTTAATGGGCAATGTGTCGATCTGCTGCTTGGTGATTACGTCCGAAACGCCACCCTGATCGGTGTTGACCTGGACCTCGCCAGCATTGACGCTGATTTCTGTGCTCGACGATCCGATTGCCAGCTTGAAGGAGCCCGGGGTCGCGGTGCCGGTGCGGATCACCGTGTTGACCTGCAACGTCTCAAAGCCGGAGGCGGTCACCGTTACGGTGTACTCACCGGGATTGAGGGGTCCAATGCTGTAAAAGCCCGACTTGTCAGCAGTCAGGTCTTTTTTGAACCCGGTTGAGGGCGAGGTGATGCTGATCTGGGCATTGGGAACTGCTGCGCCACTGGGGTCTGAGATGGTGCCCTGAATGGCGCCGCCGTTGACCGAGATCGCTTGTGCGAACAGGGAGGGAGCCGGGATTGCTGCGGCGCCGGTCAGCGAAACGGCCGCCAGTGCAAGTCCTAGGAGATTCTTCTTCAAGATGGATGTCCTCGAGGTAATGCGAATGAGCGATGACAACACAGGGCGGTGGCATACTTGCGCCAATCGCAATTAATTTAGGTATTGCCAGGAAGGTTGCACGTGTGTTGCCAAAGGCAGCAGGGCTGCAGGTGCCTTATTTTCAATAACCTGTTTGATCGCCGATGGACAGAACACGGCACTTCGCTTCCAAATTTCATAGAATGTTCGCAAAAGTCATAGAACTTTGGCGGCTTCCATTCGGTTCTTCAGCGGCGTTCGGCAGTCTATGCTTACCGGGTGCATGTGTCCATCTATTCCGTGCGGCCAGGCCGGGGCCATTCGGCGGAGAGGGACAGGCTGACCGGCGGCTACCTGCGGCGGCGCGGCGGGTCGTGGAAGGCCGATAGCAGTGTGTTTCGGGCAGAGGCGTCGTTGCTGGAGCAGAGCGCGGCCGATCGCCGGGATGGCGCAGCAAGGTGGTTTCTGGATGCACGTGGCAAGGCGCTGTCGTCCGACGGCGTCGCGAAGGCGCTGGAGCATCTGCGGGTTGGAGGCGTGCGAAGGCTTGTTGCGGCTGTGGGTCCGGCCGACGGCTGGTCCGATGGCGCGCTGGACGGGTTGCAGGGCAACGACCTGTTGCTCTCGCTGGGACCGCTGACGCTGCCGACCAAAATAGAGATGAATATCAAGGACGAGCACATATATATAAAAAA
>CAXUEG010000173.1:1938-2393 GCA_964249935.1 uncultured Terriglobus sp.
ACCGCTGACGCTGCCGCACGAACTGGCGAGGCTTGTGCTGGCCGAGCAGATCTATCGGGCAACGACGATCCTTGCCGGGCATCCGTACCACCTAGGGCATGAATGAGTGTTGCGGCAATGGTTCGCGATGCCGCCTGGGAGAAACATTGTGAGTGAAAGCGAAGCCGGCGGCAGCAGGCGGCAGGGGCTGATCCTGGTTCATACCGGACCGGGCAAGGGCAAGACCACAGCGGCGCTCGGCATCGCACTGCGCGCACTGGGCAGCAGCATGCGTGTGCTGGTGCTTCAGTTTTTGAAGGGCTCGTGGGACTACGGCGAACTCCACGTTGCCAGCGGGTTCGATGGCCGTTTCCAAATTCGGCAGCTCGGCCGCGGCTTTGTGAAGGTGGGCGGAGCGGAGACCGATCCTGAGGACCTGCGCCTGGTCGCGGAGGGCTGGGCCGAGGCGCAGCGTG
>CAXUEG010000173.1:2403-6703 GCA_964249935.1 uncultured Terriglobus sp.
AAGACTCCCTGCAGCCGCTCGTCCATCTCGCCTTCGCTGACGGCCTGCGCGCACGTCCGCCCCTGCTACACGTCATCCTGACCGGACGGAACGCCAGCCCTCTGCTGATCGAGCTGGCCGACACCGTGACCGAGATGCGCGAGGTAAAGCACGCCTATACCCGGGGCATCCTGGCGCAGCGCGGCATCGAGTTCTGAGCCGCGAGTATCGGCACGGGTAGGCTGTGCGTATGCATCCTGTGTCCCGCGCCCTCACGGCAATTGTTTGTTCCACGATCTTCTCTGCTGCGGGAGCGAGCAACGTTCCCGTTCAGAGGCGCACAGCTCACGTGACGACGGCGGCGGCATTGAGCCGGTCCGTGCACGCCGACATGGACTTCCTCGCCGCCGACGAGATGCACGGCCGCGGCTCGCTGACGCGCGATGAGCACCTGGCCGCGCTCTACTGCGCGAGCGTCTTCGAGTCGCTGGGTCTGCAGCCGGCGGGTGACGCCGGCAGCTTCCTCCAGCAGATCCCCGTGGAACTAAGTGATCGCGCGAAGCAGCGCATCGGGCGCTACGAGGACGTGCCGCGCACCAGCACCTGGAACGCCGTTGCGATGCTGCCCGGCAGCGATCCCGCGCTGAAGGGCGAGGTGGTCCTGCTCACCGCGCATCTGGATCACCTTGGCGTCGCAGCGCAGCCGGTGAACGGGGACAGCATCTACAACGGAGCGGACGACGACGCCAGCGGCACGGCGGCGGTGCTGAACCTGGCGCGCTCGCTTGCGGCTGGTCATGCACCGCGGCGCACGGTCGTGTTTGCGCTCTTCGGCTCGGAGGAGCTGGGCGGCTACGGCGCGCGCGGCTTCCTCGAGCATCCGCCGGTGCCGCTGACGAGCATTGTCGCGAACCTGGAGTTCGAGATGATCGGCCGGCCCGATCCGGCGGTTCCCGAAGGTACGCTGTGGCTGACCGGGTACGAACGCAGCGACCTGGGCTCGACGCTAGCTACCCACGGTGCGCATCTTGTCGCCGACCCGCACCCGGACCAGCAATTCTTTGAGCGCAGTGACAACATCCAGCTCGCGCGGCAAGGCACCATCGCGCAGACGGTCAGCAGCTTCGGCCTGCACAAGGACTACCACCAGGTTTCCGACGAGCTGAAGATGATCGACTTCGCACATATGATTGCAGCGATCCAGAGCATGGAAGCGCCGGTACGATGGCTGGTCAACACAAGCTGGAAACCGGAGTGGAAGCCTGGCGGCAAGCCCGAGCCGGTGGCGCCACGGCCGTGAGGAAAGGTGCAATCACGATGCGAGAGCCGCCCTCGTAAGCCTTCAGGCGATCAGACGCGGCACGCGGTCGCTGATGCCGCACAGCACCTCATACACGTTCGTGCCGGCGAGTCGCGCGTGCTCCGCGGCTGAGATGCTGAGTGCGCCGTCCCGGCCGAGCAGCGTGACGGCGTCGCCGACCGCGGCTTCGGGAATGGCGCTCACGTCGACGACCGACAGGTCCATGGACACGCGGCCCACGATCGGCGCACGTCGGCCATGGAGGAGCACGGCCGAGCCCTCGACCGCGTTGGTCGAGGAGAGCGCGCGACGAAAGCCATCCGCATACCCAACCGGGAGGAGCGCCACGCGCATGGCCCGGGCGGCGACATAGGTCGCGTTGTAGCCCACAGTTTCGCCACGCCCGAGCGTGCGCAGGCTCACGATGCGCGTCTTCCACACCAGCGCGGGCTCAATCTCCGCAAGGTGTGAAACCGGTTCGGCCGCGCCCTGGTGCAGCGGCAGGGCGTAGCCGTACAGCGCCAGCCCGGCCCGTGTCATCAGCCGCGGCAAGGGTGCGCCCAGCGCCATCACCGAATCTTGCAGCCGAGGCAACCATGCAATCGTCTGCGCGCTGTCCACGCCCGAGGTGTTCCCGGCGTGGAGCAGCGCGGGCGCGAAACCTGCGGCGTGCGTTTGCCGCACCGCCGTTTCAAAGCGCTGCTGCTGCTCGTGATTTTGCGGATCGTCCACCACTTCCGCTGAGGCGAAATGAGTCAGCAGAGCTTCAAGCCGGAGGCGTGGCGATGCATGCAATGCCTCGAGCAGTGCCGCGAGCGCCGGTCCGGGTGCGACGCCCTGGCGCGCCATGCCGGTGTCGATCTCCACATGCACCGCGAAGGCGCCATGCGGCAGCTGGCGCTTCATCGCTTCCTGCTCGAGCAATGCGATCTGGTACGGCTCCCACACAACCGGCGTTAGCGAATGGTCGAAGCAGGCCGCGGCTTCGTGTTGCCACAGGCCGCACATGATCAGGATGCGCGTCCCATCGACAACGCCGGCGGCCCGCAGCGCTTTGCGGACGGTCACACCTTCCTCGACCGCGGTCACGCCGAACCAGCGCGCACCGGCGTCCGCGAGCACGGGCGCGCACTCGGCGGCACCGTGCCCGTACGCATTCGCCTTCACCACGGCCAGCACATCCACCTCTGGCCCGGCGGCGGCGCACAGCCGGCGATAGTTGGCACACAGGGTGCTGGCGGAAACCTCGGCCCAGACTGGGCGCGTGTGCTGGACCGCAACAGGACGCATCGCTGTCTATGCTACTGACTCGGCATTTCTGAACGTGTTCAAGAATGTGGCAACCTGGGTGTGGCTTCTCTCATCTGAGTTTTTGAACACGTTCAAAATGCGGCAGGGTCGGCATCAGTACGGATCGCACGAACGAAGCACCTGAAAGGAGTACCACCATGTACGTTCCACTTTGCTACTTCAGCTACCTGATCATCAGCATCGCGCTCACCATCTGGGTCGCCCGCACGCTACATCGCAGCGGCCGCGTCTTCCTGGTCGACGCGTTCCACGGCAACGAGCCATTGGCAGACAGTGTGAACGGTCTGCTGGTGGTGGGCTTTTACCTGATCAATCTGGGATACGTCGCGCTCTACCTGCAAACTTACAACCCGCTGCAGACGCTGCGGCAGATCATTGAATTGGAGAGCCAAAAGCTGGGCGCGGTCATGCTGGTGCTGGGCGTGGTGCACTTTCTGAACATCCTTGTGCTGGCAAAGCTGAGGGGCCGTCCGGGAGCGCCAACCCAGATCAGCCCGGTTCCCGCCTACGCAGGTCCCGCATACCCAGCTCCGCCCACGGTGCAGGCGTGATCCGCGCAAGTCGCGATGCCGTTGCGGAGCCGCCGCAGAAGGGCAGGGGGCCGCAACCGGTGCGCAAGTCCGACGAAACACGCCGGCGCATCCTCCAAGCGGCATTGCAGATTTTTCGCGAGCGCGGCTTGGACGCGGCGACCATGCGCGAGGTGGCCGCCGCAGCCGGCGTGGCGGTTGGCGCCGCGTACTATTACTTTCCCGCAAAGGACGCGATCGTGCTCGCATTCTATGAGGAAGCGCAGCACGTGATGCGGCCCGCGCTGGAGGTGGTGCTGGCGCAGAAGGCTTCGCTGGAAGCGACACTGCGTGGGATCATTCAAACCAAGCTCGACACCTTCGCCGAGAACCGGCAACTTATGAGCGCGCTGGCCTCGCAGGTAGACCCGAAGAAGCCGCTTTCTCCTTTCAGCGTGGAGACGACGCACATCCGCGAGCAGGATCTTTTCTTCTTCGAGCAGGCGGTGGTACAGGCAAAGCTGAAGCTGCCGAAGAACGTAGCGCCCTACCTGCCGCGGCTGTTGTGGCTGTACCAGATGGGCGTGCTGCTCTTCTGGGTCTACGACGAGTCTTCCGGGCAGCATCGCACGGCGGTGCTGCTGGATCGCACGCTGAAGATGCTCACCATCGGTCTACGGCTGGCAGCGCTCCCGCTGCTGCGCCCGCTGCACCGGCTGGCGGGCGACCTGCTGGAAGTGGTGTATGGCAACTAGCCCTCAGGGAGCGGCGGTCTCCTCATCCGTGACAAAGCGCCGGCGTATTGTGATGCCCGGCGGCAGCGGCAACATCGGCGACCTGCTTGCCAGGAACTTCCACGCGCAAGGTGATGAGGTCATCGTGCTGAGCCGCAAGCCGAAGACCTCGCCCCAGACCGCGTCATCCCAGACCGCGCCGTGGACGGTGCTGCCGTGGGACGCACAGACCGAAGGTCCCTGGGTCGACACGCTGGAGGGCGCGGACGCGTGCATCGGCCTGAGCGGACGCACGGTGAACACGCGTTCCACACCGAAGCACCGGAAAGAGATCTACGATTCGCGCATCGGACCGACCGGACTCCTGAACAGAGTCATGCGAAGCCTGCGAAACCCGCCGCCCGTGTGGCTGAACGCGAGCACGGCGACCATCTACAAGCATGCGCTCGACAGGTCGCAGGAAGAGT
>CAXUEG010000174.1:0-360 GCA_964249935.1 uncultured Terriglobus sp.
GGTCAGCATCGGCTACAGCTCCATGCCCGTGACGATGGAGGAGTTGACCCGCTCCGTCGCCGGTGAAAGCGCCTGCTTATCGGCATCAAATGGTGCTTCGCCGTCCTCATCGGCGGCCCCGAGTGGAGCCGGCAGTTGCGTTGCGCGGAGTGAGCCGAGCGTCTTCGGATCGAAGCAAAGCTCGTCTTCTGCCACGGTACGAGGCAGGAAGTCGGGCGCGATCTCCGGCACGTCCACGTAGCGGAAGGAGAACCGGGCCACATTGTTTCCCAGCTTCAGGAATGCGTGCTTGTCGGCTAACCCGGAGATCTCGGAGTCCATGACCAGCGGCTCGGTCTGGCGGTCTACGCTGTAGTTACG
>CAXUEG010000174.1:370-866 GCA_964249935.1 uncultured Terriglobus sp.
GTTACGCCCGGATTGGTGACCGGCATGATGCGATTCCTTTACGCGCTCGATCTCGACGTTGCCGATCGCTTTCGAAACCCACTCGGCGGCTTTCGGCTCCGTTGTCTTGAGGAAGATCTTTGTCGCGGGCTGCGAGAGCATTACTTCGGCCATGTGGCCGTAGATGACTTCAAGCTGCGCCTTTCCCTGGAAGCCGAGCACAAGGGGGTTTCTGCTCTTGCGATTCTCTGTGATGGCGGTGTGCAGCTGTGGCAGGCGTTGCAGGCTGGCCAGCTCATCCAGCACGAACCAGACCTTGCGCTGGTTCGGCTCCGGCGTGTTCAGCAGGCGCAACACCAGCAGATCGATCCAGAGCGAATGCAAAGGCCGCAGCGCCTCACGCTCTGCGGCCTTGGACGTAATGAAAATCCATCCCCTACGCTTTTCGGCCCACTCCGTCGCACTCCAGACAGCGGTCGCCTGCTCCGGACTCGGCAGCATACGAAGGCTGTCGGCG
>CAXUEG010000174.1:876-3376 GCA_964249935.1 uncultured Terriglobus sp.
CTCGGTCGGCCGAGACGTGATGAAAATCCATCCTTCACGCTTCTCGGCCCACTCAGTCGCGCTCCAGGTGTTGTTGCCCTTTTCTTCTTTGGTAGGCAACATGCGAAGGCTGTCGGCGATCAGGCCAAGCGAGGCGAGCACACCACCGCGCTGTTGCTGCGCGCCTTTCGCGATCATCGCGGCCAGCTCGGTCCCCTGGACGCGTGTGTCGATCTCCGCAGGGTTCGACATCCACTCCACCAATTGCGCCGGGGTCGGTCCGTAGGTCAGCAAGTGCGCAAAAATCTTCTGCGGCGTTTCCGTGAAGAACTCGCCCTTCTTGTCACTGGTCGGCTGGTACAGAGAAGCGGCGATCGCTTTCGCTTCCGCCTTGCGGCGGAGCTCCTGCGCCGGCCCCCAATATGGGCAACGCTTGTCAAGCGGGTTGAGGATGACGTCGCCGCGGTCCTCGCGGTAGAAGCGCCGAACGAACTCGCAGGCCGGGTCGTAGACGATGGCGGACTCACCACGCGACTCGATTTGCCGGAGCATTTGCAGGATGAGCGTCGACTTGCCCGAACCGGTATCGCCGATGATCTCGATGTGCTGCGCCTCGGCCGCGAGCGGGATGCGCATCGGTTCGGCAGCCTCGGTAGTCTGGAAACCGATCCCGTCACCGGCCGTGGCTTTGCTGAACTCCAGGGGAGTCATCAGGACCGGGCCCTTCAGGCGGCGCCCGTATTTCAGGAGCTTGCGGCGAGCGATGTCCCTTGAAACGGAGAACGGAAGCATCAGCAGAAAGCAGCCAACTCCCACAAGGCCAGGCGTCGTGTAAAGGGTAGTGAGCGAGTCGCCTCCAAAGACCTTCGCTTGAAGATAGCTGTGCAGCGCAGCATCGGTGTAGCTCGTTTCCGGTCCGCGATAGAGTGCGCGCAGGCCGCTGTCGATGGCAGTTGGCGAAAGGGTAAGCGGAAAGATCTTGCCTCTCACTGCCGAAGTCTCGCCAGCGACCACGTCCGCAGAGGTCGCCAGCCGGCCCATGCGCTTTCCATCGCCCACATAGAGAAGCGCGAACTTGTCGTGCTTCTGGAACGTGGCGCCCAAGGCGCTGCGGAAGTAGGCCGGAGTATAGAACTGCTCCAAAGGCGAGCAGGCGAAGGTGAAACGGCACCACGCGAAGGCACCCGTCAAGAGCAACGCGAAGAGCAGCGTGCCATAGCTGTAGATTGGCGAATGCGGCGGCCAAACGACTGTCTCTTCCCTGCCCCAGTGCGTTGCCATCACGCGTCTCCTTGGGCAGAAGTTTGGTACTGGGCAAGCACATCCTTGGCAGCTTCGTGCTTGCCAGTCCGGACCTCTACGAGAATCTGCTGGTACGCCTCCGGCGATAACTTTTCACCGATGGCGATCGACCGAAGCACCGTGCTCACGAGCATGCGTAGGGCCGTCAACTCCGTCATGAGAACAGCGTCCGTTCTCTGGCCGCGGGCGGCGTTCAACAGAACGTCACGAGACCATTCGCTCAAAACTTTGCCTTCCAGGCGAGCGGCTTGTTCGAGGACTTGGCGCTCCTCAAGCGACACCTTTGTACTCGCTACGGTCCGGCGGCTCAGCCGGCCACGTCCGCGCCGAACACGCTCGCTCATCGGCAAGTCGTAGTTAGATTTGTCGTGCTGCATTTTCACTACCCTCCAGCGGTAGACAACGGTCTACCGGTCCAGCACCGTGCAATCGAACGCTCTTGTAAGCCCTTTTTCTTCTGCGGGTTGACCTTGGTCTACGCTACTGCTCTTGCATGACCCTGGAAGGGATGGAGTGTCGATCCTTTTCCGGTGCGCAGCACCGTTCCGACCCTGGCACGGCTTTCCGCGCAGCAACTGCACACTTACCGTGCAACGGACTGCACCGTGTTGGTGTTAGAAGCTGCACTGGAGGATGCTGCCGGACGCTTCAGCCGCAACGGCACATTTGGCTTCGCAGATGCATTCTGTTCCCGATGCTTTTGGAAGTCCTTGTCTTTCGAAAAGACATATTCGAGCGCAGCGTTGACGACATCGTCCGCGCTGCCCTTGGTGAAGGCGGCGTACTGATCGATCTGCTTCGCGGTGGAGTCTTCGAGTGTGACGATGGCGGTGACCTTCTTCGAGATGGTGAGCTCAAGCAGTGGCATGGGGCGAGTCCTCCTGGGTGTTCGGGTTGAATGTGGAACCGATCGCGGCATGCGCCCGGCGCAGGTCGTAAACGGTGCGGAACGTGAACGCCTTCCGATCCCGGTCGTAGCCGTCCACAGCGACGATCTCGCTCACCCGGCGACCCTCGGCGAAGCGCTGGACCTGCACCACGGTGTGCACGGACTCGGCGATCTCGGTCGCAACGTCATCGCGAGTAGCTTGCTGATGGGAACGCATGGCAAGCTCACCGAAGCGGCGCAATGCACGAAGCGCGGAGCTAGCATGGATGGTAGCCATCGAACCGGCATGGCCGGTGTTGAAACTGTCGAGAAGCGTGCGCGCCTCCGCAC
>CAXUEG010000174.1:3386-6700 GCA_964249935.1 uncultured Terriglobus sp.
GGACCTCACCCAGCAGGATGCGGTCCGGGCGCCAGCGCAGCGCGCCACGAAGCAGCATGTCGAAGTCGACCGTGGCTCCATGTGCGTCGGTCTGGCACTCGGCGGCAAGCACGTTCGGCTTCGCGATGCGGAGCTCCGCCGTGTCCTCGATCACGACGACGCGCTCACGATCCGGAATACATTCGGTGAGCGCTCCGAGCAGTGTTGTCTTGCCGCTGCCGGTGCCGCCGCTGATCAGCAGCGTGCCACCTTCCCTCACTTCGGCAGCGAGGTGGTCGGCAACGGCGCGCGGCATGGAACCTGCCGCGACCAGGTCCGCCAGCGTGTACCGCGCTGTAGCGAACTTGCGCACGGTTACGGAGGGTGCCGGTCGCACGACCGGAGGCAGGATGGCGGCGAGGCGGCTGCCATCCGGCAGCTGCACATTGAGCAGCGGGTGCGCCTCGTCCAGCTTGCGTCCCATCCGGCTGGCGATCACTTCGAGCCCGGTGCGTAAAGCACGCGCCTCGAAGCTGACGTCATTATCGTGATAGAGCCGGCCGGCACGCTCGAACCACCAGCTACCGTCGGGATTGCCCATGATTTCCGTCACGGAGTCGTCACGAAGCAGCTGCTCGATCGGTCGCAGGAAGGCGATCAGAAGGTCCAGGTCACGGTTCATCAGCTTGCCCTCTACTCGAACGCCTGGTCGGCGCGGAAACGGACGATGGTCAGACCGAGTGGGTTCACCGCGACGGCTTCGTTGGCAACGGTCTCCGCGAACTGATACGTGACGCTGGCGATCCACCGCTCGCGCTTCAGCGTGCCGTGGTCGGCGGGGTTGGTGTACACCTTTTCGAACTCGATTCGCGCGGAATAGGGCGCCTTCTGCAGGTCGTCTAGCACGATGCTCTTCACATCCACGTCGACATAGGGCAGCGTCGAATCGTGTTGGAAGGTGGCAATGGTCTTGTGCTCCTGCTCGTCGCGGACCACGGCATGCTGCACGTCGTTGGCGAGGAAGTACAGCGATGCAGTCTGGTCTGCCTCGATGGTGTAGCGGTTGCGCTGGAAGTAGAGCGTGGCCCAACGCGCGAGGTAGTACTTATTCTCCGCCTCCTGCGGCCGGTACGCATAGTCGCGATAATCGATGGCTTCGGCGTGACCGACGTCCGAGACACGAATGATGAGCGGCCGGAGATGCGTCAGAGCTGTCTGGCTCTTGTAGAGGAGCGCGCCGAGCATGAGCGCGACGGCAGCAAGGACGAGCACCGTCACCTTCAGGTAGGTGTTCATCACCATCGGCTCGCCGTACTGCTCGAGGTAGCGCTCGGCGGCGCGGGTGATCGGTGCGGTTTCGGCTGGAGCTGTGGGCATAATTTGTTCCTTTCAGAAATGCTTAGCTGCGGGCAACGAGCGCGGTGAGAAGCCCGGTGCCGCCGTCATGTCCGCCGGTGCTCCCGGAGAAGATCGACGCCGTCAGCGCAGGAATCTTCAACAGAATGAAAATGTTGATCGTGATGAGGAGGAGCATGAGCGGAAAATTCTGAATAGTGGCAGTGATGTCCATGCCGCCGCTGGCGATCTGCTGGTAGTAGCCGAAGTAGAACTGCCCTAGAACACTCATCGCTGCTGTCGCGACAACCTTGTAGAAGGCAAACGAGAGGTACGCCTTTAGCCATCCCCAAAACAAAAATTCTGTCTTCTCAAAGACCATCCACGGGATGAAAATGGGCCCAAGTAAGCCCACGATCGTGGTCGCGATCGCACCGTAACCGATGATGGCTGCGACCAGTGCCGCCAGCAACGCAAGCATGATTTGGGTGATGACGTAGACCAGCAGCAGAAACGGCTGGGTGAGCGCCACCATCCCTGGCCCCTGCTGCGACAGGGTTTGATTGATGCTGTTGAGCATGTTGCTCGCGGCGTCGGTTCCAATGACGTCAGCGAGCGAGGACGACCCCTGCCGGATGAAGCCTGTAAGCGAGTAGCCGATGCCAGGGATCGCTGAATCGTAGAAGTAAACGAACGCATAGGCGAAGCTCGCAAGCAGTACGAAGTTGAGGAACTTTGCCATGTTGAAGCCTGGGCCGCCCTGAGCGGACGCCAGCGCCTCCTGTACGCCGAACCAGACGAGCATGATGGTGGCGAGACCGAGCAAGAGGCGCATGCCGATGATGTCGAGGGAAGGCGCGGAAGCGGTCACCAGATGATCGCAGCCGCGCGTGATGAAACTGAGGAGATCCGTTCCCATCGCGTGTCCTTGCTCAGTAGTGGAAGGCGTTCGTCACCGAAGAGCTGGGCGTCGACACCTTACTGTTGTAGTTGGCCTGATAGCCTTGCGCGCTCTGGAACAACAGCTTGAGCTCGTCCTGCTGTTGCTTCTGTTGCACGAGCTGGTTCAGCGTCTGACCGGTGGCGAGTTGGCTCTGGTCCTGCTGGCTGCGCAGCATCAGCAAGAGCGCTAGATTGATGCGCTGCAAGGTTGCAAGCTCTGTCTGCTGCAATGGATCCGTGGAGTGGCTGGCCGCTTCGAGCCGGGCGATATCAGATTCGCGAGCGGAAGAATTTGAGCGGATCGTGCCGATTGCCTGCAGGTTGGTCGTGTTGGCGGTGTCTCCAAGGTCTACGGTCGCGCCCTGAGCTGCGATCGCACGCTGGCTGTCCGGGGTAAGGCTGCCATAGCCGGTTAGCTGGCTGGTGCGCGGCACACTCGCGCCGAGCACGGATGCCGGTGCGCCGGCGCCGGTGCTGGCGCTCGACACCCAGGGCAACGTATTGCCATACGTGTTCGCCGGCTGCGAGAACTGCGTCCACTGCTCGCGTCCGATGTTGGTGTAGCTCTGATAGAGACTCTGTGGCGCCGTCGCCATGCGCTGCGCAAGGTTATACGTAGCGATGATGTTTTGGGTGGTCTTCTGAGTTGTGGTGTAGAGCTTGTCGCCCTGAAGAAGCTGTTGCGCAGCATGAGCGGATTGCGTGGGATCGTAGGTGACACTGCCAAACTGGGCCTGTGCGGAAAAAGCGCTGAGCGCGAGCGCTGCGGGCAAAACGACTTTTCGCATGAACGTAGTACTCCTTGCGGTCTGCAACCGCTGTTGTAGAACTCGTGATTTAAGGGGCTTAGGGCTTCTGCTGCTTTTGAACTTCGATCTGTTCGCGACGAGCTATCTCGTTTCCGAGCGGCGCGAGAGATTTTCGATCGGCATCACACCAAGCTTGAGTCGCTTTGATCTGCTCCGGTGGGGCGTACAGACATCGCTTCAGCTCGGCATCTCGACGGGCCTGATACTCGGCTTTTAACTCCGCTAACGTGCGACCCGCGAGAGGTGCCG
>CAXUEG010000175.1:0-6696 GCA_964249935.1 uncultured Terriglobus sp.
ACTATCACGACTTCGGATTTCCCACGAGCGGGGCGCTGAACTACTTCAATACCAACGGCATCGGTGGCACCGACGCAAACGGCGCGCCCTTGCCCGGTGCCTATCAGCAATCCAACGGCTACTACAACGCCCCTCTGGATCAGAACTACACCCAATACAACGCAAGCAAGGCGATCCAGTTCGACCAGGATGTCGCCTGGTTCAAGAGTGGCTGGGGCGGTAGCCACAATTTCAAGTTCGGCTATCAGCTCACGCGCAACTCCAACACGCTTGACCAGCACTACAACGAGCCGCTCGTCAATCTGTACGTCGGCAATACGGCGGCCGCGCAATACAGCCCGTCCAGCAGCGTAGGCAAAGCAAATTGCGCGGCCTACGTCGCGGCATACGGGACCTGCCAAGAGCAGTACGGCTACGTCTCCATCGAGGATTTCGGCACGCACGGTTCGGCAATCAGCTACGACCACGGCCTCTACGCTCAGGATTCGTGGACCATCGCCCGTCGCCTGACTCTCGATTACGGTGTCCGCTTCGACAAGGAATACTTGCCGGGCGAAGCCGAGAACCCTGTCTCGATCACCGGCGCGTCGCTCGCCAAGCCCATCAACTTCAGTTGGACCGACAAGTTCGCTCCCCGTATCGGCGTATCTTGGGATGTAAGAGGTGACGGCAAGACCAAGGTCTTGGGTGATTACGGAAAGTTCTACGACACCATGAAGCTGAATCTCGCGATCAGCTCCTTCGGCGGTCAATACTGGCAAAACTGCTACTTCGCTCTGGACACACCGAATCTCTCCAGCATTGTTCCCACCTTCAACGGCAACAGCCGCTACTGCAGTGGTGCGGCCCCGAACAGCACAACAAACTTCGCGGGTGGCGCAACGCCAGCGGGTCTCACGTTCCTTGAAAGCCAGGATTTCCGTTCGTTTCCAACCACCTGCTCCACATGCAGCGCAGTTCAGGAAGGTGTCGCCCCCGGACTGAAGCCGTACCAGCAGCACGAAGCTGTCGTGGGTGTCGATCGTCAGCTCACGCCGACGCTCGCCCTTGAGGTGCGCTACGATCGCAGACGTCTCGACGAAGCCATTGAGGACGCCTCACTGGCATCTTCCGTGACAGGCAGCGAAACGTTCGTCGTCGTAAATCCGGGCCACGGTGTCAACGCCACCTTCAACGGCTTTTGTCAGTTTCTCTACGGAGCCGGTGCTGCGGACTGCACCTCGGCCAGCGGTCAGTACCCGCCGACGAACCAGATTCCGGCAGCCCGCAGCTATGATGGCGTCGAGTTCCGCTTGAACAAAGCCATCAGCCAGCACTGGTCTGGCATGGTGTCCTACACCTATAGCCACTTCCGCGGCAACTACACCGGTCTCACCAGCTCCGATCTTGCCGACGGTGGTTCGGGTGGACGGAACGCACCCAACAACAGCCGCTCGTTCGATGAACCGTACTTCCAGTACAACGCAAACGGCGGCTCCTCCAGCGGACTGCTGCCGACGGATCGCCCGAATACGATCAAGGGCTATGCCTATTACAGCCTCGGGTTTATGCACCGCTTCACTTCCGACTTCGGCCTCTTCCAAACGATCTACCAGGGATCGCCAAACACCACGTACACCAACGTCGGCTACAGCGAGAACGCCTTTCCGGTGGATGTTGTGAACCGGGGCAAGTGGGTGGATGTCAGCCAGAGTGCCGCAACCGGTCAGATCGCCCTTGGCAACCCGCGCACGTACCGGAATCCCTGGTACAACCAGAGCGACTTCGACTTTACGCAATCGTTCAAGATCGACGATCGGCAATCCATCAAGTTCGCATCCACCTTCACGAACATCTTGAACAATCACGCGGTCACGGCCATTTATGAGCAGCTGGACTCCGCGTACTCTGCCAATCAATACATCACGCCCGGCGGCAACGCCTTCTACGATGGCGCTGCCTTCTACGCCGCGGCAGAGCACCCCTACAACCTGAGTCAGTCTCTCAATGGAGCCATCGAGAACGGGAATAATCTGGGTGGGCCGGAAACGATCAACGCACAGTACGGCAAGCCACTTTACTTTCAGCTGCCGCGAAACATCCGCTTCCAACTGACCTATACCTTCTAACCCGCCGGTCGCATCCGCAACGCAGGACGGTCTGTGCAAACAGACCGTCCTGCCTCTTTTTGGCGTCTTCGAAACAGGTCAACGATGCCGGGGTTGGGCCTGTTCGGTTGTTTTTGGTCTGAGCTGCCGTTTAGATCCTCTGGCCGACGGGACGGGCAAGCAGGCAGACGAGTGTCATTCCCCGGCTTGCGCGAAAACTCGCTCCATAACGAAGCCGCCTAAACTAGAGCCATGCCTCACAACGCGCTCGCCGATGCAGCCTCGTCCTACCTCCGCTCCGCCATGCACCAGCCGATCGCGTGGCAGGAGTGGGGCGAGCAGGCTTTCGCGAAAGCGCAGGCCGAAGACAAGCCGATCCTGCTCGACATCGGCGCCGTCTGGTGCCATTGGTGCCATGTCATGGATCGCGAGTCCTACGAGGACCCCGCGCTCGCCGAGTTCATCAACCGCGAGTACATCGCCATTAAGGTGGACCGCGACGAGCGGCCTGACGTGGATACGCGCTACCAGGCTGCCGTGCAGGCCATCAGCGGGCAGGGAGGCTGGCCACTGACCGCCTTCCTCACCCCACAGGGTCACCCGTTCTTCGGCGGCACCTACTTTCCGCCGGACGAGCGCATGGGCCGGCCCAGCTTCCGCCGCGTGCTCCAGACCATGGCCGCTGCCTTCCGCGACAAGCGCGACGATGTGAACGACTCTGCTGGCTCCGTGATGCAGGCGATTGAGTACAACGAGGCCTTCGCCGGTGGCAGCACAGACCTGCAAAACTCAAGTGCCGGCATCGCACTCATCGACAAACTCGTCGCCTCCGCGTTGCAGTCCTATGACCCGCGCCACGGCGGCTTCGGATCGCAGCCCAAGTTCCCGCACCCGGCCGCGCTCGACATGCTCATCGACGCCAGCTCGCGCTCCGGCCCCAACCACGCCAAGGCAGCCGAAGCGGCGCAGGGCACGCTGCAAGGCATGTTCCGCGGCGGCGTCTACGACCAGCTCGCTGGTGGCTTCCACCGCTACTCGGTCGACGAGCGCTGGGTCGTGCCGCACTTCGAAAAGATGAGTTACGACAACTCGGAGCTGCTACGCAGCTACGTGCACGGCTTCCAAACCTTTGTCGATCCGGAGTTCGCCCGCGCCGCGCTCGACACCATGCGTTGGATGGACGAGTGGCTTTCCGATCGCGAGCACGGCGGCTTCTACGCCTCGCAGGATGCGGACATCTCCCTCGACGACGACGGGGACTACTTCACCTGGACCCGGCGCGAGGCAGAGGCCGTACTCACACCGCAGGAGTTCGCCATCGCCGGACCGTACTTCGACATCGGCGTTGTCGGTGACATGCAACACGATCCGTCGCGCAACGTGCTCTTCCGCTCAGTCGACCTCGCCACGATCGCGCAGCAGGCTGGCGTTAGCGCTAACGAAGCCAAAGTCCTGCTCGACTCCGCAAGGCAGAAACTCTACGCTGCCCGCCTGCAACGTCCCACCCCGTTCATCGACAAGACCCTCTACACCGGCTGGAACGCCATGGCCATCCGCGCCTACCTGGAGGCGGGCAGGGCATTGCAGCGTCCGGCCGCCACAGACTTTGCCTTGAAGTCGCTGCATCGCGTGCTCGACGCCGCCTGGCGCGACGGCCGCGTTGGGCATGTAGTCGCCTGGGGCGATCCATCGGCGCCCGCGCCCGAGGTGCCCGGCACGCTTGAGGATTCGGTGTTTCTTGCCGACGCCTGCCTGACCGCCTTTGAGGTCACGGGCGATGCGGCCTGGTTCCACACCGCACAGGCGATCGCGGACAATCTCATCCTTCGCTTCAGCGACACGGAAAAAGGCGGCTTCTTCGACACCGAAACCTCCAACCGGCCCGCACTCGGCGCTCTGACCACCCGCCGCAAGCCCCTGCAGGACGCGCCCACGCCCGCCGGCAACCCCGCTGCCGCGGCCATGCTGCTGCGGCTGTCTGCGCTCACCGGGCACGAGGAGTACCAGCGTCTCGCTGAGGAAACGCTCGAATGCTTTGCCGGCATCGCCGAACACTTCGGCCTTTACGCCGCCACCTTCGGCCTTGCACTCGGCTTGCTGGTTCGCCCGGCGGTCCAGGTCGTGATTGTCGAAGGCGAGCATGGTAGCGCCGCGGCGCTCGAGTTAGAAGCGATCGCGCTGGCGCGCTACGCGGTGAACAAATTAGTGTTTCGCGTGCGGCGCGACCAGCTCGGCAAACTTCCGCCCGCGCTCGCCGAAACACTTCCGCAAGTCGAGGTCTCGACAGGAGCCGTAGCGCTCGTCTGCGCCGGCCATACTTGCCAGCCGCCCGCGCAAACCTCTGAGGAACTCCTCGCAGCCCTGAGTGCAGCTCTATAGCGAAAAGTGCATGCACCAAAAACGGTGCGTCGTAACTCACACGTACATGAGAATTTACAGCATCATCTTCATTCCAGATAATTTAGCTCGGAAGGGGGGGGGTGTCCTTTGGAATCCCTCTATCTTCCTCATTCTGCTGGCCTGGCTGAGCAGCGGTTGCTGCCATCAGCACATTCGATGTCGGAATCCCCAGAGAAATGCCCTCCTTGGCAAAGGCCAGCAAAAGCCGCTTCCGGATCTCTCGCAAAACGCCGTCGCGCTGATTCGCCTTCACCTTCAGGTTCACCGGATAGAAAACCTCGCGCCCGTTGATGCGATCCACGCCAAGCACATCCGGATCGGCAATCGCAACCTCTGCAAACGCCGGGTCGCGCCGCACCTCCAGCGCCACGCGCCGCAACACCTCCATCACGCGATTCGGATCGGCCGAAGCATCCACCGAAACGGACAACGACGCGACCGAGAACTCCCGCGAAAGGTTCGACACGGTGGTGATCTGCGAGTTTGGGATGAAGTATTGCGTTCCATCGCCATCGCGCACCGTCGTCGCACGCAGCGAAATGTCTTCAACGGTTCCGGTCAGTCCGGCTATCTTGACCACGTCGCCCACATTGAACTGGTCTTCCAGCAGGATGAAGAGCCCGTTCAGCATGTCCTTGAAGAGTGACTGCGCCCCGAACGAAATTCCCAGCCCGACCACGCCCGCCGAGGCCAGCAGCGGCTTCAGGTCGATGTTGAACAGCGGCAGCACCTGCAACAAGACCAGAAATCCGATAAGGCCGTATGCCGTGGCACGCAGAATCGCCGCAAGCGTTCGCAGCTGCGAGGCGCGACGAGCGTTGCCGATCGAGTTGTCCGCGATGTGCCGCATGCGCTTGACCGCGAACGCGACCAAACGCTGCAGCACAAAGCCGAGCAGCAGGATCACCAGCAGCTTCGGCAAGTCGTGCCGCACGAATGAGATCAGGTCCGCATGCCAGTCATGCAGCAGATCGTGAAAATTGGTGTCGTCTGGAGCGGCAGGTAGCGGTGCCGGTGCGGAGCGCGCAGGAACCGATGTGCCGGGCGGATTGGAAGCGTTCATCCGCTCATCGTAGAACCCCGAGCCGCATGTCCGGCATCGGAAACCGCGTGCCGTAGGATGAAGCTACGCTTCGCCACCTCCAGCAGCAACACCTGGTGTTTCCACGAGGTCTCCATGACGCGACGCTCTGTTGCCGAATCGCTGCCGTCCCTGAAAATGCTTGCGCTGCTCGGCATGCTCGCGTCAGCAACGACGGTGCTGCATGCCCAGATCGACACGAACCCGGGAATCAACGCCGGAGCATCCCGGCCTGGTGTGTTGCGCAACGGCAACGACGACGATCCACTTCGCGACAATCCCGAAATGCGAGACCGCTTGCAGAAGGGTCGCGCATCAGACCGTCAGAGGCGTATTGTGGACGACGCCAATCGGCTGGTCGCCCTGACGGCGCAGTATCGCAAGGCGCTGGACGCGCACGGTACACCCACGGAAGACGACCAGAAGCTCCTCGCACAAATTGAGAAGCTTGCCCGTGACGTGAAGGACCGCATGAGAGGGATGTAGGACAGGCTGTGCCCTCTTACGGTCCGTGGTGGATGGTGTGTGATGTTTGCAGTGGAAGCGAAAAATCTTTGCCGCACAATCGTGCGGCTTCTTGTATTTGGCGTTGCATGTATTGTCTTCGCGGGTGGTGCCCGAGCTCAGTCGGCCGCGCTGATTGGTGGCGCCCAGGTGCAGCGCATGCAGCAGCAGCAGAAGGGCATGGCTGCCGAAGAGCGGCAAAAGAAAATGGAGACGGACGCGGCGAAGCTGGTGGAAATGGCGCAGCAGTTGAAGACCAGCGTAGACAAAACGAACAAGGACACCTTGTCGGTCGACGTGATCAAGGAAGCCGAGCGCATTGAAAAGCTGGCCCGCGAGGTGCGCGAGGGCATGCGGCAGTGATTGTGTGGATTCGCTAGCGCGATTTCCGGAAGCTGGTGTAACCTCGCCTACATGCAACGTCCGGGAGCAGTCTTACTGCGGTTCTCGCCCGTGCTCTTCCTCGTAGCGACGCTCACCTTGGCTGCGCAGAAGAGCGGCGGGGCAACCGGCGCGGGATCGGGTACGGGCAGCAGGCCTGCGTCCCCACCGCGGGTGCCCACCACCAATTACCCGGTGGATTCGACTGGCACTCCGATTGGTTCCGCGGATTCCGTGTATAAC
>CAXUEG010000176.1:0-6686 GCA_964249935.1 uncultured Terriglobus sp.
CGGCTGCCCTGGCAAAGTCGGCAGGATCGTTGAGCACGCTCATGGACTCCGCCGGAGCGGACCGCTTCTGGCGTTTTTGCTTTGCGGGGACGGCCTTAATCTGCCTGTTGGAGGGTGTGTTGCGGGTAGCCATCGTTCGCATTGGATGCGCTGTCCGTCAGCCGCGGTTTGAGTGCGGAAGAGCGCATTGTTCCACGTAGAACAACGATGTGGGGCATACAGAAGCGCAGCCTGGCATCAGACAATCCCACCAAAATGGCAGGCTTGTCCCACAAAAAAAGGCGCATGCACCCCGTGCATGCGCCTGTAAGCAGTTGCTTAGTAGTAGTAACCGCGGCGGTAACCGTAGGGGTAGGCGTACGGCCCCGGGTAGGGGTATGGACCGTAGCCATAGCCCGGCGGTGGCAGCGGACGGCGGGCGCCTTCAGGACCGGCGTAGCTGCCCAGGCGTTGCATTTCGGCCTCCGACACCGTCTGGAGGTCAACAGGCGCGGTGAGGGGAAAACGGAGCAACGCCTCTGCCGGAATGTGCGCATTGCCGCCGCCACTGGCTGCCGAAGCACCCAGACCGGCCGCGCCGCCAACTCCCGCGCCAATGGCCGCTCCGGTGCCGCGGCCCGCAATGGCGCCAATAATGGCGCCAACTGCCGCCCCGCCAATGGCGGAGTTGACCGACTGTGCCGCCTTATCCTGACCCGTCACGGTGAACGTCTGGCTTTGCAGCGGAATGCTCTGTCCGCCAAGGTGTAGAGAGGTAAGCTGCAGCGTGAGACTGCCACGGCCCTTGAGCGCTCCGGCACCTTTTGCCTCCACCACCGTGCCCTGCACCTCAGCACCGCGTGGAATCGCAATCAGGTTGTTTGCGATAATGTCGTTTTCGACCACCGCGTTGAACGTAGAGCCCGCCTGGGCGTCTCCGCTCGAAAGCCAGCGCGTAATGCGGACCGGCAGCACCACGCCGGGAGCAATCGTGACATGCTGACCAGCCGGTTGGCCGCCCTGGGGAGCGTACCCGTAGGGGGCCTGCTGCGGAGTGTAACCCTGCTGCTGCGCCTCATATTGTCGGCGATACATACCAGGCGCGGGCTGCTGGGACGGGTAGCCATTGTTTGCGGCGTAAGGACCCTGCTGGGGATAGCCCTGCTGCGGATACTGCTGCTGCGGGTAACCCTGCTGTTGTGGATATGGCTGCTGCTGCGGGTATGGCTGTTGCTGCTGCGGGTATGGCTGCGCTGCCTGCTGCTGGCTGTTCGGAACCGGGTAGCTCTGCGACTGCGATGGCTGCTGGGCCTGGGGCGGCGCCTGGTTCGGAACCGTCTGCTGCGGCGCGCCGTTTCCCTCGTTCAGCGCTGCCATCCCGGCCTGTTCATTCGCGGCCTGCTGCGCATCGCTGGTGGCCGGCACGCCCGCTTGGTCGCCCGTTGCTCCGACGGTAAGCTGGTCCACGACTTTCTTCACGCCGGAGGTGTGTGCGACAACCTGCTCCGCGGCGTTCCGTGTGGTCTCGTCGGGCACAGAACCCGATAACGTTACGGTTCCGAAGGCCGTGGTGGTTTGAATCTGTTGCGATGCGAGCCGATTGTCCGCAGCCATCGCCTTCAACACGTTGGCCTGAACCACGGCGTCGCTGGTGGTGGACTGCTGAGCGGCCGCGCCACCGGCAAGAACGGCAGACACGGCAAGCGATGCCAAAAACCGAAAGCTCTGATGCATGGTGCTGCTCCACGCGGGACGGGAAACGTCGCCACCCGCTAGCGATTCAGACGCATTTCCGCGTGGGAAGTTGCGGCGAACCGGAGCCTTAGCGCTTACCCTGGCGGGTCACGCGCAGCAGCACTTCCAGGATTCGCGTGGCCGCCTTGATCGATGCCTTCCAGTCTCCGGACACCTTGGAAACGCCACCGTAGCGAACGCGGTAACTGACCGGGATCTCCAGGATGCGGAGATGGTGCTGCACCGCCTTGATCTGCATTTCGAGGTTCCAGCCAAAGGTGCGTTCCTGCATGCCGAGGGTAGCGAGGGCGTCGCGGCGGATGGCGCGAAAGGCGCACATGTCGGTGTAGCGAAAGCCGTACACCAAGCGAACGATCTGCCCGACGAACCAGCCAGCGAAGATTTGCGAACGGAGCATGGCGCCGGGCTGGCGCTGCCGGCCTTTGCGATCGCCGCCCAGGCGCGTTCCAAGGACAAAGTCCTGCTCGCCACGCACAATCGGTGCCACCAGTTCGGGGAGGTGCGCGGGCACGTCCGCGCCGTCACCATCCATAAAGACGAGAATGTCGCATTCCGGCGAGGCCGCGGCAACGCCCACCATGCATGCTGAGCCATAGCCGCGCGGCGCTGTGACGACACATGCGCCAGCAGCCGAGGCGATCTGCGCAGTGCTGTCAGTGCTGCCGTTGTCGACCACAAGGCATTCGTGTACTCGCGACCAGGGCAGCTCACTTACGGTGAAGCCGATCGACTCGGCTTCGTTGAGTGCCGGAATGATGACCGCGATGCTCATGTGGCGACCCGCTCTGGATGCCATGGAAAAGGAAGGCGGACTCCCCGGCCCCATTTACGCCAGGCGAGCCAAAGGATGGCAGCGATCACGGTAGCGCCATAAGTCCAGCTGTTGGCGTGAAACATCTTCGGCCCGGGCTCGGCGTACTTTGTTGTAAGCCAATAGAAGACGCTGTAGGTATAAACAAACCCCGGAAGTTCCGGCAGCAAAACCAGGAACGGAAGGAGCCAAGCCACGTACCAGGGGTAATGCGGAGAAAACAGCAGCATGAGCGCGAAGGCAAGCGAGGCCGCCGGGGCGAGAAAAGCCGTGCCGGGCTGCCGGTTGGCATGCCAGCACCAGACCAGCAGCGGCAAGAAAACGGCGGCGCAGAGTACAAGGAATGCTGGAATACCTAACCCGCCAAGGCCGGGCAGACGGCGCGCCGCCTCCAGCACGAAGTAGCGCGAGCCGGAGTTCATGCCTTCTTCCGAGGCGTAGCCGCCGGCAAAGCCGAAAACCTTACTCCCGACGCCGGAGTAGATTGCGTACCCACCCGCCACCACTGCGGCAAGTGCTGCTGGCATGCGCCAATCCCGCCTTCTCCACAAAGCCGGAAAAAGCAGTAGTGGATAGAACTTAATCATCACTGCCGCGCCAAGGGCAAACCCAGTGAGCCACGGGCGCCTCCGCAGGCGAAACAGCAGGGCCAGGCACATGGCGGCGATCACTGCCGCATCCACGTGGCCGCTGGAGCCGAACTCCCAGATGCAGAGCGGACTCCAGGCGTAAACGATCGCCTCTTCACGGCGGCGGCCCATCGCTTCAAGCATGCGCACGAGCGCGAAGACGGTGACGCCTTCGAGCGCATACATAGTCAGCTTCATGAGCGTAAGGGTCGGCGAGAACCAGGTGGCGACCCAGTACAGCATCTGCGCGACGGGCGGGTAGATGGTCGGCGCATAATCACGGCGATTGATGTTGGGAAAGATGTCGTCTTCGCGCAGGAAACGGAGATGCTCGTTACCAGGAAAGTAGCGGTATGGATTGACGCCGTTGTGCTGCACATAGCCATCCCAGACGTACCGGTAAATGTCGCTGGAGAGGTACGGTTCGGGCGTGAGCAGCGCCAGACGGCAAAGCAGCGCAGTGACGGCGACGATCCAAAAGGTGCGGCGATCTACAGGCTGCGTCCAAACGACGAGCGCAGCGGCAAAATAGACGGCCAGCGCGCAGGTGGAAGTTTCGGAGTAACCGATGACAAAGTGGTCGAACTCCACCGCTAAATGGCGAGAGAGGAATAGCAGTCCTAAGCCGAGCAGGACCAGAATGATGTTGGTGTGCGTGGCAGAGCCGCGATAGAGCAGGTTGCGCAAACGGCCGCTTGGTAAAGAAGCCTGAGTGGTCATGCTGGGTGGAGTCTCACCGCAGGCCGCCACGGGGCTTCTCCGGCCGACGCCAGGTCCGCCAGATAGGCACGGGAATGTGCGGCATCATAGCCATCGACGGTCGCGAAGTCGGGGCGGGTGCCTTCCAGCAACTCGGCCGCAAGCACATCGAGAGTGACACGGTCGTCCACGTCGTACCAGGTCGACAGTTCGACAATTTCAAGCCCCGCCTCTGCGCAGCGTTCCAGCGTTTCGGCGTAAACCGATGCGGTGCTCCAGGTAATGCGCTCGAAGGGTGCGCGATGTGGCTGCTTCAGGCCGATCAGGTAGTAACCGCCGTCGTGCGAACCACCCAGCACGATGCGGTCACCCGGGCGGGCGAGCGCGTCCACCGCCTGCTGCAACGCGGCGTGGGGCAGGGTCGGGGAGTCAGAGTCAATCAGGCAGACTGCGGCAAAGCCGCAGGCGAGCAGGTCCGTCGCCGCCAGATAAAGGCGTTCGCCGAAGGTATCGCCCCGCTGGGCAATAAACGAGAAACTCTGTGGCGCGATGCCGGTAAAAGCGGATTCATCGCCGACAGGCGTGTAGCAGAGGACGCCTGCGCCGCCTCGAACGGTCGCGATGTTCGCCGTGGTATCGCGCAAAAAACAAATGTTGAGCGCCGCGGTTTGGTCAAGCGTGAGTGGCGGTGCAAGTCGGGTTTTCACCTTGCCGGGACGCGGTGCCTTGGTCATCACGGCCAGCGCACATAGCCCACGGAAAGTATCGCTCCGGTTGGCTGCGTTCAAGATGGGGTACGGCGGAGCGGAAACCGGATCAGGCAACGCACGGCTCCAGCAGGTCCGCTGTATGGAACGATGCCGTATCGTCCGCAACACCCGGCTTGGTACAGACCGCGGACTGGTAGCGGCCTTCGCGGCGGAATGAGATGTTCTCCCAGGGCTGCGCCTCGACAAGGGCGTGAAACTCGCCTTCGGTCATGGTCGTCACGCGGTGGGGCTCCACGTATGGAACCTTGGTGAACGAGGAAAGCTTGGCCAACAGCCACATCGCGCTGAGCGGAAACTGCGTCCGCGCACTCTGGACGGGCTCCGCGACAAAGCACTTGCCGCCGGGACGCAGCACGCGAAAGATCTCGCGCATAACATCGTCGCGGTTGGGAACCACCAGGAACAGGCGGGAGACGACGATCGTGTCAACCGTGCCAACCGTTGCGGGAAGGTCGTGAACGTCGGCAAGGTGAAAACTGCAATTTTGCAACTTCATGGATGCGGCGCGGTTGCGTGCGCGCGTGAGCAGGGTCTTACTTAGGTCGATGCCGGTGGTGCGCATGTGCGGGTATCGTTCCGCAAAGCGGCAGGCGTAAAAACCGGGTCCACAGCCGAGTTCCAGAAGATGGGTCCCCGTGCTGGGTCCTTGTTCCTGCCAGAAGCTCTCGGCGATCTCTGGCGAGTGGTCGTGGAAGAGGTGTTCGCGGCAGAGCGCATAGAACCAGCCGCAGCGCTCAAACAAGCTATCGGACGGGGGACAACAACCACCCACAACGTCTGTGCTGATGGGTTCTGCCATAACTCTGCGCTCCACGTGGCATCACTGCCACTTTTACTCTGCATCTACCCGTCGGGCCACGCGGCACCGCCCGAGACTACCTGCCATGCGTTTGGATGCAGAGAACAGCCCTAGCATACGGTGTAGCGCGGCGTGACGGCAATCCACTTGTTGCGTGGCGCAATGTTATGTGAATCGAGTGGTTGCGTGACACGCAAGTTCTCCTTTGCAGGGGTCACGGGTGATCCGCGAGCTTGCCTTGCACCGCTTCGTCAAAAACGATTCCGTTTTTCTGAAGCAGGTCTCCGAGTGCGCGATCCAGGGCCAGTTGCGCCTTTTGGTAGTCGGAACGTGCCGCGACCTCAGTGGAGCGTGCCTGCGCAAGGTAGGCCTCATCTTGCACGATGAGAAAATTCGTGCTGGCTCCAACAGCGAACTTGTCGATTTCAGCCTGCAGCAGCTGCTGCTGATAGTCGCGGCTTTCCACGGCGGCCCCATAAGCCTGGTGTGCGTTCTCGAGCGCCACGGTCGCATTCTCCACCTGCTGGCGCACATCGTTCTCCAGCTTGACGGCACGGCCCTGAGACTGCCGGAGTTGCACGGCGTCGCGCGCGGCATCGGCCTGGGCGATGCGGTTACGCAACGGCAAATTGAGCTGAATGCCGCCCTGGTAGATGGTGGAGAGACGCAGGCCACCCTGCGTGAGTGCGGCCGGAACGGTGGCAGTGCCGGTACCCTGCGAGCCGAGAGGTTCGTACGGCACCAGCGATGAGCCGCGCGTCTGCACATTGGCATAGAGGTTCAGCAGCGGCTTGACTCCGTTGGCGGTGCCGCGCGCGGCGATCTCGTTCGCCTGCACCTGGATGCCGGCCTGCAAAAGATCCGGACGGGTGGCAATCGCGTCGGCAGTGAGGCCGGGTACGTCAAGTTGCGGCGGTGTGGCGGGCACGTCGATATGATCGGTCGGGATGATGGAGGCGAACTGCGTAATCGGATCGCTGAGCCGGCGAAGGAGGTTCTCCCGAAGGATTACCTCCTGCTGGCGGTACTCGCCGCGAGCCTGGATCAGGTCGAGACGGCTGGCCGCGAGCAGCGCCTGCACGCGCGTGAGTTCGATCGGAGCAAGCGTGCCCTCGGCAACCTGGCTCTGGTCGTCACGGAAAAGACGCTCCGCGGCAGCCAGCGCTTCTTCCTTGACGCCGATGTTTTCACCCAAGGACACCAGGTCGTAGTACAGGCGCGAGATGCCGTAGACCGTTTCAAGC
>CAXUEG010000177.1:0-6666 GCA_964249935.1 uncultured Terriglobus sp.
CCGATGCGGGTGAATACGAACCGGCAGAGGGCGCGACGGCCAGTTTCAGTGAGAACAGCCGCCAGAATCTACGCCGTCGCGAGCAACGTGCGGAGCCGGCCACCCCGCAGGAAAACGTAAGTACGCCGGCCGAGCCCGCCGCGCATGACCAAATGAACTCTGGACAGGCGGAAACGATTGAAGATTCCGACCGCGAGCTTTCGCGAGGAGATGAATTCACCGGAGGTCTGATCAGTCTGTTCGGCTCTGCGGGTGTACCCGGCCCAAACGAAGTGCCGATCGCTTCCGGCGTCCGTGCGGAGGCTGCCACCGTCGATGCGGGAGCTGCGAGCCCTCACGAGTTCACCAGCATCCAGCCGGATGGCGCGATGCTCACCGAGCCGGGGCAGGGCGAAGCCGTGGAGGATGCCGAGTCGCGCGAGGCGGCGCATGCAGGAGGCGAAGTGCATGTGTATGACGAGACCGGGCTGACGCCGGCGGAACTCTCGGGTGCGGAGCCGGTGCCGCAGGTGCACGCGTACGGTGAGGGCGATTTCCATGAAGAGGAACTGGACGGTGACGAGTACGAGTACGACATGGCCGTTGCCGCAATAGACGAAGACGAGTTCGTGGAGTACGAAGAAGAGACGCTGGATGGTACCGCCGAGCTAAACGCCGATCTGGGATCAATGCTGCAGGAGATGTCCATCGATCAGCAGACGCTACCGGAGGAGGACGAGGGAGACGACGAACTTGAGGCGCCGCCGAACTCAGGGGGCTTCACCGTGGATGACTTCGGCGGCGAGCCCGACGAGGACGCGCAGGAAGAGCCCACCAGCAGCGCCCCTGCAGCTGGCAGTGAACGACGTGGGAGTCGTGACAACCGCCGTGGGGGACGTGATCGCGGTCAGCGGGGCGAGCGTCCGTTCCGTGGCGGCGCGGGCGCCGACCGTGGCCGGGGCCGCAGCCGGCAAAGCGTGCAGACCATGGATCTGCCCGCGATTACGGATCTGCTCAAGCCTGGGCAGGAAGTTCTGGTTCAGATTGCAAAGGAGCCGATCGCCAAGAAGGGCGCGCGCATCACGTCGCACATCGCGCTGCCCGGCCGATTCCTGGTGTTCATGCCCACGGTGAATCACACGGGTGTGTCGCGCAAGATCTCGTCGGACGAGGAGCGTCGCCGGTTGAAGTCGATCCTTCTTTCTGAGAAGGGTGAGCAGCAGGGCGGGTTTATTGTGCGTACCGCGGCCGAGGGCGCGAGTGAAGAGGAGTTGCGCAACGATCTTCGCTTTCTGATCCAGTTGTGGCAGGACATCAAAATGCGCTCCGAGACGTCGAAGTCGCCGGCGCTGATCTACCACGACCTTGGCCTGATCGAACGTATTCTGCGCGACCAGGTGACCGATACTTTTTCGGCGATCTGGGTCGACTCCGAGCAGGAGTACGAGCGCGTGCTGCGCTTCCTGCAGCGGTTTCAGCCGTCGCTGGTGCGCCGGGTGAAGCTATACACGAAGGAAACGCCTCTGTTTGAGCACTTCGGCATCACGGCAGAGATCGACCGGGCGCTGAAGAGCAAGGTGTGGCTCAAATCGGGTGGATCGATCGTGATCAACCAGACGGAGGCGCTGGTTGCGATCGACATCAACACCGGCAAGTACGTCGGCAAGACGGCGCGGCTGGAAGACACGATTTTGAAGACGAACCTGGACGCGATTCCGGAGATTGTGCGGCAGATCCGGCTGCGCGACCTGGGCGGCATCATCGTGATCGACTTCATCGACATGGATGAGCGCAAGAACCGGGCCAAGGTCATGCAGGCGCTGGAAGACGAGCTGAAGACTGATCGGGCGCCTTCCAAGGTGCTGCCCTTCAACGATTTCGGGCTGGTCATCATGACGCGCAAGCGTGTGAAACAGAGCCTGGAGCGAACGCTGTGCATTCCAGACCCGGTGACCGAAGGTACTGGCATGATCAAGTCCCCGGTGACGGTGGCGAATGAAATCTACGTGGAAACCCGCAAGATGTACCGGCACATTGAAAAAGCGGACATGATGCTGCGTGTGCATCCGGAGGTGGTGAAGCAGTTGAAGTCGAACGGGGCGCGACGGCTGCAGGAGCTGGAAGAGATGACGCACAAAACGATTCTGCTGAAGAGCGATCCGTCGTTGAACCCAGAGCAGTTCGACATTCACTAGGACGCGGTGGCATTCAAACAACGCACCAGGCGGAGTTTGCTTCTCCTGGTGCGTTTTCGTTGCACACAACATGGCGCAATCGGGCGTCGTCCAACGTGGCGCAGGTTACGTCGAACAACTTAGATAAGGCGGCTGGGTTACAGACCAGTACGGATTTCGCCCGGTTGAGGAGTGCTAGACCCATGAGTTCGTTTCACCGTTTTCTTGCCAAGACTGTTTTCGCCGCAGGCGCGCTTGCTGCGTCTGCCGTGTTGTATGCAGCCGCACCGGCAGCAACGCAGCCTTCCAGTGACATCGCCCAACTGAACCGCGGCCTGCTTACGCCGGGCGCATACTCACTTGCCGATGTGAACGCGGATCTGCGTTACCGCACCGATGGCGTAAGCAGCTCAAGCGACGCCGTGGCGGACGAGGTTGCGAGCCTTTCCGCAAACCCTGCCGACGCCGCCGATGGTAGTGGCGCGGGCGCCGGACAGTACGGCACTCATCGCCGCAGTTACGGCAGGTCCCGTTACCAGGACCGCTGGCACAACGCCGACGGATCGACCAAGATCGCCTTTGTGGGCGGCGCGGGCCTGAATGTTCCGGTTGGGAACACGGGCAAGTTTTACACGCCCAGCTATGACATCGAGGTTGGTGGAGGTTGGAATTTCAACCGCAAGGTCGGCATCCTGGCCGAGTTTCATTATGACCACGTGGGCCTGACGGGCGGCGCGATCAATTATGAGTACAACAACCTGATCAATGCCGGCATTACGCAGGACGAACTGGATGGATTCGATGCGAACGGGCATGTGCTCTCGTTTTCTATCGATCCGGTATTCAGCCTGACGCAGAAGAAGAGCAAAGTGGGTGCTTACCTGACGGGCGGCGTTGGCTACTATCGCAAGTCGACAAACTTCACCCTGCCCAGTGTCGGTACTTCCTGCACGTATTACTACTGCTATGAGTACAGCAGCAACGTGAACGTGGATCAGTACACGGCGGACGGATTTGGCGCGAATGCGGGCCTGGGCCTGACGTACAAGCTTTCGGAGTTCTCGAGCGAGAGGTTGTTTGTCGAGGCGCGGTACCACTGGCTCAACCTGGCGAACAGCAATAACCAGGACTTCTTCCAGTTCAACCAACGCAACTCTGAGTACATTCCGATTACCGTCGGAATTCGATTCTAAGCAACGGTGGAGCAAAGGCATAAACGGGACAGGGGGGAGTGCTCTGTCCCGTTTGTTTGCTGCTAGAGGCGCAGCGCCGCGAATGCGTGGTGCGCGTACAGTGCCGCCATCGTTCCCGCGAATATGCCGCAAAGATTAAGCGCAAGCGCCACGGCAGACATCTGGCCAGGCAGCTGGTGAAAGCTGCGCAACAGCACGAGCGTGAGCGCGATGGCGAGACAGAGTGGGAAACCGATGCTGCCGTACGGCGCAAGCGGTGACATGCCGCAGCAGACGTAGGTGCCGGCAACCGCAGCCAGGCACCATGTGGCTGCGTGCAGCACCGTGTAGGTAAGGCGGACGCTGCTGTCCTGCATCAACACGCGCCGTCCCAGCCGTGTGACGACAAACAGCAGGCCCATGTAGATGGCGATGGCTGCGAGATAACCGGCCAGTAATGCCTCGACAATCGGAATGAAAAAGCCGATCAAGCTTTCGGAGCTCCCGGTTCAGTGTAGCGATTCATTGCAGCAGGAACTACACACCAACGGGGTATGGCTTTTCGTGCATGGCATCTGCCAGGCCATTCCGCTCAAATCGCCCTTGAAGCAGGCTGAGCAGGCCGGTGTACCAGTATCCGAGCACGAAGAGCAGGAGGAAAGGAACGGTGAAGTAGTTTTCGCTCGCGACCGCATACCAGACGGTGGCAGCGAAGTAGCAGCCGATGGAGAGCTCGATCCACGGGATCACGCCGAGGCGCTTGCGGTATTTCTGTGCCTGGGTCTTTTCGCCTTTTTTCTGAACACGGTACTTCGGTGTGCGCGCAAAGGCGCTCTGTACGCCGACGAGTGCTTCCAGCACGGCTTTGGTGTTGGTAATGGTGAGCCCGACGCCGAGCGCCATGAGAAACGGAAGATACAGAAAAGTGCGATACCAGCGGCGTGGGAACAGCTCTTTTTGTGAAACTAGGTAAAAGCTGGAGATGGAAAAGGTGCTCGCCATAAAAAGCGGGAAGTCGATCAGCAGCATCTGCCAGATGCCCTGCCACGAGCGAATGATCATGGCAGGCATAAGCAGCGTACTGAGCACAATCATCAGCGGGTAGCTGAGATTCGCGGTGAGGTGATACCAGGCTTCCAGCTTGGTATGCCACGGTGCGTCGGAATGGAGCACGCGCGGCAGGATCTTCTTGCCGGTCTGGATCAGGCCCTTGGCCCAGCGTGCCTGCTGGGTCTTGAACGCGGTCATTTCAATGGGTAGCTCGGCGGGGCACTCAACATCCTGCAGGTAGCGGAACTGCCAGCCTTTCAGTTGTGCTCGGTATGACAGGTCGGTGTCTTCGGTGAGGGTATCGTGCTGCCAGCCACCGGCTTCATCGATTGCCCGGCGTCGCCACATGCCGGCCGTGCCGTTGAAGTTGAAGAAGACGCCTGCCCGCGATCGGCCTCCGTGCTCCAGGACGAAGTGGCCGTCCAGCAGGATCGCCTCGACCTGGGTCAAAAAGCTGTAGTTGCGGTTCAGGTGCGTCCAGCGGGTCTGCACCATGCCCACGGCGGGGTCGGAGAACTGATCGATAACGCGCCGCAGCCAGTCGGGCGGGGGCACGAAATCTGCGTCGAAGATGGCGACCAGTTCGCCCCTGGCGGTGTTCAGGCCAGCGTCGAGAGCACCGGCCTTATAGCCGTAGCGATCGGTGCGATGGATGTACTCGATGGGCTGCGGCAGCACGCCCCCGGCGCCGTGTGCATATCGCTGCACGATGCCGCGGGCGACTTCTCGGGTCTCATCCGTTGAGTCGTCGAGCACCTGAATTTCGAAGCGGTCACGCGCGTACTCGATCCGGCAGCAGGCGTCGACGAGCCGGTCGATCACGTATTGCTCATTGAAGATGGGCAGTTGGATCGTGACAAACGGCAGGTCGGCTTCCGCGAAACGTGCCGGGGGGGCAGACGAGTGCTGTGCTCGCTTGCGATTGCGATAGTACAGCCACACCAACTGGTAGCGGTGGATGCCATAGAACGCCAGGATGAGCATGACGACGAAGTAGGGAATGAGCAGGCTGATGTCGAACCAGTTCCAGCGGTACATGCCCTGAAAGGTTCGCTGCGCATAGTGTGTTCGCCAGTAGTGGCCCAGGCCGCGAGGTTCCGCGTAGAACAGCATCAGCGCAAGCGTGTGAATCGTTGCGAACAGGGTCGGTACTCCCAATGAGAATGAGTCCGCTCCAGTTTACGTGAATGCCGGAAATGCCCGATCCCAGTTGCGCGACTGTCCGCGTAGTCTATCGCCGGAATGTTATACGGAGCCGTGCCTTTCCTTCGGCCCCTGCTATTGAGAGCCAGCGATCGCGTTCACGCACTTCACGCGTCGCTGCGATCACGTCACCAGAGCTGCACTCCGGCGCGATACGAACTATTGCTCTCAGTTGAGGAACATGGTCGTGTAGAGGGTGTCGCGCTGCACGGGCTTAAAGCCGGCATCGCGAATGATACGGCGCAGTTCTTCTTCGGTGGTGCAATTGGCGGTTCCGGCAGCTTTGACGACGTTTTCTTCGAGCATCACCGAGCCGACGTCGTTGCCGCCGAAGCGCAGGCCCATCTGTAGAACCTTCAGGCCCTGTGTGACCCAGCTGCTCTGCACATTCTCAATGTTGTCGAGGAACAGGCGGCTGATCGCGAGCGTCTTCAGGTATTCAACGCTGGTTGCTTCGTCCCAACCGCGGCCGCCGAGTGCGGTGTGGCCCGGCTGAAAGCTCCACGGGATGAAGGCCGTGAAGCCTCCGGTCTCTTCCTGCAGCTTCCGGACGACCTCGAAGTGATTCACGCGCTGCTCCATGGTCTCGCCGACGCCGAACATCATCGTGGCGGTGGTGCGCATGCCTAGCTCGTGCGCGGTGCGGTGCACGCTGACCCAATCTTCGGTGCGGCATTTGAGGCGTGCGATGCGCTTGCGAACCTCGTCGTCCAGGATTTCGGCGCCGCCGCCGGGGATCGAATTGAGACCGGCGTCGCGCAAGCGGGCGATGGTGGTGCGCAGGTCGAGTTCGGAGTACTCGGCGATGGCGAGGATCTCGCTGGCCGAGAGGCAATGCAGCCAAATCTTCGGGAAGCGCTGCTTAATGCCGGAGAAGAGAGCCTCAAACCACTCGATTTTAAGGTCGGGGTGAATCCCGCCCTGCATCAGCACGCCGGTGCCGCCCAATTCTTCGGTCTCGGCGATCTTCTGATAGATCGTGTCGAAGTCGAGGATGTAGCCCTCGGACGCCAGCTTGCCCTTGAGCGGGCGATAGAAGGCGCAGAAGGTGCAGTACTCCGTGCAGAAGTTGGTGTAGTTGATGTTGC
>CAXUEG010000178.1:0-6661 GCA_964249935.1 uncultured Terriglobus sp.
GCGCCCGTGTGGAAGAGCGGGTAGATGTTGTAAAACTCCGTCCCCGGTCCCACGTGAAAGTAGCTGCCGTTCGGCGGCAGGTCGGGCTCGGTTTCGTCGGCCCAGAAGCTGTCGAAACCCTTCGCGACGTAGTTGTCGCGGATCGTCTGCCAGTACCACTTCGCCGCGTCAGGGTTCGTCGTGTCGATGTCGGAACCTGCCTTGTCGAAGGGCAGGCCGTTCGTCGGCGTGCCGTCCGCCAGCTGCTCGAACCAGCCGTGATCGAGCACCGTTTTGTAGAAGCGGTCTTCCGGTACAAATCGCGGCCACACGCTGATCATGGTGTGAAAGTGCATCGCATGTAGCTCGCGGTTCATCGCGATGGGGTCGGGCCACTTGGCCGGGTCCATGTCCATCTGGCCCATCTTTGTGTAATAGAACCAGTCGATCACCAGGTCGTCGGCCGGCAGATGACGGTCGCGATAACCGTGCGCGACGGCCAGCAGCTCGGCCTGCGAGCTGTAGCGCTGCTTGCACTGGATGTAGCCGTAGGCCGAGCGCGGCAGCATCGGTACGTCACCCGTCAGCAGGCGATAGCCGCGGTACTGGGCAGCGTAATCGCCAGCGATCACGAAGAATGAAACGCGTCGGCCAACCTCGCTGGTGAACGTGTTCTGGCCGTTCAAGCCGAAGGTCGCCGTGGTGCGCGACGGGTTGTCCCACAAAAGCGCGTAGCCCTGGTTGGTTACGACGAACGGAACGCACACGCTCTCGCCACCGGGAGCGTTGTAATCATGCGCGCACCGCAGCGTATGGCCGCGGCGGTCCAGGTAGCCCTCCTGGTTCTGCCCCATGCCGTAGTCGTGCTCGTCCGTTGCCGCCGTGAAGCTTGCGCCAACGGTGAAGAACGGCGGATCGCCCGGGCGCCGATCGTTCGCAAGCCATGCCGTTGCGTCCTTGTAGTTCGGGGGCGCCATCTGCCAGCCGTTCAGCTCCAGTAGCGGCGAGCCGTCCGCCTTCAAGATACTCAGCCCGATGTAAGGCGCAGAGCCGCTGAAGTACTTCGCCGTTTCCGGCAGCTTACTCGGGTCGGCCGGCTTGGGATTGCGTCCTGACACCCGCACCGATAGCGCGGCGGACCCCAGGACGTCCGCATCGCCCTCCGAAGCTGCGGTCCAGCCTGCACGATCCGGTCGCGCACTGATCCCATAGCCCGGCCCGGTCAGCGCATCTTGGCTGCTCAGACTTAGCATCACGTGCACAATGTTCGGCGCGTACGGCGTGACAACGACTGTCGCGTTGGAGCGTTGCAGTTGGAATGTTTGCGCGGGAGTCGCCGCGGCGAAGAGCGCGAGGACGCAAAAGAGCAGGGCAGGGTATCGCAATGCGAAGAGCCTTTCAGAGCGGGTGCCACTCAGGCTAACTCTTTGCGACCCTCTTTGGCTTTCTTTCGCGTTTTGCGGCCGCCAGCAGAGCTGCTGGTGCAGCATCGGCCTGCTTCATGCGGTTCAGCGCATGAGCGAACATCTGATTCATGGTTCGCAACTCGGCGGCGCTCGCATCCCGCCATACGTGCTGTTCGAATGCGGCGGTTGCGTCGACTGCCTGTTGCAGCAGGGCTTCGCCTTTCGGGGTCAACGCCGAAATCAGAATGCGAACATTATGTGTGGCGGGTCTGCGCACCAGCCAGCCCTCACGCGTCGCGCGCTCCAGCATTGCTTGCATGGTTTGCGGCGTCACCTGGCAAAGCCGCGCAATTTTTGCAGAGCTGGCGTCGCTCTCATACCGGACGGCAAACAGCATCCGCAGCTGTGCCACGGTCATGCCCTGCGGCCGCATGGTTTCTTCCAGCCAGTCGCGAAAGCCAAATGTGAATGCCCGGATATTGTCACGCAGTTCTTTGGCCGCCACGGCCTTCCGGCTGCCCCGAGCGACGGGCAGTGATCGCTTCCACTCCTCCAACTTTTGCTGCGACTCGCGGCGGCTTGAGCTCATCTGTATCAGTGCCCTGATACACTGTATCAGTACCCTGACACTGCCGAGCCAGCCAAATGCCTGCACCTGCAGCACCGCGTGAAGCCGCCTGGAAGCCGAAACACAATCCCTGGCTGATCGCGCTTACCGTCACCCTTGCCACCTTTATGGAAGTGCTCGACACTTCCATTGCCAACGTGGCGCTGCCGCACATCGGCGGCTCGCTCGGTGCATCGCAGGAGGAAGCCACCTGGGTGCTGACCAGTTACCTGGTCGCCTCGGCCGTCATCCTGCCCATCAGCGGCTGGCTTTCGAATCGCATCGGGCGCAAGCGCTTCTACATGACGTGCGTGACCCTGTTCACCATTTCGTCAGTGCTGTGTGGCTTCGCGCCGAGCCTGCCCATGCTCATCTTTGGCCGTATTCTGCAGGGGCTGGGCGGTGGCGGTCTGGCTCCCAGTGAACAGGCGATCCTCGCCGATACCTTTTCCATCGAAAAGCGCGGCCAGGCGTTCGCGCTGTACGGCATGGCCGTGGTCGTCGCGCCCGCCATCGGTCCAACGCTGGGCGGCTGGATCACCGACAACTATTCGTGGCATTGGATCTTTTTCATCAACCTGCCGATCGGGATCATTTCGCTGCTGCTGTCGAACCGCATGGTCGAAGATCCGCCGGAGATTACCGCACGCACCAAGCGGAGAGATCCGGTCGATTACATCGGCCTGCTCAGTGTCGCCATCGGCGTGGGCCTGCTCGAGTTCACGCTCGACAAAGGCCAGGAGAAGGACTGGTTCGGCTCCGGCGAGATTCAGACGACCGCCATTACCGCCGGCATCATCCTGCTCTTTTTCATCTTCTGGGAGTGGTACCACCCGGACCCCATCGTCGACCTGAAGCTGCTCAAGAACCGCAACTTCGGCACCGCGGTGTTTCTGCAGCTTGTGCTGGGCATGGTCCTCTTTGGATCGACCGTGCTCATCCCGCAGTACCTGCAGGTGTTGCTCGGCTATACGGCGGAGAACGCTGGCAAGGTGCTCTCGCCCGCCGGGTTTGTCATGATGGTCGGCATGGCGATCGCGGGACGCACGCTTGGCAAGGGCGATCCGCGCATGACCGTGATGCTTGGTTACCTGGCCGTTGGCGCGGGCCTGTACAACCTGACCCGTCTTGACCTTTATGCCAGCTACCACACCGTGATGCTGTGGCGCGCGCTGCAGGTGATCGGTCTGCCGTTCATCTTTATCCCGATCAGCACACTCAACTACGTGGGTGTGCCGCGCGACAAGTCGAACCAGATTTCGTCGCTGTCGAACTTCGCGCGAAACATCGGCGGCTCGGCCGGCACGGCGCTGCTTACGACGTTCCTGGCGCGCACGGCACAGGTGCATTCCGTTGCGCTGGGTGCCAACATCTACGCGGGCTCGGCCGCGGTGAGCGACTTTGTGTCGCGCTTTGCGGGCATGACCAGCGCAAGCCTTGCCGCTGCGCAGCCGCTTGCGCTGGCTCAGATCTATGGCCAGCTGGGCCGCCAGGCCAACATGCTCGCGTACAAGAACGCCTTCTTTGTGCTCGCCGTAACGGTTGCCGCGCTTTCGCCACTGGTATGGATCATGCGATTGCCACCCAAGCGGGCCGCAGTCGACCCGGAGCAGATGGCCGCGCACTAGGGCAGAGGGCGCGGACGCACTAAGCTGAAGAAGAACGTATGGCCTGGCTCACCCATCACCCCCTGCTGCAAAGCCGATTGCCGCGCGTGCGCGAAGACTTGTCGGCCACCTACACCCGCAGCCTGCAAAAGTGGTTGCTCATCGCACCACTGATGGGCCTTGTCATCGGCGCGGCCATCAGTCTTGTGGCGTGGGTCATCCTGCACGAGATGTGGCCCAGGGTGATTGCGCAGTACCTCGCGCATCATTGGCTCATCGTGCCCGGGGTCACGCTCGGCATGGCGCTCACCGGGCTGATCATGCAATATCTCGTCGCCAGTCCCGACCGCCACTCCACCGAGGAAGTGATCGAGGCCTACCACAATAACCAGGCCATCGACATGCGGAGCTTTCCGCAGAAGCTGCTCGCTTCGGCCACCACCGTCGGCCTGGGCGGCAGCTCGGCGCTGGAAGGGCCAAGCATCTACGGCGGTGCGGCTCTGGGCACGTGGCTCTGGTGGCTCTTGCAGAGACGACGGCGTCTTCGGCTCACATCGCAGGATCGCCGCATCATGCTCATCTGTGGCGCCGCCGCAGGCATGTCCGCCGTCTTTCGCGCGCCGCTGACCGGCATCGTCTTTGCTCTGGAGATGCCCTACAAGGACGACCTGGCGCACGAGGCGGTGCTGCCCTCGCTCATGGCGTCCGTGGTTTCTTACCTGACGCTGGGCGCGCTGCTGGGCAACGAGGTTCTCTTCGACTTTCCGGCCGTGCGCGACTACACGCTGCGCGACCTGGGATGGTGCGCCCTGCTGGGCGCCATTGTCGGGCTGGTCGCCATGGTCTTCGGCATCAGCTTCCGCCGGCTTCGCCGCTTCGTCGTCTGCTGGAAGCAGCCGCACTGGGTCAAGCTGGCCGTGGGCGGGTTTCTCACCGGTTGTATCGGTCTGGTCTTTCTTTGGATCTTTCCCGGCGACATTGTTCCTCTTGGCGCAAATTACGAGGTCGTGCGCAGCGTGCTGAACCAGGCGCACAGCTCGACCGAGTTGGTCACGTTCACCCTGTTCAAGCTGGTAGCAACGGCGGCCACGCTGGGCTTTGGCGGGGTCGGCGCGATGTTTGTGCCCATGTTTCTTTCGGGCGGCTGCATCGGCACGGCCTTCGCGCAAAGCGTGGTGCACACGCCCGTGGTCGGCATGTATGCCGCCGTGGGCATGGCATGTTTCATTGCAGCGGCTTACAAGACGCCGCTCGCGTCGGTCGTGTTTGTGGCCGAGGCCACGGGCGGTCATGGCTTCATCATCCCCGCGCTTGTCGGCGCGGCCGTCGCGTACACCATTTCCGGCGACGCTTCCATCTCGTCGGACCAGCAGATACGCGAGGCACGCGCGGACGCCCGGTCCGAGGCGGAAGATGCGCAGCAAACCTCCGCCCCTGACCTGGCGGAGATCAGAACACCTCAAACTTGATCGCTACGTGGAGATCCACAGGAACCGCTTGCCCGTTGCGAGTCGCCGGGGCAAACACGTACTGCCGCGCGGCGTCTGTCGCGGCGGCACGAAGTTCCGCCGGCCCGGAAAGCGCTGCAACTTCGCTCACAGTGCCGTCGGTACCCACCTTCATGCCAACGATTACCTCGCCGCCGATTTTGGCCTTCCGCGCCGCCGGAGGGTAGATTGCGTCGGCATGTGAGAGCAGTTGCGGTGCGACCCAGGCGGGCGCGTCCCCTGCGCTGGCCGGAGCCGCCAGCATCGCATGCGGTTCCGCGGATTCGCTCAGGGAATAGGTGATGGTGATGTTCGTTTCGACCTCGGTGGGTGCGCCGTTGAGCAGGAAGGGTTTGTACACCCACTGCCTGACCGCCTCCAGCGACGCAGCCTGCAGCTCCGCCGGACCTGAGACGACGTTGAGTCTTTCGACCGTTCCGTCTTTGCCGATCACCGCGGACAGCACGACCGAGCCCTGAATCTTTGCCTTCTTGGCGTCCTCTGGATACTTTGGCGGCACCTTGGTCACTACCATGCCTGCGGCAACGCCCGAGGCGACTTTGACCTGTCGGTTGGCCGCAGCCGCCGACGTCGCGGCAACGTTCAGATGCAACGCAACGGCGCTTGCGCACGTGACGGTTGCAACGATCGCGCTGCCTGCGATCAGAGCCAGGCGAAGCGGGCGGGTCATCGGAGCACTGTGACGGTTCAGCATAAGAACTCTCCTTTCGAACTGGTTGGCATCGAAGAGACCGATGGCGTGGGTGTATGCCGGCCGCCGCGCGGTCAGCAGGGAAGCAAGATCAAGCAACGCGCGCGCATACTGGGGTGTTCCGCCGCTCATGGCAGCGGCGGTCTGATCGCAAAGCCGCTCGCGTGTTTCGGCGATGCGAGCCAGCGTGAGCCAGGCCGCAGGGTGATACGCCACAGGAAGCGAAAGGAGGCGGTAGAGCAGGTGCTTGGCCGCGTCGGAGCGTGCAATGTGCGCCAACTCATGAGTAAGCGCAGCTCGAAGCTGCTGTGAGGACGCTTGCTCAGCGAACCCAATAGGGAGCAGCAGAAGCGGCCGCAGGATGCCGAAGGTGAGCGGCGTGCGCACCGAAGGAGCCGCAGCCAGAGTCAAACGCCCGATCCGGAGCCTGGTGCAGCAGTCCCCGAGGAACGCCATCTCCGCTGCCGGGAGCCGAACGTGTCTGGACTGCCTGGCAAGCCGAATCAGTTGAGCGCACTGCCATGAGAGGCGCAGCGCGCAGCTTGCGCTCACCACCGCGTAGAGCAGCAAAGCGCTGCGAAACAGCAGCGCCGCCGCATCTGTGGGATGCGCCACCGCAGTGCCGAAGGTGATTGAGACCGCGCCATGCGCCGCCTGCTTTGCCGCAAACAGATGACGCAACCACGTTGCACCGCCGGGCGTCGCGCACGCGGGCATGACGGCTTCAGCAAGCAGGGCGCCAACCCACACGCGGTGCTCTGCGCTGGGACCAAGCCGTCGCACCATGCGCGCTAGCAACCATGCTGTGGCACACAGCAGGGGTGTCTGCCACAGCGAGTTCAGCAGGTATTCCGAGGCGAAAT
>CAXUEG010000179.1:0-351 GCA_964249935.1 uncultured Terriglobus sp.
GCTTCAGGTTGTTGTCTCGAATCTCGATGCCGCGCCTGCGGAAGCGCTCACGAAGATCGCTGATGATCGAGGCATTCCGTTGCATGCCGCGGCCCAACACGGCGGCAACGGCCTCGCGGGTCAGGTCGTCCTCGGTCGGTCCCAGGCCGCCAGAGAAGATGACGATGTCCACGCGCCCGAGCGCAATGCGCGCAGCGTCCGTCAATAGCCGCAGGTCATCGCCAAGGATCGTTTTGAACGCGACCGCGACACCCAGCTTGTTCAACTCTGCGCTCAGCGCGAGCGAATTCGTGTCGATGCGGTACGGCGTCAGCATCTCCGAGCCGACCGCGATGAGCTCTGCAATCATGC
>CAXUEG010000179.1:361-6632 GCA_964249935.1 uncultured Terriglobus sp.
GAGATGCGGTGGATGCCGCGGTCACCACGGTACGAGGCGGCCACGTATACGTTGCCGTCGCGGTCCACCGCCATGCCTTGCGGTCGGCCCAGGCCGCGGAACCAGATCGTCACTTCGCCGTCGGGTGAGATGGCGTGGATGACCTCGTTCGAGCTCGTGGTCGGCCCCGTGACAAACAGCGTGCCGGCGTCGTTGAAGGCCAGGTGGTAGGCCGAGACCGACGGCTCCAGCGTGGCGAAGACGAAGACATTGCCGGCGCTGTTGATTTTGAAAATCGTGCCGCTGCGGTCGCCCACATACAAGTTGCCATCCGCGTCGAACGCCAGGCCGGTCGCCACGCCCATGCCCTCTGCCCACTGCGTCATGGCGCCGTTGGGAGAGATCCGATACACCGTGCCTTCTGCTCGCGAGGAGCAGTAGAGATAGCCGTCGGGCCCGAACGCCAGGCCACTGGCGTTTGGGAGGTCGCGTACAAACGGTCGCTGCTGAAATTCACGATCGAGCCGAAAGATCGATACCGGCACAGTCTGTCCGCGCGTGCCACTGAATGTGGTATAGATGTTGCCGTCCATGTCAACGGCCGGATTGGTAATGGGGTGCAGGTTGTCGCTGACCGGCACCGCGATCTGCACCGGGATGGAGTTCGACACGTGCTCGCCGGCATGCAACGTAAGCTCGCCGGGAATCGCACCCTCCGGTACGCGCAGCGACACCCGGCTGCTGCTGCTGAAGCTGAACGGCAAGGCGGTTTCACCGATGCGCGCATCCAGCGGCAGTGCGGTTGCCAGCCGCGACCCGCGCACATCCAGAATGCCGCCCGGCATCGCAGCCGGTGGCGCAACAGCGTCCAGGTGCGGCGCAAGCGCGTCCGCCTGTCGAAACTGATCCAACAATGACATCTCTCTCAGGGTAACCCCGCGCGCGCTATCGGTTGTTCGCAGCCTTGCGCCGGAGCGCATCAGTAGCCCACAATGCCCAGCCGATCAGCAACGGCTGGCCGAAGAGCCGCAGCAGCCGCTTTGTGTCAGTGTTCAGGCCAAATGCGTCGCGGTGGTACTGCCACTGCGCGATGTTGCCCGGAAAGATCGCCACAAAGAAGGCTGCGGCAACCCATCCCACGGGCACGCGCTTCTGCTTCGCCAGCAGCAAGGCTGCGCCCAGGGTGATCTCCGCAATGCCGGACAGCGTGACTACAGTGTCCACATCCATCGGAATCCAGGGTGGAACCTGGGCATGGAATGGCTCTCGCAAAAAGGTCAGATGGCCGGTGCCGGTGCCGACCAGCGTGGCTCCGAGCAGCTTCTGCGCTGCGCGCTGGGTTGTGGATTGCCGTATTGGATCTCGCGTCATTGCATCTTCCATGCCGGGTAGGATGTGCGCGCTCCGCGCTAGTGGTGGCGAAAAAGCCACGCCAATTGCAGCAACATGCCCGTGACCAACGCGTACCCGCCCGCGGCCAGGTCGTCGACCACGATGCCTGTCCCCTCCGGCAGCTTTTCCAGAGCGCGCACGGGCGGTGGCTTTACGATGTCGAAGACACGGAAGAGCAGAAGCGCAAGCAGAGTCAGTGGCAGTGTGGGCGCGCTGAAGACTAAAGCCAGCCACTGGCCGGCGACCTCATCGATCACGACCATATGCGGGTCCTTGCGGCCGCTCTCGCGCGCTACCCGCGTAGCCGCCGGTATGCCCACGGCTGTTGCCGCCGCCGCCATCGCGAGCGTCACCAGCGGAATCGCCGCGCCGGGCAACCGGCGAACGATCAGGAACCAGAGAATGGTTGCGGCGATCGATCCATAGGTGCCCGGCCCGGGGCGAAGTGTGCCGCAACCCAGGAAAGTGCCGACGATCCAGGCCCAGCGCGTACGCTTCACGCCTGGCAGGTGCCCCGCCGCGAACACGGCATCGTTCACCAGCCGGTCGTGCGCTGCGTCTGGAATCTTCGCACCGGCGCGGGAGCGGTCCCATCGTGGCATCAAGCGTGGCATCTGCCGCTATGGGATGCACAAGAAGCGCTGCACGCTGTCAGCGTTGCCTAGGCCTCGTCGCCGCGCACACGGCCGCTCTCGATGTCTTCGAGCAGCTCCGGATCGAGAACTGGCGACGAGATGCGGTATGCGTCGCTGGCCCACTTGCCCAGGTCCAGCAGCCGGCAGCGGTCGCTGCAGAACGGAAAATCCTCAGCGCCCGCGTAGGCCGGCCGGCGGCAGGTTGGGCAGGGAATCGTTTTCACTCGCACTGAAGTCGAATCCGCGTTCGTGTCCATGCCTTACTCCCTCTCTGCCTTGGCCGCGGCAAGCTCGGCCGCGCGCGTCAGGGCTTTCTTCCGGTTCCACACGTTTCTGGGCGGACGGTGTCTGCGCAATCAACTTCGCGGTCTGCGGCATGAAGTCGACGCCCGTGGCCTGCTTGTATAGTTCGTAGAACTTTGTGTAAATGCCGATCACTTCCATGTTCGCGTCGAAGTACAGCTCTGTGTCGAGCGCGCCGTGCAGGCATAGCGTCGACGCCATCTCCCAGTACGTAACGGCCTGCCGCCACCACGCGTTCTCCTGACTGCCCCAGCCACGTTGCACCGCCAGCAGGTCGGCTTCGTTTTTTGGGTCGAACTGGGCAACGGCAAACTTGCGGGCTTCGCGCATCACCGGCTCGCGGCGAAGCTCGTACAGCTTGAGGATCAGTTCAGCATCGGCTGGGGTAGCCATCTTGAATCCTTTCGCGCGCGTGTTCTAGTCAACGATCCGCGCGACCACATCGTAATCGTGCGCCTCGGTGATTTCCGCGCGGTAGAAGGTGCCGGGGACCAGTTGTTCATGATCGCCGAAGTCGTTGATCAGCACGTGGCCGTCGATCTCTGGAGCCTGCTGCATGGTGCGCGCCCTCCACAGCAGATCGGTCTCTTCGGACGGACCCTCGACGAGCACTTCAACGACACGGCCCACCTGCGCGGCGCGCGCCTTTGCGCTGATCTTCAACTGCGTGCGCATCAACCGGCGGCGGCGAGCCTCGATCGTGCGCTTGGGAACCTTAGCTCGGAGGTCGAACGCTGCCGCGCCTTCCTCGTCGGAGTAACTGAATACGCCGAGCCAGTCGATCTTCGCCGTCTGGATGAAGTCTTCGAGAGTGGCGAACTCCTCGTCCGTTTCGCCGGGAAAGCCGACGATGAAGCTGGTGCGGACAGCGATGCCCGGAACGATCGCACGCGCCTTTTCCAGCATGCGCAGGAAGATCGCGCCGGAGCCCCCGCGCTTCATGCGTTTCAGCGTCAGTGCGGAGGCGTGCTGCAGGGGAACATCCAAGTACCTGGCGATGTTGTCGTGGGCGGCCATCGTTTCCAGAAGGCGCGTGGTGACCTTGTTCGGATAGGCATAGAGAAAGCGCAGCCAGTGAATGCGGCCGATGCCCGGCACCTTCAGCGTGGCGAGCGCTTCGAGCAGCATCGCCAGACCGTCCTTCATGCCCAGGTCTTCGCCATAGCAGGTCGTGTCCTGCCCGATCAGCGTGATTTCGCGGACGCCCTGGCGCAGCAGGTTTTCCGCCTCGTTCACGATGGAGGAGATGCGCCGCGACCGGAACTTGCCGCGCAGCTGCGGGATAATGCAAAAGCCGCACGGGTGATCGCAGCCTTCTGCGATCTTGATGTAGGCCGACGCGCGCGGTGTGGTCAGGATGCGTGGTGTTTCATCGCTGTAGAGATAGCTCGGCAGCTCCGATGTCGCGCCGTCCCAGGCCTCGCGGCTGAACCTGCCATTGCGCTCGCGCAGATCACCTTCGGGTCGCGAGGTCTGCTCCCGCACCTCGATCTGAGAGTGCTTGCGTACGGCGCTCGGGGCGCGATCAATCAGGGAGGATTCGGCCAGCGTTGCTGCTGACAGGTTGCCTTGCGCGGCCTCAACCTCCAGCGCCGCCGCGCCGCCAAGCTCCAGGTGAACACGGTCGTGCGCGAATGCGTTCACTGCTGCTGCGCCATGCGCCAGCTGCTGGGAGGCCGGATCGGCCGTGCCTGAAGCGCTGCTGGTGCCCTGCGCGGCATTCAGGATCGTGAATGGCGACCGGGCAGTGACGCCCGTTTGCATGCCAGCGGCGGCAAGGATTGCGTCCAACTCGCCCGTTCCCAGCACTGCATCGACGTCGGGAATGTTCTTGCGGATCTCATCGCGGTACCGCTCCACCAGGCAACCGGCAACAATCAGCTTCTGCGCCCGGCCGCCGTTTGCTGCCTTGTGATTCGCCATCTCCAAAATGGTGTTCACGCTTTCCTGCTTCGCCGAATCGATAAACGAGCAGGTGTTCACCACGATGATGTCCGCGTCTTCCGCCCGCGGGGTGAGCTCCGCGCCGGCGTGGTGCAGCAGGCCCATCATCACTTCGCTGTCTACCAGGTTCTTGGGGCAGCCCAGCGAGACGAAGCCGATGCGTGGCCGCACCGCTGCTGTCGCTCCTTTGAGCTGCGCTGAAACCTGCGCCGGCGCGAGAATCTCATCAGTAGGCACATCATCCAGTGTATCGCGGGACCGATGCTAAACTAAGACCCGAGCCGGGTCCCACGCGACTTACTCTCACGAACCCCGCCAGGCCCGGAAGGGAGCAACGGTAGTGAGCTCTTGAGTGCGCAGTGGGTCACCCGGTTCTTTTGCATGGAACGACTGGCTGGGCGGATCGGCCGTTTGTCAGTCAGAGGGCTTGCAGGTCGCACTCTGGCGGTATCCTCAACAGGTGTGTTCGTGTGCCGCAAGGTACACGGCTGGAGAGGGAAGCTACTTGGACCTGCAGTTGAAGCCTCGCATCGCGCGCCGTGCCAAGATCTCGTCTGTCGGAACCTACGTTCCGCCTAGAGTGCTGACGAACGCCGATCTCGAGAAGATGGTCGACACCAATAACAAGTGGATCGTGGAGCGGACGGGCATCCGGGAGCGCCACCTGGCTGATCCGGGCACGCCCACCAGCGTGCTCGCCACTGCCGCCGCAAAGGACTGCCTGGAGCGCCGCGGCATTGATGCGAGCGAGATCGGCTGCATCATCGTCGGCACCGTTACGCCCGACATGCTTTTTCCGGCGACGGCCTGCTTGGTGCAGAACAATCTCGGCGCGGCCAACACCTGGGGCTTCGATCTTTCGGCGGCCTGCTCGGCGTTTACTTATTCACTGCAGGTCGGCGCCAAGCTGGTCGAGTCCGGCGCGCACAATAAGGTGCTGGTGATCGGCGCAGACACCATGAGCTCGATCACCGACTATACCGATCGCTCTACCTGCATCCTGTTCGGCGACGCAGCCGGATGCGTGCTGCTGGAGCCGTGCGACGGCGATGAAGTCGGGCTCATTGACTTCTGGCATGAAATCGACGGCTCCGGTGGCGACTCGCTGTGCATGCCTGCCGGCGGTTCGCTGCACCCCCCTACCGTGCAGACAGTCGAAGCCAAGATGCACTACATCAAGCAGGACGGCTCCACGGTGTACAAATTCGCCGTGCGCAAAATGCAGGAAGCCACGGAGCGCATTCTGGAGCGGAACGGCATCGGCATTTCCGACATCAAGCTGCTCGTTCCGCACCAGGCAAACCGGCGCATCATCGAGGCCACCGCGGAGCGGCTTGGCATGCGGCCCGAGCAGGTCCTTATCAACATCGATCGCTACGGCAACACCGTGGGCGCGACAATCCCGCTCGGCATGGGTACCGCCATTGAAGAAGGCCGGCTCAATAAGGGGGACCTGGTGCTGCTGGCCAGCGTCGGCGCCGGCTTCACCGTGGGTGCCACGCTGCTGCGCTGGGAGTACTAAACTCCGCCAGCCTACGACTCAAAGCCGGAGTGTCTGGCTGACCCGGGGCGCTCAGGCGGTTGCCGCATTGCGCGGCACCTCTGGGCCTCTGCGGGCCTTGCGCAGCTTGATCACGGCGTACGCGGCGGCAAAGACGACCGATCCCCAGATCACCAGCAGCAGGATCCAGCCGTATTCCTCTGAAAGGTGGCGGTATACCGGCAGGATCGCACGCCCGTAATGCACGCCGAGCCAAGCAAAGAACGCGTGCCGCAGAAAACGGCTGATCAGAAAACTAGGGTAAAACTTGCGCCGCGGCATGCGAAGCGCGCCTGCCGCAATCAGAAAGGGCATCAGCGGCGCGGGCGGCGGCAGGATCGCCGGAACCGCCACCGACGACAGCGCATGCTCTTCCGACCAATGATCCATGCGTCCGCGGAACCGCTTTGGCACCACGTGGTCCAGTAGCGCGACACCGCCCACCACACCTGTTTGATAACTCGCAAACCCGCCGACA
>CAXUEG010000180.1:0-4825 GCA_964249935.1 uncultured Terriglobus sp.
GTGCCTGTGCGCCGGCTCCTCCCACTGAAGTCTCACCGCCGCCCGGCAGAGTGCCCTGCTGGTTCTGTTGTACGTTTCCTTGCGGATCGTTATCTGCCACGATCAATGTCCTCCGGCTTGAAGAGCGTTCTTGTAGTTGGTTCCGGCGGTGCCGGTGGCGCGCGCCAGCGATAGCTTTGCGACGTTGTGCTGGTACAGCGCGCTGATGTACTGATCGTTGGCCTGCTGCGTCTGCGCCTGCGCTTCAGAGACGGCGAGGTTGTCGGTAACGCCGGCACGGAACCGCTGCTGCGCCTCCGACAACGCCTCATTGGCAAGATCGACGTTGGATCGTGCGGTTTGCACCAGCTGGCGCGCGGCTTCGATGTCGAGCAGAGCGTCACGCACGTCCTGATTTACCTGTTGGACCTGGTCGCTGTAGCGTGCGCGCTGCTGCTGCAAGGTGGCATCTGCGACCTCTTTGTCGCCGCGTGTCTTGGCGATCTGCAGAATCGGCGCTTGAAGCTCGCCGGTCGCGGTGTAGGTGTCGTGCAGCGAGTTGAGCCTGGTGCCCAGGCCGCCGTAGTCGCCGCTAAAATCAAGCGTGGGGTATTGTTCGGCGACGGCGGCTTTCTTTTGAAGCTCCGCGCCTTTGACGTTCTCCGCCATGCCCTGCAGATCTTTGCGAGTCGCCAGCGCCTGCGCGAACGCCTGTTCCGGCGTAACAGCGTCCGCCTCGGCATAGGGAACCGCGTCAGTGAGCCGGAACTGCTGCTCGGTCGGCAGGCCGATGGCCCGGGCCAGCGCGAGCTTGTCCTTTTCCAGACCGTTCCGCGCCTGAATTAACTGCTGTTGCGCGTTCTGGTAGTCCACCTGCGCGCGCAGCACGTCAAGTCGCGGGCTGGTACCGGCTTCGTGCGCCGCAGTTGCCTGGTCGAGCGATACTTTCGTCTGCGCCAGAACAGCTTCTTCCGCGGTGATGCGCGAGGCGTCTGCGATGCAAAGCAGGTATGCATTGCCGACGGTGAGCACAACCATGTTGCGCGCGTCCTCGGCTGACAATTTTGCGCCCACGAAATTGTGTTTCGACGCAAGATAGCGGTCAATCGATTGCAGGTTGAACAGGCTTTGCGAAAGATAGACGCGAAAGTCGAACGTCTGAAACGGGCCGACGATCGGGTTGAAGCCTGGAAAGCTCAAACCATAGGCAGCCAGGTTGATCTGCTGCACGGTGTAGTTCGCGTTGCCGGTTGCGGTAGGAAGCAGGGATTGCAACTGCTGCAGCCGTGTGCCGCCGGCGCTCTGAACGGAACTCGAGTTCAGGATCAGACCGAGATTGTTTCGCAGACCGCGCGCGATCGCGTCATCCAGGGACAGATCAAGGATGCCAGCGGTCGCCGTGCCCTGCACAATCGAACCCTTATAGTCATTCTGCGTGGCGGCCTGACCTGCGCCCTGCACATTGCTGCCACCGTTCAGGCCGTTCAAGGTCTGCTGTGCCGCCTGCACGGTCGCTGGTCCGGATGCCTGCTGGCCGCCGCCGGAGGCGCCCTGGCTTGTTCCGTTGCCGCCCTGTCCCTGCGTTTGCGACCGTCCTGGCATTGCCGCAGCCGCGATCATCGCCAACGCAACCGTTGCTCGACCCAGAAACCGGCAACAGCCGCTTGCCTCTGCTGCGTTGTGCATACACCTCTGCCAGTGCTCAATTTGCGCAGCGATGCGAGGGCGATGAAGCAAGCCACGATGCAGGTGCGCTGTCCTTTATCTGATGCTGACCCCTGGTGCGGGCGATGCAGAAACTTTGCATCGCCTCGGCGGAAGCGCATACAGACGTGAAGGATGTAGTCTTCTGCTTGCGCACGTTGCTGCGACAGGTTGGAAAGAAACATGGGCATTCGCACAGGAGTGATCGGCTTTGGCCTTGCTGGGCGCGTCTTTCATGCGCCGTTCGTGAACGCGGCGCGCGGGCTGGACCTGGCAGCTATCGTTCAGCGAAGCGGCGATGAAGCGGCGCGGGCTTTTCCGAAGGCGCAGATCTTTCGCTCAACGGAAGATCTGTTTCGCAGCGATGTGGAGCTGATCGTGGTGGGAACGCCAAACAGCACGCACGTGCCGCTTGCGCGTGCCGCGTTGGAAGCGGGCAAGCACGTGGTGATCGATAAGCCATTCACGCCCACCAGCGGCGAGGCCGAGGAGTTGGAGGCGCTCGCGCAACAACAAGGCGTGCTGCTTGCGCCATTTCACAATCGGCGGTTCGACGGCGATTTTCTCACCGTTCGCAAGCTGCTGAACGACGGCGTAATTGGACGGCCGGTGACATTGCTGTCGCGCTTTGACCGTTTTCGTCCTGCACCGCGCGCGAACACCTGGAAAGAGACCGAGGGTGTTGAGAATGGTCTGGTGATGGACCTGGGGCCGCACCTGGTGGACCAGGCGCTCCTGCTGTTCGGCCGGCCCGAAAGCATTACCGCGGACGTCCGTTCCGACCGCGACACAACGAGCATCGAAGACGCGTTCGACATTGTGCTGCAGTTCACGCATCACGGGCGCAACGTGCGCGTCGATGTGGGCAGTTCGATGATCGCGGCCGATCCGCAGCCGCGCTTTCTACTGCAGGGTACCGCTGGCAGTTTTCGCAAGACGGGGGTCGATCCGCAGGAGCCGGCGATTCTGGCCGGCGCGGTCGTGCCCGTGCAGGGCGATGCAGCCGACGGTTGGTACACCGAGGATCGCGCGGCCTGGGGAACGCTGACGACTGCACCCGACGTTGGGACTCCGGCGCAGTTGCGGAGCGAGCCGGTACCCACCGAGCGTGGCGACTACCGCGTGTTCTATGAAGGTATCGCCGAGGCGATCCGCAGCGGCGCCACACCGCCGACCACGCCGCGCGACGCCATTCGCGTGGCACGGCTGCTGGAGATGGCGCGCGAGTCGAGCCGCACCGGCCGCACCCTGCCTGTCTCCGCCGAGAGCTGGTAGTGAACCCGCGACCACCCGCGCAAAGGAGCAGTACAGACGCAGTGGCATCGATTCCCCAAGCACTTCCCCTTGGATTCTGCTGGGCCGCCGTGCAGGCCGGCATCAAGGCGAGCGGTCGCACCGACGTTGCGATCGCCGTGGCGAACGCACCGGCTGCCGCGGCGGCCATGTTTACGGACAACCAGGTGAAAGCCGCGCCGCTGCAGGTGGACGCGGAGCATCTGCGCGCAACGGGCGGCTTTGTTCGCGCGGTGCTGGTGAACGCAGGGAACGCGAACTGCGCGACGGGCGAGCAGGGCGTGGCGGACGCACGCGAAAGTTGCAGGCATCTCGCCGCCGCGCTCGGGATCCGGGAGCAGGAGGTCTTCCCTTCCTCGACCGGCATCATCGGCGTTCCGCTGCCGGTGAACAAGATGATCGCTGCCCTGCCAAGCGCGATTGCAGCATTAGCCGATACTGCAGACGCGGCCGAGGCGTTCGCTACCGCGATCATGACCACGGACACGCGCATGAAGGTGGCGCAGGCGGAGATGCTGTTCGGTGGCAAGCCGGTGCGCATCTTCGGATGCTGCAAAGGCGCGGGCATGATCGGTCCGCAACTGGTGCCGCACGCGACCATGCTGGTGTACTTGTTCACCGATCTCGCAGCGTCGCCTGCGGTGTTGCAAGCCATGCTTGCGCCGGCGGTGGAGGCGAGTTTTCACAGCATTTCCGTGGACGGCGACACGAGCACGAATGACACGGTGTTGTTGCTGGCCAGTGGTGCAAGTGGGGCCTCGTACGGCGAGACGGCAGAGGTTGAGCAGCGTGCCTTCCGAGAAGCGCTCCAAGGAGTTTGCGATCGGCTCGCGCACGCCATCATTGACGATGGCGAGGGCGTCACGCACGTGGTCACACTGCGCATCACGGGTGCAAGTGACGATGCGGCAGCAAAGCGCGTCGCGAGGTCGATCGCCCACTCGCCGCTGTGCAAGACTGCCTGGTCGAGCGCCGATCCCAACTGGGGACGCATTCTGGCCGCTGCCGGCTATGCGGGCGTGCCGTTCGATCCGGCACAGGTTTCGATTCACATCGGCGGGCTGCCTGTGTTTGAACACGGTACACGCTCACCGGCCATGGACGAAGATGCCGTACACCGGCGCATGCTGGAGCGTGAATTTGAGATCGGGGTCGACCTGGGCGCGGGTTCGGGCGCCTGCCGTTTCCTTACCTGTGATCTGACCGTGGAGTACGTCCACATCAATGCGGACTATTCGACTTAGCGAGCAGGCGATGGCCCGGTAACCGGACGCGGCATACGCCCACGTGATTTCGCTGCAGGCCGCAACTTATAATCAAGCTGCTTTCGCGGGGCCGTCGTGCGTCCGCGTACCCACTTTCGTCGCATTGGAGCACTTATGGCAACGCAACTGGCACAGCCCGCAGCGAACCTCGACCTCCAGCAGGAGATCCAGGAGTGGATCGAAGCTTTTGACGAGATGATTGTCGCGGAAGGTCCGCAGCAGGGTGCGGAGTTGATGACCGCCTTGCGGCAGCGAGCGCGCGAGGCCGGCGTGCAGGCCGAAAACGAGCTCGCGACGCCGTACCGCAACACCATCCCCAAGCACGACGAGGTGCCTTACCCCGGGGACCGCGACCTGGAGCGCAGGGTCGAGGCGCTGATTCGCTGGAATGCCATGGCCATGGTGCACGGCCAGAATAAGAAAGATGCCGGCATCGGCGGCCACATCTCCACGTACTCGTCCCTGGCGACGCTGCTGGAGGTTGGTTTCAATCACTTCTTCCGCGCGAAGTACGCCGCTCCCGAGGGCGATCAGCCCGGCGACATGATTTATTTCCAGGGTCACGCGTCGCCGGGCATTTACGG
>CAXUEG010000180.1:4835-6605 GCA_964249935.1 uncultured Terriglobus sp.
AAAAGTCTGGTGTATATGTCGTTGCCCGCTCGACCATCTCATCAACTTTCGCCATGAATTGCGTGACAAGCCCGGCCTGTCGAGCTATCCGCACCCGTGGTTGATGCCGGAGTTCTGGCGCTTTCCGACGGTCAGCATGGGCATCGGCCCGCTCAATGCGATCTATCAGGCGCGGTTCATGCGCTACCTGGAGAACCGCAGGCTGATCCCGGCGACGGACCGCAAAGTGTGGGCCTTTGTAGGCGACGGCGAGACGGACGAGGTCGATACGCTCGGCGCGATCGGGCTTGCCACGCGCGAGAACCTGGACAACCTGATCTTCGTGGTGAACTGCAATTTGCAACGGCTGGACGGTCCGGTGCGCGGCAACAAGCGCATCATCGACGAGTTGGAAGGACACTTCCGCGGCGCGGGTTGGAACGTGATCAAAGTGATCTGGGGCTCCGACTGGGACGCCCTGTTCGAGCGCGACCATACCGGTCTACTGCTGAAGCGCATGGAAGAGTGCGTCGACGGCGACTTCCAGGCATTCAAGGCCAAGGGCGGCGCGTACCTGCGGCAGCACTTCTTCGGCAAGTATCCCGAGCTGCTCGACCTGGTCAAGGACTACAGTGATGAGCAGCTTGGGAGGCTGCACCGCGGCGGCCATGACCCGGTCAAGATCTATAACGCTTACAAGCGTGCGACGGAGCACAAGGGCGGCCCAACGGTCATTCTTGCGAAAACGGTCAAGGGCTACGGCTTCGGTTCGACCGAGGCCCGCAACGCGGCGCACAACGAGAAGAAGCTGACCGACGAGGGCGTGACCCAGTTTGTGCAGCGTTTCCACATACCGGTTCCGGAAGAAGAGGCGAAGAACGGAAAGCCGTGGAAGCCAGAGGAGTCCGCGCCAGAGCTGCAATATCTGCAGGCGCGACGCTCCGAGCTGGGCGGCTACCTGCCGGCGCGGATTGAGAAACCGTTTGCGTTCAAAGCGCCGGAGCTGGACTTCTTCAAGGAGTGGCTCGGCGGATCGAAGGGGCGCGCGGTCTCGACGACGATGGTGTTTGTCGCCATCCTTCGCACGCTGTTAAAGGACCCAGCGATCGGCCGCCTGCTGGTACCGATCGTTCCCGATGAAGGCCGCACCTTCGGTTTGGAGTCGGCGATCAAGCAGGTCGGCATCTACGCCTCCGAAGGCCAGAAGTACACACCGCACGACAGCGATATGCTCCTGAGCTATCGCGAAGAGAAGGATGGCCAAATTCTTGAGGAAGGCATCACGGAAGCGGGATCGATGGCCAGCTTCACCGCTGCCGGTTGCGCTTATGTGAACTACAACGTGCCGACCGTGCCGTTCTACATGTACTACTCGATGTTCGGCTTTCAGCGCATCGGTGATATGGTGTGGGCGTTCGCGGACGCGCGCGGCAAGGGCTTTCTGATGGGCGGCACCGCCGGGCGCACGACCATGCTCGGGGAAGGCCTGCAGCACCAGGACGGCCACTCGCATGTGATGGCAAGTACCGTGCCGACGTGCATCAGCTACGACCCGGCATTCGCCTTTGAACTGTCCGTAGTGATCCAAGATGGTCTGCGCCGCATGTACGCGGCGAACGAGCAGGTCTTCTACTACATCACGATGTACAACGAGGACTACGCGCAACCGGAGATGCCCGCCGGCGACCACGTGCGTGAAGGGATCGTGCGTGGGTTGTACAAATTCAGATCAGCGGCAAAGGGCAATGCAACAGTGCAGCTCTTTGGATCGGGTCCGATCCTGAATGAAGT
>CAXUEG010000181.1:0-6599 GCA_964249935.1 uncultured Terriglobus sp.
CGTGCCGCCAATGACGATCATGGCGGCGGTAAGCTGGGTCACCTGGCCCAGGTTGCCGCCCTCCATCAGCATGGCGCCCAGGATTGCGGTCAGCGCCAGGATGATGCCACCTATGCTTGCGATATCCATAGAAGTCGTTTTGCTCCTGCTTTGTGAGTGTGCTTAGTTCTGTGCGGCGGCGATGCGATGCGCACCGTGTGCAAGCAGAGCTGCATCAGCGTCCGGCCATGCTTCGCGCAACATGGCAGCACGCCATGCGAGTGTGCGTTTCAGAACTTCATTGCAGCTTTCGAGCACCACCAGCTTTTCCCCCGTAACAAGGGTCAGCGTGGTGTCTGGAATCGCTTCCACATGTTTGATCAGGTCTGCGTTCACAAGGAAGGAGTGGCCGTTCAGCCGGGTCATTTCGACCATGGTTGTGTCCTCATGAACTGATATCGGCGCATCCTGCCAAAGTGTGATGAGCGCCCATCGCAGAACAAAATCTACAGTGCCGCTCATGTTTGCCAAGCGCGCTCCGATAGGTGCTGTGAGCGCCAAAGGAACCGGCGCAGAATACACATCTCGCCGCAACCAATCAGGAGCGAAACCGTTATGTCTTTGGGAGTTCTCAACAATATCTCCGCCGTTTACGCGGAAAACAGCATCAACAGCACGCAGGCGAGCCTGTCGAAGACACTGCAGCAGCTGTCTTCGGGTTCACGCATTAACTCCGGCGCGGACGACGCTGCAGGCTTGGCCGTAGCCGACGGCCTGGCGGCCAACGCGACCGCACTGACCCAGTCTTCGCAGAACGCCAGCGATGCCATCGGCCTGCTGCAGACCGCAGACGGTGCGCTGTCGCAGGTAACGACGCTGCTGAACCGCGCAGTGACGCTGGCAACTGAAGCAGGCAACGGTACGCTGAGCACTTCGCAGATCTCTTCCGCGAACCAGGAGTACCAGGACATTCTGACGCAGGTCAACAACATCGGCAGCACGACGAACTTCAACGGCACCTCGGTCTTTACCAATACCGCTCGCAGCTTCTTCGTCTCCGATGGCACTTCGACCGGTTCAGCGACTTACAGCGATACGGTCGGTGCGCTGACGACAGCCAGTGTCGGCACAAGCGCGAGCACGGGTACCGCCGCCACGCCCACCGCAGCCAATGGCACGGCTGCCACGTCCAGCAGCGCCGGCACGGTGACGTTTGCGCTGGGCAGCGGCCATGCGACCGACACCTACTCGGGCAACTTGACGGTGAGCTATGGTGGATCCGACGTAAGCATCACCATCCCGGCCGGCACAACCAGCGCGAACCTGCTTACCACACTCAACGCCAGCGGTGGCGCCCTGCACACGGCGGGTATTACGGCCAGCCTGAGCGGCAGCACTCTGACGTTGACGGGCGCAGCGACAGACGGCGGAACCACCGGCGCGAACGCCATCGTCACGGCGTCTTCGGGCAACACGTTTGCCGAGACAACTCCGGCAGCTGCTGGTGCGATCGGCGCGGGTCAGGATCTTTCCACGCTCGCGATCGATACCTCCGCACACGCGCAGACGGTGCTGACCAACCTGACAGCGGCGATCGCGGACATTGCTTACCAGCGCGGTTCCATTGGAGCAAACATTAACCAGCTTTCGTCGGCGCAGTCGGTAACCTCTGCCGAGCAGACCAATCTGACGAGCGCGGAGAACAACATTACCGCGACCGATTACGGCCAGGCCGCTTCGGACTTGTCGAAGTACCAGGTGCTGTCGCAGACCGGTATCAGCGCCCTGGCGCAGGCGAACTCAGTACAGCAGGAGGTGTTGAAGCTGTTGCAATAGTTCGCGACAGCAAGGGCCGGCACGGGCGACCGTGGCCGGCCTTTGCCGTGTCAGTGGTGCGTGATGCATCGGCGCTTGGCGCTTAGAGCGCTCTTACGTCTGGCGCATCGGCGTGGCAAATGGAGTGCAGGACTCAGATTTGAGGAGGTGCATCGGTGGGATCGGTTGGCATCAACTTCGGCTCTGCGACGAGTGGAGCCGGCTTTGACGTGACGTCCACGGTGAGCAGCATTATGGCGGTCGAACGCACGCCGGAAACGGCGTGGGCGACCCAGACCACGGCGCTCCAGGCACAGGACACGACGCTGACGGCGCTTGGAACGAATGCGTCGGCGTTGAGCACGGCCCTGTCTTCGCTGACCAGCTTCGATGGCGTGTTCGCACAGATGCAGGGTGCGAGTTCGGACACGGATGCGATCACGCTGACCTCTGTGGGTGCTACGGCGCAAAGCGGATCGCACACGCTTACAGTGGCGCAGCTGGCCACAACCGCACAGCAATACTCCAGCGCGGTTTCGGCGAACGCAACGTTGTCCGGATCGTTGACTTTGCAGACGGCGGGCGCGAGCGCGGCGACGACGATTTCCATCACCGCTGGCTCATCACTGAGCGACGTGGCGACGCAGATCAACCAGAGTGGGGCGGGCGTGCAGGCAACCGTGCTTTCCGATAGCAGCGGCCAATATCTTTCTCTCACCAGCGGTCAGAGCGGCGCCGCAGGCAATCTTACGCTGACCTCCAACGCGCAGGACAGCAGCGGGAACGCGGTCAGCTTCACAGTCGCACAGACCGGCACCGACGCACACTACAAGCTGGATGGCGTGAGCCTAACCAGCAGCGGCAACACTGTCACCAACGCACTGCAGGGAGTGTCTTTCCAGCTCACCGGAACTTCAAGCAGCGGTGTGACGGTGCAGATTGCGCCGGATGAATCGGGCATCGAAAGCGCACTACAGACGTTTGTCTCCGCTTACAACACGCTCAGCACTTCCTTGACTGCGCAGGAGGGAAAGGACTCGAGTGGCAATGCAGAGCCGCTGTACGGCAGCACCATCATCTCGGAAATCCAGTCAAGTCTCAGCGCCTCGTTCGCTTATCAGCCGTCCGGCAGCGGCACGGGGCTGTCGCTTACGTCATTGGGTTTCTCCCTCGGCCAGGATGGGATGCTCTCGCTGGATACAGGCACGCTTGGCGCCGCGCTTGCGAGCAACTTCAGCGGTGCTGCGAACAGCTTTCTGGTCGCAGGCAGCTTTGGCCAAAACCTGAACACGGCGCTTAACAGTATTGGCGCCACAGGAACAGGGACGATTGCAATGGCGCTCAGCGATAACAGCAGCGAGGAGGCGACGCTGGCGGATGACAAGACGACGCTGGAGGCGCGGTTGTCGACCTACAGCGCGAACCTGACCACAGAATTGAACACGGCGAACCAGGTCCTACAAGCGATTCCCGAACAGCTGAATGAAGTGAATCAGATGTTTTACAGCATTAGCGGCTATCAAAGCAGCTCAAGCAGCTAGCCCCGACCCAAGCACTCGCAACACCATGGAAAAGGAGAACGATGCGCTACCAGGAACACGCACTCGCCGGCGCCACCGGTGTGGATCTGATCGTCAGCCTCTATGATGGCTGGCTTCGCTTCCTGTACCGCGCCGCACAGGCCGCAGAGGAAGATGATTTGATCGAGCGGCGCTACGCCGTCAAACGCGCATTGGACATCCTGATGTACTTGCAGGCGCGGCTGCGCATGGATTGCGGCGGCCCTGCATGCGCGTTGAACGATTTTTACGCGGCCATGTTTACGATGACGCTGGAGGCATCGCACGCGAACTCATCGGCGCAGCTGCAGGACGTGATCGGGTGTGTCCGCAACGTGCGCGAGGCATGGATGGTGGTGGCGCGCGACCCGGAGGCCAATCGAGTGCTGCCGCGCGAGCTGAGAACAGCAGGGGAACGGTCTGCCCGCGTGCTGCCCGCGGCAGTTCACGCCAAGCAGCCTCTGGTGCAGACCGGGCAACCGCTGCGCCTTTCGGCCTAGCGGAACATGCTCCAATTCTGCCGGTTGAGGCTGCGGAACAGCATTGCCAGGCAAGCTGCGGAGACGATGAGCATGAGCAGGCCGTCGGCCACGCGGCGGAACAGCAGGTTGCCGATGCCGAAGAGCGCAAAGTAGATCAGCGAAAAGCCGAGCACCCAATGCAGCGTGTTCCAGCGGAGCGTTTTTTCAGCCCGGGCCGAAGCTGGTGCGAACTTGCTCCAACCGGCGGCAGGCGGCCGCACACGATCGTAGAAGCTTTGCAGCTTTGAGACCGGTTCGGGGTTGGTCAGCATGGTCACAGCAAACCAGATCAGCGTCGTGCCGCCGGTGGTGATCAACATGAGCCAAGCGAAGCCGTGCGGGTCGTCCGTGTTCAAGGGTATGGATGGAACACGGCTGTCGATGTGTTGCAGCGCATGCACGACGGCCATGCCGGCGCGTGATTGCAGGGTGAGGCTGATGGTCGCGGCCGCGGTCATGGCGGCGATCTCGCTCCAGGCGTTGATGCGCCACCAGAACCAGCGGAGGATGAAGACCAGGCCCGCGCCAGCCCCGACCGCGATGAGAAATCGCCAGGCGTTCGAGATGGAATCCATGTAGAGTGTGGCGATCCCACTGAGCAGAGCGCAGAGCAGCGTGGCGACGCGGGATGCGTTTACGTAGTGCTTTGGATCGCGGCCACGCACCAGGAAACGGCCATAGACGTCGTTGACCAGGTAACTCGCGCCCAGGTTCAGGTGCGTGGCGATCGTGGACATGTACGCCGCGGCGAAGCCCGCCAGCATCAGTCCGCGGAGGCTGGGGGGCAGGAATTGAATCATCACCTGGATGTATGCGCCCTCCTTGTCCCCGGCTGCAGGCAGCAGCACCAACGCGACCAGAGCAGTCAGGATCCAAGGCCAGGGCCGCAGCGCATAGTGCGCAATGTTGAACCAGAGCGTTGCGGCAAGCGAGTTTTTCTCGTCCTTGGCGCTGAAGATTCGCTGTGCGATGTAGCCGCCACCGCCGGGCTCCGCGCCGGGGTACCAGCTTGCCCACCAGTTGAGGCTGAGCAGCACCAGGAAGCTGAGGAAGAAGCTCTCGCCGGTATGCGGAAAGAACTGAAGCGAATGCGCGCCGCGCAAAGCATCGGACTGCTGCACCTTCGCGATCAGGGCGTCCATGCCGCCGACGCCGCGCACCGCAAAGTAAGCCAGGAGCACGACCATGCTCATCTTCAGCACAAACTGGACGACGTCTGTCCAAAGCACGGCCCACAAGCCGCTGATCGTCGAATAGATGAGCGTAACCGTGAGGCAAACGAACACGGCCTGCAGCTTGCCGAGCCCGAGCGTCAGGTTCAGCACCTTGGCCATGGCCAGATTGACCCATCCCATGATGATGGTGTTGACCGGCAGAGCCAGATACAGTGCGCGAAAGCCGCGCAGGAATGCAGAGGGCTTGCCGCTGTACCGGAGTTCGGCGAACTCCATGTCGGTCAGCACCTCAGCCCGGCGCCAAAGCGGGGCAAAGAAGAAGACGGTGAGCATGCCGCTGAGGGCGAACGACCACCAGAGCCAGTTCCCCTCGATGCCTTGCTTATAGATGAGACCGGTGACAACCAGCGGTGTGTCCGCGCCGAAAGTGGTCGCGACCATGCTGGTTCCCGCCAGCCACCATGGGACGGAGCGTCCGCTCAGGAAGAACTCGCCCACGTCGCCGGACGCCCGCCGGGCGTACCAGAAGCCAATGCCAAGGTTGATGGCGAAGTAAAGGGCGATGATCGCCCAGTCGACAAACGTGAGATGCATGTGCGTTTCAAGGCCCTTATTCAGGAATGTTCCATCGTACCCGGTTGCACTGTAGTTGCAACACCGAATCTGCGACGGCTTTGGGCCGGACGGCAAACTTTGTGACGCATCATGCCGTCCAAGTTTGTATGGCTTGTTCCCCCCAACTAGCCGGCCGTTCCTCTCAGCTGCGCACGTCAGCGCACTCAGAAACTGCTGCGCTGCCGCAAACGTTTCTTCGGAGGATATTGTGAACAAAATGCTGAGCTCCTGGAAGGAGATCGCTCACTTTTTCGGCAAGGGTGTTCGCACCGTGCAGCGCTGGGAGAAGACCCTGGACCTGCCGATACGACGTCCACCTGGCGCACCAAGCAATGTAGTACTGGCACGCACAAGCGATCTGGAAGAATGGATGCATCGCTCAGCGGCAGCCCGCGAAGCGGTATCACAGCAGGATTCCCAGGTTGATGCGTTACAGGACGCAATTTCAGAACTTGAAATTGAAGTGAGAGGGCTCAGCGGCGTTGCGCCGCAGCCGGTTGAGGCCACTACTGAGAAGTCGGTTGCACAACCCGTCGATCGCATTCAGCAACTGGTAGGGATCGTACGAGAGATGCGTCGCGCAAAGGAACACGGCGAACTGAGGCGGGTCGCCTGATAAGGGCGTCAGCTTAGCGACAAAGGCATCGCCACCGCGATGCCTTTGCTGTTTGCGCTGACTCAGGCTCGGCGAAACGCAATCCTCTTTGGAGTTGCGGAGTTGCGGTGCATCGCTGCGGGCGAACTCTGTTCCGTATGGTTTCCCCTGAACAAGAATGTTTGGACCAGCTCCTATATGTTGCTGGCCGACGGCATTGCCCTGTTCGGGCTGGCGCTTTGTTACGGGTTCTTGATGGCGAGCAGCGGCATGAACGGCACGCGTGGATACGCGCGCTTGCGTGGCCATGCCTGGTCTCGGCTCCACGCAATGTTTTGCG
>CAXUEG010000182.1:0-6598 GCA_964249935.1 uncultured Terriglobus sp.
GATTGTGACGCTGGGCGACGTTCTGTTCGACACGGGCAAGTACACCCTGAAGCAGAATGCGCAGATCTCGCTGGCTAAGGTGTCGGCGATCCTGCAGCAGTACCCGGATCTGAAGCTGCAAATTGAAGGGTATACCGACACTGTGGGCAGTGATGAACTGAACCAGAAGCTGAGCGACAACCGCGCGCGGGCGACGCAGGACTTTCTGGTGCAGCAGGGCGTGAGTGCCGCGAACGTGACTTCGCAGGGTTACGGCAAGACGAACCCCGTGGCAGATAACAGTACGGCGCAGGGACGAGCGCAGAACCGGCGCGTGGAGATGGTGGTGTCGGGTCCATCGATCGGCGTGCAGACCCAGGCGCCGACGGCGGTCGCTGCACCAGCAGGGCCGGCACAGTAATCAGGCGAAGCATTGCGGGGCCGCTCATTCTGAGCGGCCCTTCCTGCTTGCATCCAATGCTCAAGGTCTAAGCAGGAGTTGAAGACGTGGGTCAGAGCATACAGGGAAAGATCGCGCTCATCACCGGCGCGAGCGCGGGCATCGGACGGGCAACGGCGCTGGCGCTGGCCGCGGAAGGTTGTGCGCTGGTCTTGACGGCGCGATCGGTGGATCGGCTGGACGAAACGGTTGACGCGGTGCGGCAGGCCGGAGCCGTTGCGGTGCACCCCATTGCCTTTGATGTCCGACACCGCGAAGCGGTGGACACCGCGATCGCCGCACTGCCGAAGGAGTTTGCCGACGTCTCGATCCTGATCAACAACGCCGGATTGGCGCGTGGGCTGGAAAAGCTTTGGCAGGACGACCCCGAGAACTGGGAAGAGATGATCGACACCAACACCAAGGGCCTGCTCTACGTGACGCGCGCCGTGGTTCCGGGTATGGTGACGCGCAACGCGGGGCATGTGGTGAATATGGGCTCGACAGCGGGCTGGCTGGCCTATGCCGGCGGCAGCGTGTACTGCGCGACCAAGGCGGCGGAGCGGTCCATCAGCGATGGTCTGCGGATTGACCTGATGGGAACGGCGGTGCGGGTGACCAGCGTGGACCCGGGTATGGTGCAGACGGACTTCAGCGAGGTGCGATTCCGCGGCGACAAGGAACGCGCGGCCAAGGTGTACCAGAACATTACGCCGCTGACACCGGAGGATGTGGCGGATGCGATTCGGTATGCAGTGACGCGTCCTGCGCATGTGAACGTCTCGTCGCTGTTGTTGACGAGCATAGACCAGGCGAACTCGGTCACATTCAACCGTCGTGCGTGAGGTGAACGAGTGTGTCTTCTCTTGCTTCGCGAGAGTTTGTGAAAAGCAGATCCTTCGCTACGCTCAGGATGACAATGGGTAGGGTCGATCTGAGATGGATTTAGCGCGGACGGATCCAAGACCGACGATTTCTGTCGCAATGATTGCGACGAATGAGGAAAAGAACCTGCCGCGGACTCTGGCTGCGCTGCAGGGCTGGATCGACCAGATCGTGATCGTCGATTCGGGATCGAAGGACCGCTCGCCGGAGATTGCACTTGCACATGGCGCGGAGCATTACTTCAATCGCGACTTCAAGGGTCATGCCGAACAAAAGAACGTTGCCATTCGGAAGTGCACAGGCGAATGGATTCTGCTGCTGGACGGCGACGAGGTGGTCACGCCCGAACTGAAAGCCGAGATCCAGCAGGCCGTGTCTGGAAACGGTGCGGCGGCCAACAAGGACGCTTACTGGATCCCGCGGCTGAACATTTTTTTGACGGGGTGGATGCGGCTTGGCGGCCTGTACCCCGATGAAAAACTTCGGCTGTGGCGGCGCGGCGTGACGATGGTGGACGAGAGCATTGGGCCGCACGGGACGGCGCACTACGACGAGCGCAAGGGGCAGCTCACGCATCATCTGCAGCACTATGGCTACCCGGATTTTTCGAACTACCTGGACCACATGAATGAGTATTCCAGCGGCACGGTGGCGGCGCTGACGCGCAAGCTCGCGGACCGGCCCTCGTGGTATCTGCTGTTGCAGTCGTTCGCAAATCCGCTGTTTGGCTGGTTCAAGAACTATGTGCTGCGCGGGGGGTTCTTGGATGGCGTGGAAGGCCTGATTTTTCACCTGAACCATGCGGTATATGTGCACTGGAAGTACGTAAAGGTTTGGGAGAAGCGAAAGCGCGAGCAAAAGCTTGCGTCGGGTGAAGCTGCGCCGCCGGTCGTGTAGCGTGCCTTCGAGCCCGCGCATCTGAAGCCGGAGATGCCGCAGGACAACAGCACGACGCAAACACCGGCAAAGGTCGACGGCACGGCGGTCTATCGCAAGATCGCGTGGCGACTGATTCCTTACATCTTTGTGCTGTACATCCTGGCGTATCTGGACCGGGTCAATGTGGGTTTTGCGGCGCTGGAGATGAAGCGCGACTTGCACCTGACGGATTCGGTGTATGGCTTTGGCGCGGGTATCTTCTTTCTCGGGTCTTCCCTCTTCGACCTGCCCAGCAATCTGCTGCTGAATAAAGTCGGCGCGCGCAAGTGGATCGCGCGGATCATGATCACGTGGGGCATGATCGCGACGGCGATGATGCTGGTAAAAGGCGCCCACTCGTTCTACATCATGCGTTTTTTCCTGGGCGTCAGCGAGGCGGGCTTCTTTCCCGGCATGATCCTCTACCTGAGCGCGTGGTTTCCGTCACAGCAACGGGCCAACGCAGTAGCCCGGTTCATGACGGCAACGGCCATTGCGGGCGTGGTGGGTGCGCCAATCTCAAGCTCGCTGCTGAAGCTGGAAGGCACGGCCGGACTGCACGGCTGGCAGTGGCTGTTCCTGGTGGAGGGCGTGCCGACGTTCCTGATGGGCATCAGCGTGCTGTTTGTGTTGCGCGACAAGCCGGACGACGCGCCATGGCTGAGCGATGAAGAGAAACATTGGCTGGACGATGAGTTGGAGCGCGACCGCAAGGAGGGCGGTGCGAGCGAGCACCATTCTCTGGGCGACGCGTTTCGCACGCCGATGGTCTGGGTGCTGGCCGGCATCTTCTTTCTGGACCAGATCGGCGTATACACGGTCAACCTCTGGCTGCCGCTCATCCTGAACGGCTTGCTGCATGGCAGTGGCGGCGCTGCCTCAAGCGGCGCCGCGCTTTCGCCGCAGGACGCCAGTTACATTGCGCGCTGGACCGTGATTCCCTATCTCGCGGCGACGGTGTTCATGGTGCTGATCGGGTGGACGAGCGACCGCTCGGGCGAGCGGCGCTGGCACATTGCAGGCTGCCTTGCGATGAGCGCGGTTGGGTTTGGACTTTCGGCGGCCACGCATAGCTTCGGCCTGACGCTGTGCGCCATGACGCTGGCCGCCATGGGGTACTGGAGCATCATGGGTCCGTTCTGGGCTCTGCCGACGCGGGTGCTGGGTGGGCAGGCCGCGGCCGGTGGCGTGGCCATCATCACCATGGTAGGCGGTGTGGGCGGGTTCCTGGGGCCGTTCGTAACCGGGCGGCTGAAGGACGTGACACATTCGTTCACAGCGGGGTTGCTGACCGTGGGCGGACTGGCTCTGCTGGGCGCGGCGCTGTGTTCGTTGCTGAAGAAGTCAGAACACGCGCCGGAAAATGCCGTGCAACACTGAGCCATGGTGCGCTTGACTCGTAGAAAGGTGCTTGCCGGGGCTGCGTTGATTGCGGTCGATCGTGTTCGCGGGTTCGCCGGGCAGGCGACGGGTGTTCACTTCAACGTGGCGGAGTTCGACCGCGCGCGCATTCTGGCTGCTGCGGACGAGGCGCTGACCGCGCCGCTTCTGACGCTGACGAGCGTTGCGGCTCCGGGAGCGCAGGATTCACATCGCTTCTTTTGCGACGCGGGTCTGGATGCGTCAGGAGATTTGTTCGGCTTCACGGACCATGCCGACATGCTTGGCCGCATGACAGCACGGATGGCGGCGCTGACGGCGGCCTGGCGATTGACCACGGAAACAAAGTATCTGGAGCGGGCGCACGCACAGTTACAGGCCTGGTGCATCGCGCCGCAAACACGGATGACGCCGACGTTGGAGAATGTTGCGGCTGCGAGGGAAAGCGCGAAGAGCGATCCGGATTTGCGGCTGAACCCGCTACGCTTCACGCTGCCCCTGGCGGAGCTTGCGCGGGCAGCGGCCTTCGTGTGCGCCGCGGCCACGACGCCCTCGGACGATGCGGACGCGGTGCGTGCGTGGGTGAACGACCTGCTGCGGTGGTTCAACGAGTCCGAGCGCGGGACGGTGGCACGGGAGAGCACCCGCGCCGACAGCATCTTCTGGACGATGCAGGCGAGTGAGCTGGCCCGATTTGCGCGCAACGATGCGGTGTGGCGTGACTGCGGACATCGCTTCCGCGACAAGCTGCTGCGGCAACTTCACCTGGATGGCTACTTCCCGTATGCGATCACCACACAGCGGCCGTACGCCGAGTCGATGCTGCTGCTGGAGTGCATGGGCAGCGCGTGCGAGTCGGTAAGCACGCCCTTTGAGAGCGCGTGGGGATTCGCGCTGCCGGATGGGCGCGGAATGCGCCCGGCGGTAGCCTGGGCGTTTCCGTTCCTGGTAAGCCGGGGCAAGTGGCCGTACCCGGCGGACGTGCGGCACTTCAGCCGGCAGCCGTTCCGCGAGAATGTGTTGCTGTTTGCGGGACGAGCATGGAACCGGCAGGGTTATGTGGATCTGTGGAAGGCGATGAAGCCTGCGGATGGTGCGGATGCGGAGACACAGCGGGAGCACCCGGTAATGGAACCGGCGCTGTGGGCGGTGCGGCCGCCTGCGTAGCGCTAGTCGGACTGGACGTGGGGACTGGTGGCGCGGAAATCGGCGACAGCCTGGAGATATTTACGCGCGGTTTCGGTGATGGTGTGCGGTTTGCCTGCGGCGATGGCTTTGGGGTCGGCAAGGTCGGCACCGACGCCCAGAGCGAAGGCACCGGCTTCGAGGAACTCACGCGCAGTTGCGACAGAAACGCCGCCGGTGGGAACGAGCTCGACCTGAGGCAGCGGGGCCTTGAGGCTTTTAAGGTACCTGGCCCCGCCCATGGCGCTGGCTGGAAAGACTTTGATCACGTCCGCGCCCGCCTGCCATGCGGCGACGACCTCGGTCGGTGTGAGCGCGCCGGGGAGGATGGCGACCGCATAGCGGCGACACATCTCGATGGTGGCCGGATTGGTGGCGGGGCTGACGATGAACTGTGCGCCTTCAAGCATGCAGATGCGCGCCGTCTCCGGATCGAGCACGGTACCGGCGCCGACGAGCACCTGTGGCTCTTCGTGGACGAGCTTGCGGATGACGTCGAGCGCGCCGGGGACGGTCATGGTGACTTCGAGTACGTTAACGCCGCCGGCGGCGATGGCGCGCGCGATCGCGAGGGCTTCTTCGGTGGAAGAACCGCGAAGGACGGGAACGAGGCCCGTCTGTTGCATGCGTTTCAGGACGTCAGATTTCTGCATCATCGGTTCTCGATTTGCCGGCTCAGATGTGGACGCCGCCGGGAGCGGTGAAACGATCATCCACAACACTGCCAGTGTTGCGCACGCCTTTGGGTTCGAATAGCAGAATTTCGGTTTCCTGCTCTGCGACGGGTCGGTGCTCCACTCCGCGCGGCACCACCAGGCACTGTCCGGGTCGAATGGTCACCGAGCGATCGCGGAAGTCCATGCGAAAGGTTCCGCGCCAGCCGAAGAACAGCTCGTCGACATCGTCGTGGCGATGCCACGGAAACTCGCCGAGCATCTTGACGACTTTCACCTCTTGCCCATTGAGCTCCGCAATGATGTGCGGTCGCCAGTGCTCTCGAACGGCATTCAGCTTACTTTGCACATCAACCGGCTGTTCCTGCTTCATCGCTGCACCCCCGCGCCGCTGCCCTGGATCAGGCGTTCGACCTCATTCAGAGTAGCGAAGCTGGAGTCGCCGGCGGTGGTCATGGCCAAGGCGCCGTGAGCGATGCCGCACTGGAGCGCGTAGTCGATGCCTTTGCCCGCGAGCAGGCCATAGATAAGGCCGGAGGCAAAGGAATCGCCACCGCCGACGCGGTCGAAGATCTCGAGGTCCTGCATCTCGCGCCCGACGTGAATCGCGCCCGCGGCGTAGGCGTAAGCGCCCCAGTCGTTGCGGTTGGCGGTGCGCGGCTTGCGCGTGGTGGTAGCGATGATGCGAAGGTCCGGGTGCGCCCCGATCACGCGTGCGGCCATGGCGGCGTAGCTTTCCGGCGTGTGTGACGGCGGACCGCTGGAGTGCTCGCCGAGTTCGAGAGCGAGATCGCCTTCGTGGCCGAAGAGGACATCGACGTAGGGCGCGAGATCGTGGTTGACGCGGGCCGCGGCGAGCCGGCCACCGCGGGCCTTCCACAGCGATGGCCGGTAGTTGCAGTCGTAGGAGACGATCACGCCGTGACGTTTGGCGGCCTGCATTGCCTCCTGCGCGACGAGCGGCGTGGTGGCGCTGAGCGCGCAGAAAACGCCGCCGGTGTGAAACCAGCGCGCACCGCCTTTGCCGTCTGCGCCGCAGAAGATGCGGTCCCAGTCGATGTCGCCGGGTTTCAGCTGCGAGACCGCGGTGTGGCCACGGTCCATGCTGCCGAGCGCGCCGCGCACGCCGAAGCCCCGT
>CAXUEG010000183.1:0-6106 GCA_964249935.1 uncultured Terriglobus sp.
CACTTAGCCTTGGCATAGGCGTAAGTTCCTCTCTTGACATGACTTGCGCGTAAATTCTTCCGATCAAAGGAGTTATGTCGAGCTGCACCGAAATCAGGGCAGCGGCTTTTCGTACACGCCGCCTCAGGAGCAAGTGGGTGTTCAGGCGATGCGGCCCGCATACCGTTCGCGGACGGACCGGTTGACGTACGTGGTCAGCCCCGAACCGCGCCGGGCCAGCTCCGTCATCTGCGCAACCTCTTTCCGGCCAGGGTTCGCCGCGTCGTAGAGGTAGGCCCGTCCATCGCTGAACTGCAGTGCGATGGCCTCCGGCAGCAAAGCGAACGCGCGGACACCCGTCTCGCGTCCAGCGCCGTAGTTCTGCCATGCGATCCGCACACCTGCTTCGGATGCCGAAGACAATAGACTGAATACGTGGCGCGCTTCGTGGATGTGGCTCTGCCCGTGCCACTCGATCAGACCTTCACCTATGCGACGGACGGCTCATCCCCTGCCGTTGGCGCCCGCGTGCTCGTGCCCTTCAGCGGTCAGCGGCTCATGGGCGTGGTCCTGCGCGCGCATGACAATGAACCGACCGCGGCGTTCGCGATCAAGCCGGTTCAGCAGGTCCTGGATGACGACGCACTGCTTCCACCCGAGCTCATCCGCCTTGCCGAGTGGATCGCTCAATACTACGTAGCACCGTTAGGCGAAGTCCTGCGCGGTATGCTGCCCTTGAGCGCCGAGGTCCGTCGCACCTGGCTTTACCGCATCACGGACGCCGGTCGAAAGATCCTCTACGAAGGTGCGGAGAAGGGGAGCAGCCGCCGCTCGCGCCTGAGCGCCGAAGATCAGAACCGCGAATACGCTGTGCTCAACCGCCTCGAGTCCGGCGAGCCCACTCGCGTTGCCACCCTGCGCTCCGCCACAGGAGCCAACAAGTCGCTGCTCGAAGGTATGGTCCGCAAGCGCTGGCTCGCCCGCGAGGCTGAGGCCGCCGAGCGCGATGCCGCACGAACCGAGCGATATATCGTCACTGTTCCCGACGTGCGACTGCCCAGGCTCAACAGCAACCAACTGGCCATCCTCTCTGAAATGGCCGGCGGAGGCGGCGAACTCTCCGCAACCGCCCTGCGCCGCAGCCTGCGCGAGCGCACCGCCATCAACGCCGACGGCGCACTCGTTCCCGCGCCCATTCCTGACAGCACGGTTGCCACGCTTGTCCGCCGCGGCATCCTCCGCGTCGAGGAGCGCCCGCTCCGCTTCCATCTGGGCGGCGTGAACGCTCCCGGCAAAAAGCACGCGCACGAACATACATTGAACGCAGGCCAGCAAGCCGCCTTCAAGGCCATTGTCGGAGCAATCCAGACCTCCGCACAAACGGACAAACAAGAGGGCGACTCATCGAGCACGACCCAGGCGAAGGCGGAGCAGCGCGGCTTCGCTCCCATGCTTCTGTTCGGCGTCACCGGCAGCGGGAAAACCGCCATCTACGCAGCCGCGATGCGCGCGACGCTGGACCTCGGCCGCGCCGTTCTCTTGCTGGTTCCCGAGATCGGTCTCACCCCATCCATGGCCGGACAGATGTACGCCGCTTTCGGTCACGATGTCGCGCTGCTCCACTCCCAACTGACGCCCGATGAACGCGCCGAACAATGGCACCGCATCCGCCGCGGCGAAGCGCGCGTGATCGTCGGCACGCGCTCGGCCGTCTTCGCGCCCATCGCCAACCTCGGCCTTATTCTTGTCGATGAAGAGCACGACGCCAGCTACAAGCAGGAGGAGACGCCCCGCTATCACGCGCGAGACGTCGCCGTGATGCGGGCCAAGTTCCTCGACATCCCCGTGATTCTCGGCTCCGCCACACCCTCGCTCGAAAGCTGGCACAACGCCGAGCGCAAACGCTACCACCTCCTGCGCATGTCAGAGCGCGTCGGCAACCGGTCGCTGCCGCCCGTAGAACTCATCGACATGCGCGAGGAGTTTCGCGTAACCGGCGACGACGCACTCTTCTCACGCGAGCTCATCACCGAAACGCGCGCCACGCTCAACCGTGGCGAACAGGCCATCATCCTGCTCAACCGGCGTGGCTACTCCTACGTGGTCATGTGCCGCTCCTGTGGCGAGCGCGTCGAGTGCGAGAACTGCGCGATCGCTATGACGCACCACCGTCCGCCCGCCAACAGCGACCTGCACGCCCATGCGGGCGAGCGGCTCGAATGTCACTACTGCGGCGCGCTCCGCCGCGTTCCCCAAAATTGCCCCTACTGTCAGAGCGAACACCTGTACTTCTATGGGGCCGGCTCACAACAGGGCGAGGAGCGGCTGCAAGCCATCTTCCCAGAGGCGCGCATCGGCCGCATGGACCGCGACACCGTCCGTGGCCGCTCCGATATGGAACATCTCCTGCACCGGCTCCATGCGGGTGAGATCAACCTGCTGGTCGGTACGCAGATGATCGCCAAAGGTCACGACATTCACGGCGTTACCACCGTCGGCGTGGTTGGCTGCGACCACGCTCTGGGCCTGCCCGACTTCCGCGCCGCCGAGCGCGTCTTCCAGCTCATCACCCAGGTCAGCGGACGCGCGGGCCGCGGTGACGCTCCCGGACGCGTCATCGTGCAGACCTACCATCCTGACCATTACGCTATGCGCTTTGCCGCGATGCACGACTACCTCGGCTTTGCTGACAAGGAAAAGCAGTTCCGGCGGCCTTTCCTTTATCCGCCCTTTGGCGTGCTCACCAACATTCTTACTTTGTCTGAAGACATGGGCGAAGCGAACGCGTGGGCACACCAGCTCAGCCAGCATTTGCAAAGCGTGGCGAATCCCGGCATTCGCATCCTTGGCCCCGCGCCCGCGCCTGTGTCACGACTCAAGCGCATCTTCCGCTTTCACATCCTGCTGAAGGCAGACACGCGGCAGCACATGCAGAGTGCGCTGCGCCGGATGTTGCGCTTCGCGGACGCCGAAGGGATCCCGCGCCGCAACCTTGTCGTTGACGTCGACGCGATCAGCCTTTCGTAACCGCCGCGATCGATCCCGAGGATGTGAGCTACTCGTCGTCCTCGTCCTCGACGTCCGTGGCCGCGCCATTTCCATCCAACGCCTGCAACTCGCGTCCCGGCTTGAACCGGACCGCGCGTCCGGGCTCAATCGAAACCTCGCGCCCGGTTCGCGGATTGCGACCGATCCCTGTTTTCCGCGGTCGAATGGAAAACACACCAAATCCGCGCAGCTCAATGCGGTCGCCCTCCACAAGGGCACGCTTCATGCTGCGAAACACGGCTTCCACAGCCTGCTCCGCCCGCACCCGCGGCACGCCGCGTTCGACCACTCGCTGAACCAGGTCTTGCTTGATCACTGTGTCGCGCCCTTTCCCTATGCCGCTCTATGCCGGTGCCCTGATGGTAGGAACCCGCCCTTGCCATGTCAATGTGGAATGCACCCCAACAGCGGTGTTGCCTGACGTAAGATGAAGCTATTCCACACGAATCTTTGCACCGTGCGCGGCCACGCCGCCCGGGCGTGACCATGGAGCGCAATGTCCATCAAGAGCGATAAATGGATTCGCGAGCAGGCGCAGCAGCGCGGCATGATCGAGCCATTCAGCGAAAAACAGGTCCGCTCCGGCTGCATCTCCTACGGCCTGTCCTCCTACGGGTACGATCTGCGCGTCTCCAACGAATTCAAGATTTTTACCAATGTGAACAGCGCCATCATCGACCCAAAGGCCTTCGATGAGCGGTCCTTTGTTTCCGTCGAAGCAGACAGCGTTATCGTGCCACCAAATTCCTTTGCCCTCGCACGGTCGATCGAATACTTTCGCATCCCCCGGGATGTGCTGACCATCTGTGTGGGTAAGTCGACCTATGCCCGTTGCGGCATCATCGTCAACGTGACCCCGTTTGAGCCTGAGTGGGAAGGCTTCGTTACGCTCGAAATTTCCAACACGACGCCTTTGCCCGCCCGCGTCTACGCCAACGAAGGGCTGTGCCAGATTCTTTTCTTTCAATCCGACGAGGTGTGTGAGGTCAGCTACGCCGACCGCGCAGGCAAGTACCAAGGCCAGGTCGGCATTGTGCTGCCAAAGCTGTGAGTCAAAGTCTTAGCCCACATGTGAGTCAGGTGGCGAGCGAACCGCCCGCACCCCTGCGGATCGGCGTGATTCTTGCCGACCCCCTCCGTTTTGAGGGCCTCGCTGCACTGTTCGGAGACCGAACGGATTTGCTTCCCATGTTGCCGACCGACGCGGTCCGGCGATCCGACCTGTCGCTGCTTATTTTGGAAGCGGGGGATGAATTGTTTCCCTTGCTCGCTGCGTTTCGCCGGGCGCGCGCGGGTCTGCGCATCCTCGTCCTGGGCGAAAGCTCTGATCCTGCTTATATCTCGCGGGTTGTTGCAGCCGGTGCAAAAGGCTACCTGCCTAGAAATGCGACCGTACCGGAGATGGAAATGGCGATTCAGGTGGTGGCCGACGGATCCATCTGGGCGCCGCGCAAGGTACTGGCGGGGCTGATCGACACGCTTTCCACGACCGAACCGGTTCGCCAGCGGCTTCAGTTCACGCCGCGTGAGCGCGAAGTGCTGCAACTGCTTGTGCTTGGCATGCCCGACCGCGATATCGCTGCTGCCCTCGGACTTAGCGTACGTACGGTCCAGGGCATGGTGCGAGCGCTGCTGAAGCGGGTGGGGGTCAGCAACCGGGTCGCCCTGACGGTGTATGTCATGGAAAAACATCTGATCTCGTAGTAACGCATAAGTAATTTTGCTGGTTACTGATTCCTACCGTCGTCCGTAACTTGTCGTCATTCGGCGACTGCGGCATCCTAGGTCTACGTAACACAGACCTGGGAGAAGAGGGGCTGAGGCACACCGGTTGATCCCGGATTGCTTCAGCCCCATTTTTTTCTTGGACACGTGCTTTTCGGACGGGAACCAACTTTGTTCGTTTTGGCGTCATCACAAATCAGGTGCGTTGGCGCAGAATGTGTCCCGGCACAAATGGAGGAACGATGAAGCACTTTGCGACCTGGATGTGTGCCGGTCTGTTGACCCTTGGGACCGTGTCCCAGGTGAGAGCACAAGATAAAGCCAAGCTGGACGAGCGCCTTACGAATTCGAAGAACGTGCTTGACGAAATTATGGCGACACCCGACAAGGCGATTCCAAATCAGATCCTGTCGCAGGCGAAGTGTGTTGTCGTGATCCCGGCGTACAAGAAGGGTGCCTTCCTGGTTGGAGCGCAGTATGGCAAGGGCGTTGCGACCTGCCGGACGCCCAAGGGCTGGAGTGCCCCGGTCTTTGTCAAATTAACCGGCGGCAGTTTCGGCTTCCAGGCGGGCGGGCAGTCTACCGATCTCGTGCTGGTGGCGACGAATGATGGCGGTCTGCAGCACATGCTGCAAAACAAGTTCAAAATCGGCGGCGATGCCGCTGCATCGGCCGGTCCGGTGGGCCGCAACGCACAGGCGGGCACCGACTGGAAGCTGAACGCTGAGTTCCTGACCTGGTCACGCTCCAAGGGCCTCTTCGCCGGCATCGACCTGGATGGCACCGTGCTCGATGACGATACGGATGACATGCGCGGCTTCTATGGTGCCAACCAGCCTTTCAGGACGGTTCTGACGGGTGGTGTCGCGACCCCGGATGATGCAAAGCCATTTGTGCGCACGGTCGCTAAGTACTTTATCGCCACGAAGTAACCGCGCCAGCATAAGTTGCCGGAAGCCCGCCTGAAACGGCGGGCTTTTGCGGTTGGTTACACTGAAATCCTGTTGGGAAATGCGACTCGAACCGACCCCATAAAATTTCGCCAGCGTCTCGAGTACGCGGCGCTGCGGATCTCACTTTGGGTGTTGGCAGTGCTTCCCCGCGGGGCGGCGCGAGCTTCCGGAGCGGCCTTTGCTCAGTTGGCGGGCCGCCGGTTGCGCGGTCTGCGCCGTTCCGGTCTCCGCAACCTGCAGATCGCGTTTCCTGCAATGCCAGAGCCGGATGCGGAACGCCTGCTGCAGTGCATGTACCGCAACCTGGGCTGGCTGATGGCGGAGTTCGCCCACATGCCGCGATACAGCGCCCAGTTTGTGCGCGACGAGCTCATCCGCTACGAGGGTCTAGAACATTATGA
>CAXUEG010000183.1:6116-6587 GCA_964249935.1 uncultured Terriglobus sp.
GCCGCGGCGTCCTGGTGCTCACGGGCCACCTGGGCGCTTGGGAACTCTCCAGTTTCGTGCACTCCCTTCTCGGCCGGCCCATGAGCATGGTGATCCGGCGGCTCGACAACCCGCTGGTCGACGCATATGTGAATCGCGTTCGCTGCATGCACGGCAACCGTGTGCTGCACAAAGATGACTTCGCCCGCGGCCTGCTGCGCTCCATGCACCGTGGCGAAGCTGTGGGCATACTCATGGATACCAACATGACTCCGCCGCAGGGCGTGTTCGTGCCCTTTTTCGGCGAGGCCGCCTGCACCGCCGCCGGTGCCGCGCGCGTAGCGCAGAAGACCGGCGCCGCGGTGCTTCCCGGCTTTCTGTTCTGGCACGAAAACGAGGGCCGCTACGTGCTGCACTTCGGTGCCCCGCTCAACCTCGTCGACACCGGCGACACCGAAGCCGACGTTCTCACCACCACCGCCCTCTTCGCCC
>CAXUEG010000184.1:0-5150 GCA_964249935.1 uncultured Terriglobus sp.
CGGCAGTCTTATCGCACCCCGGCGTCGGCGGTGTGCGCACCGCCAGTTTTGAGCACGGCCTCGTCTTCTACGAAACTGTCGAGGACTGGCAGCCCCTCCACCAGCTCAGCTTCAGCATCAAGGCAGACACCGCGCACATACCGCCCACCACACTCGACGAGCATGTCACCATTGGCGGCCCGTACTTCGACGTCCTTGATGGCCAGTACCGCATCGAGCCGCTCGCGAATGGCACCATACGGCTGCACCTCATCTCGCACCAACGGCTTTCTACCGACTTCAATGGCTATGCCGGCCTTTGGTCCGACGCGATTATGGGCAATCTGCAAAGCTCCATTCTTGAAGTCATTCAACACCGCTGCGAAGCGCCGCAACCCGGTCGTTCCGCAGCAACCCAATCATAGAAAAAGGACGACACGACAGATGGCAAAGACCTACCACGACAACGACGCAGATCTTTCTCTCATCCAGGCAAAGAAGGTCGCCATCATCGGCTACGGCTCACAGGGGCACGCACACGCGCTCAACCTGAAGGACTCCGGTGTGGACGTAAAGATCGGCTTGCGTGAAGGCTCGAAGGGTGCCGAAAAAGCGCGTGCCGCAGGCCTTGAGGTAGTCAGCGTTGCCGACGCCGCGAACTGGGCCGACACCATTATGCTGCTCGTGCCAGATCAGACCGCAGCGGCCGTCTACAAGGAAGTTGAGCCCGGCCTTGCAAAGGGCAAGACCCTCATGTTCGCGCACGGCTTCAACATCCGCTTCCGCACCATCACGCCTCCTGCCGACGTTGACGTCTCGCTCGTCGCTCCCAAGTCGCCCGGCCACCGCGTGCGCGAGGTCTTCACGGAAGGCGGCGGCGTCCCCGGCCTGGGCGCCGTCGAGCAGGACAGCAGCGGCAACGCCCTGGCCGAGGCCCTCAGCTACGCCAAGGGCATCGGCTGCACCCGCGCCGGCGTGCTCGAAACCACCTTTACCGAGGAGACCGAAACCGACCTCTTCGGCGAACAGGCCGTGCTCTGCGGCGGCACCGCGGCCCTGGTCAAGGCAGGCTTTGAAGTCCTGACCGAAGCCGGCTACCAGCCCGAGCTCGCCTACTTTGAGGTACTGCACGAACTCAAACTCATCGTCGACCTGATGTATCGTGGCGGTCTCGAATACATGCGCCACTCTATCTCCGACACGGCCGAGTGGGGCGACTACATCGCCGGCCCGCGCATCGTCACGCCCGAGGTCAAGAAGGCCATGCAAGGCCTGCTCTCCGACATTCGCGATGGGTCCTTCGCCAAACGCTTCATCGAAGACCAGAACTCCGGCCGCAAGCAGTTCGAACAGTTCCGCCAGCAGGACCGCGAGCACCCCATCGAAAAAGTCGGGAGCGAACTACGCAGCGCCATGCCCTTTCTCGATCCGGTCAAGGTGGAGAACGGAACCGTCGTGAAAGCCTGACCTTCTTCACCCGCGATCCCAACAATCGGGATCCGCGTCTTCACATTGTCATCCGGAGCGCAGCGAAGGATCTGCTTCCTGCTCGCGGCGGTGCTACCGCTCAAGGCCGGAGGCGGATCGTTTGCTCCGCCGCATCCAACCACCATGCGCGCCCAAGCCCTGCAACTCACCGGCGAGTTCTCTATAGACGCTCTCGAGTACCGCGAGATCGAAGTTCCGGAACCGGGCCCGAACGAAGTTCTCGTCCGCATCCGCGCCGCTTCGCTGAATTATCGCGACCTGATGGTGGTACGAGGCCATTACAACCCGCGCGTGCAGAAGCCACTCACCCTCTGCTCGGACGCCGCCGGCGAAGTGGCCGCGATCGGCAAGGAAGTCACCACCTTCCAGGAGGGCGACCGCGTCACGTCCAGCTTTTTCCTCGACTGGAACGACGGCCCGATCCAAGATAACAAGCCGTGGCCCTCAGCACTCGGCGAAGCGCAGCAGGGTGTGCTGACCACCTTCCGCGTTCTGCCCGCAAGCGCCCTGGTCAAACTGCCCGCCGCCTTCACCTTCGCAGAGGGCAGCACCCTGCCCTGCGCCGGCGTCACGGCCTGGAACGCCCTGACCCGCTTCCAGCCCGTCACGGCACAAAGCACCGTTCTGCTTCAGGGCACCGGTGGCGTCAGCATCTTCGGTCTTCAGATCGCGCACGCGCTTGGCGCCCGAACCATCGTCACCAGTTCGTCTGACGATAAGCTCACCCGAGCCCGCGCACTCGGCGCCGACGAGACCATCAACTATCGCACCACGCCCGATTGGGACAGCGCCGCGCGCACCCTGACCGGCAAGCGCGGCGTTACCCACGTGCTTGAAGTCGGCGGCAGCGGCACACTTCCGCTCTCCCTGCGCGCAGCCGCGCCCGGCGGCCTCGTCGCTCTCATCGGCGTTCTCTCCGGTACCGAACAACCGCTCAACGTGCTGCCGCTGCTCATGCACAGCCTGCAACTGCAGGGCATTTACGTGGGATCCACCGCCATGCTGCGCGATCTCCTCCAGTTCTATACAGACCGCCAGCTGAAGCCAGTCGTCGACCAAACGTTTCCGTTCGCGCACGCAACCGACGCCTTCCGCGCGCTCGATGCGGCGTCTCATTTCGGCAAGCTCGTCATCACGTTGAACGAATGAGCATCAAACGGACATGCGCGCCGTATTCCTTCTTTCACTCGCTGCGTCCGTGTGTGTGGTGCCCGGCCTGGCCCAGAGTCCCACCACCACACTCAACGCGCTGCACGACACCACGCGTCCGCTCCTGATTTTTGCTGGTGCCGATAGTGCACCTTCACAGCAGCAGTTGGCCGGCTTGGCAAGCCACACTGCCGACGTTCACGAGCGCGACGTGCGAGTCGTCCTGCTCGATGCCCTTCACCCCCAACCTCACGGAGATATGAATCTGCCCGCGGCGGACTTCTCTCCCGCGGAGCAGAGCTGGGTCCGGCAACGTTTCCGCGTCGCGCCAGGAGAATTTGCTGTCATCCTCGTCGGCAAGGATGGCGGCGAGAAACTTCGCTCCTCGAAGCCCATCACCTGGGAAAAGCTCGCCGCTACCATCGACGCCATGCCCATGCGTGAAGATGAGATCAAGCAACGCTGAATCCCGCAGTACAACGGGAACTGTTTCCACCCTGCGTTCGTTACAGTGGAATGAGGAGGTACACGCATGGGCTCTGCCGAAGTGGAGTTGTCTCCAGAAATCGTAAGCGCTGACGGGCAGCCTGCCCCCGTACCGCAGATGGCCGGCATCGACGAAGTCGTAGAGCGTCTCGCGCATGTGCGCGGCCTCGAGAACCTGAGCCCCGCCGGATTGCGCTGGCTCGCCGAACATGGTGAACAGCGCTTCGTCAGCGACGGCGAACTGCTCTTCTCAACCGGGGAGCCCGCGCGCACTATGTTTATCCTGATCGACGGCGATATTCACGTGCGACGCCTGCCGTCCGGCCCGGTGTCCTTCTTTGTCGGACGCGCCGGTCAGTTGACCGGCAAGCTACCCTTTAGCCGCATGAAGACCTTCGGCGGCGAGGGCTACGCCGTCGGCCAGGTCTGGGGTCTTGAGTTCGATGAGGATCTATTCCCGGAAATGCTGCAGGCTGTGCCGGGTATCGCTCAGTTGAGCGTCTCGCTTCTGCTCGACCGCGTGCGCGAGGTCACTCGCATCGAGCAACAGTCCGAAAAGCTGACCGCCCTGGGCAAGCTCGCCGCGAACCTGTCGCACGAACTGAACAACCCAGCTTCTGCCGCCCGCTCTGCCGCGAACAATCTTTGGACAGAGCTGCGTACGTATGGCGACACCAAGTATCGCCTGGGTACCATGCAGCTTCCGCCGGAGGTACGCAAGCTCTATTGGGAGTGGAGCGAGCGGGTGCAGCCGCTGCTCGCAATTCCAAGCGATCTGAACGCGACAGAAACCATTCGGCAGACCGAGCGTGAGGAGACGATCCTCGCCTGGATGCGGAACCATGGCGTTCGGGAACCGTGGCGCTTCGCGGCGACGCTCGCCGAAACGGGCATGGAGATCGAGCACCTCGACCAGCTCGCCGCGGTCCTCTCGACCGAGGCGCTTCCCATGGCGCTCGCCTCGTTCAGCGCCGGTCTGCGGGCCGAACGCATGACCGACACCATTATCGACGCGACCCGCCGTATCTTCGACCTGATCTCTGCGATCAAGGACTACTCCTATATGGACCAGGCGCCCATCCAGGAGATCGATGTCACCCAAACCCTGGATACCACGCTGGCCGTGCTCGGTTCGCGCCTGGGCACGATCGAAGTCGTTCGCGATTACGCGCCGGACACCCCGGTCATCAGCGCCTACGGCAGCGAGCTGAACCAGGTTTGGACCGCGCTCATCGAAAACGCGCTCGACAGCATGGACGGTTGCGACCTGGGTCGACACATTCTTCGACTCAAGACCTGCGCGAATGGTCCGAACGTGGTCGTCGAGGTCTGGGACAATGGGCCGGGCATCGATCCGGCGATCCTCTCCCGCATCTTTGAGCCGTTCTTCACCACAAAGCCGGTCGGCGCTGGCCTGGGCCTCGGCCTGGACGCAGCCAATCGCATTGTGACCAAGCACCGCGGTCTCATCTCCGTCGAATCCAAGCCCGGTGAAACCTGCTTTCAGGTGCGACTGCCGATCGAACAGACCGGCGCCTACTAGGGCCTGCCACAATACCTCTCACGCAGAAATGCCCCGGCCAGGCCGGGGCATTTCAGTCAGCAGGATCATTATTTCGTGATTTCGACGCCGCGCCAGAAGGCCATGTGATGCTTCACAGAGCGGGCCGCCGGCTTTGGATCCGGGTAGTACCAGGCCGCATCGGGGTTCTCCTGGCCGTCTACCAGCAGGGTAAAGTATCGAGCCTGACCCTTCCACGGGCAGGACGACGTTGTGGAACTGGGTCGCAGGAACTCGCGCTTCACCGACTCTTCGGGAAAATAAACATTGCCTTCGATGGTCTCGAACTGCTCACTCTCGGCCACCGTGTGACCGTTCCACATTGCTTTCGCCATGGGCTGGAAATCTCCGTCCTCTGTCAGGGGATACACACTTCGGCTTCCGCGCTCCGCAAGTGTTGCCCATGCGGAGATGAACGCGAAACCGTACCCATCCCTTGTAACAGCATCTCCACATTGGACAAAATCAGAGCCGAAACGACTCAGAT
>CAXUEG010000184.1:5160-6546 GCA_964249935.1 uncultured Terriglobus sp.
GGCTAGCGGCCGCGTTTGCTCAGGGTCCGGTACGGTGAGTTTTGGCAACGCCACCGGCGGCACCGGCTCCGGCTTGCGATTCGTCCGGTGATCGTAATCGCACTGGATTGGATCGGCAGGCTCTTCCTTCGCCCCCTTTTTGGGCCGGCGCTTCGGCAGCGCATCGTGGTTGTGCGGACACACCTCATGCAGGAATCCGTCCTGTTTGTTGAACACTTCCACAAGGTAGGTGCTGTTGCCCTTTGGGCAAGGCTTTCCGATCAGCTTCTGGTTGCTCGTAAAGTCGCACTTCGGATAGTTTGTGCAGCCGTAGAACGTGTTGCCCAACTTCGACTTACGCTCTGCGAGCGCGCCGCCGCACTTGGGACATGGCACATCCAGCAGGGTCTGTTTTACATACTTGCACTTCGGGTATCCGGAGCAGGAGACGAACTCGCCGTAGCTGCCCTGCCGCTTGACCAGCTCCATGCCGCATTCCGGGCACGGCTCGCCGGTCGGCTCCGGTGGCTTGGACTGCGCCTTCTGGTTGAGCCTACGGACTGTCTTGCACGGCGGGTCCGCGTTGTAATCCGGGCAGCTCATGAATGGGCCAAACGGGCCGTTTTTCAACACCATCAGCTTGCCGCAGTTCTCGCAGAACTCCTCCTCCTCGGTATCGCCCGCCTCCATGGCAGCCAGGTCGGGCTTGCCGGCGAAGTTTTCCTTGGTGAAGTCGCAGCTCACCGGGTCGATCAGGATGCTCTTGCCGCGCGTCGCCGCGATCTTCAACTCCGCAAGCAAAGCCTTTTCATCGTCAACTTCCTGGGAGAACGCCTCGGCATCGTCGACCATCCCTTTCACTTCAAAGGGGTACGTTAGCGCTTTCGTAATGCGCTTCACGGTCGCCTTCGGGTCCTTTTTGAAAGACGTAATCGCGATCGTCTTCGGCTTGCTCTTTGTGTAGTTCGAGCACGAGTAGAACGATCCGAACTTGCCCCAGCGCAGCACCAGGGGCGAGCCGCACTCTTCACACAGCTCCTCGGTCGGCTTCTCCCAACGCTTGATCTCCTCCATCGACTTCTCGGCGACCTTGATCTCGTCGGTCAGGTGGCCATAGAAGCCGTTCAGGAGGTCCGTCCACTTCTCCTCTCCGTCCTCTACGCGATCCAACTCTTCTTCCAGTCGGCGCGTGTAGTCCATGTCGAAGATGTATGGAAAGTTCTTGACCAGCAAGGCGGTTACGACCATGCCGATCTCCGTCGGAACGAACTTGCGCGCCAGTTTCTTCACATACTCGCGGTCCTGGATCGTATTGATGATGCTGGCGTAAGTAGAAGGCCGCCCAATACCGCGCTCCTCCAGCTCATTCACCAGCGAAGCTTCAATGAAGCGTGGCGGCGGTTCCGT
>CAXUEG010000185.1:0-6126 GCA_964249935.1 uncultured Terriglobus sp.
TGTCCGTGCAGCGGCGAACTCGCCGACAGCAGCCAGATCAGCAGCGGCACCACCGCGATCCGGCTCAGCGTCATGGAATTGGGCAGATTCAAGCAGCTGCACCCGCAGGTGCCCTCATTCTGTCACACTCGCGCAGGGCGGGATACAGGCATTTCCTACCACCGAAGCTCGAAGAGTTCACACATTCTCCATCCCGAACGCAAACTTCCGCTGCACTGCGAACATTTCGTCCGCATTCCTTGATACGCCGGATGCGACACCTCCCGGCGCGACGGAACGCCTCTGTCCCTCGCATCACAGAGGCTGGGCAAAGCGAACGCTCCGCCCCACTCCCACACGACAAAGGAACCAGCATGGCATCGACACGATTCGAAACTACGATCAAGGCACTCGGCGACATCCAGTCGCTTTCCCCCGAAGCAGCGGTGAAGAATATCGAAGGCTGGAAGACCTTTTTCGAACAACACGAGGTCGAAGGCGTCAAGAAGCTGAACACGGAACTGAACAGCTTAGAAAAGCTGCTCAAGGCAGAACCGCTGGATCACGAAAAGATCAAGTCGCTCATGCAAAAGCTCGGCAAGGAAACAGCCGCGCTCGCCAGCCACGCCAAGGCAGGCGAAGCCGAGCACATCAAGAAGCTCGGATCTGCACTCGAAGAGGCTTTGTAGTTCCAGGCAATGTGTGATCCACGTTGCTCAAGGCGTGGGTCGCACATGGCGTGCACCGGGATGCGCACAGGAGCGCGTAACACCTCAGCCTTCCGCGGTAGGCTCTACAACGGTTTCTGCAAAGGCGCGTTCACTCCGTCGCGGCAGATATCGTGACGAGTCCCGTCTTCACATCGAGGCTCCACGGATGCGGCGCCGGCAGCGCCGTCGTCCCATTCCGCACTACCATCGGCATCCATAGATAGCGCGAATCCCATAGCGCCTCGGGCTTCCATTGATCTCCAATGAAGATCACCGCGTCCGGCACGCCGCCATGCCCCGGCACTTTCAGTAGTTCCGCGCTCTGTCCGCCGTACGTGTTCGTCTCCACGGGCGCAAGGTTCTGAAAGGCCGACCATGGTCCTGCGATCGACGTCGCCGTCGCATACACATCCGGATTCGGCTTCCATCCCGTCATGTGTGAGCCGATGCAGTAGTACAGCCCGCCCGTTCGCACCACGGCACCACCTTCCAGCGGCGCCGGCACAAACGCAGTTCGTTCCACCACGTCCAGCGCATCCGGACTCAGCTTTGCGATAAAGAAGCCCTTCGTCGGCCGGCTTTCGAACACCAGGTAGTTCGTCCCGTCGTCGTCCACGAACTGCCCGATATCACGGCTCTCCTGGCCCAACGGACGAAAATGCTTCACCAGCGTGTACGGGCCGTCCATCCGATCCGCCACCGCCACGCCCACCTCTGCCGCCTTGTATGCCGCATCCAGGTGCACATACATCACGTACCGGTGTTTTGACCCGGTGCCGGCCAGGAACACCTTGGGCCGCTCCAGCTGCCAGTTCGTCCCGTACTGCGCAACGTACTCCGCCGGCTCCGCCAACTCCAATGCGCGGCCGCGATCCTCCCACGTGATCAGGTCCGCGGAACGGTACACATGAACCGCGCGACGTTCCTTCGCAATGTCCTGCGACCGATCCTCGCCGAACCAGTACCAGTAAGCGCCATCGCGCGTAACACCGCCCCCGTGGGCCTGGATGACATGGCCGCCCGTATCGCGCCACACCGCCCCCGGAACGATCTGCTGCGCCGCAAGTGCTGCCGCAGCCGCCGCACACATCAGCGCCGAAGCGATCGCTCGAGACAAAGCCACCTTCACCCCCAAAAAGGCCTACCGGCGATACAGATCCGCATCGCCGGTAGGCCTGCGTTAGATCATGCGTAAATGCCGCGCTGTTTGGTCGTATAGGCCACCCGGTCGATGGCCAGCATGTAGCTCGCGATCCGGTTGTTCACCTCGTGCGACTCCGCATACCGGATCACATCCGTGAAGCTCGCCATCATGATGCGATCCAGCCGCTCGTTCACCTCGTCCTCGGTCCAGAAATAGCCCATGCGGTCCTGCACCCATTCGAAGTAGCTTGCGGTTACGCCGCCGGCATTCGCCAGGATGTCTGGCACGACGAAGACGCCGTTGCTCGCCAGGATCTCGTCCGCGGCCGGGGTTGTGGGCCCGTTCGCGCCCTCGCACACGATCTTCGCCCGCACGCGACCGGCATTGCGGCTGGTCAGCACGTTCTCCGTCGCCGCCGGTATCAGAATCTCGCACTCGCTCGTGATCAGCTCGTCCGAGTTCGCCTCTTCCGCGCCCGCAAAGCCGCGAATCGAACCGGTCTTGCGCCGGTGCTCCAGCAGCGCCGGAATGTTGATGCCGACCGAGTTGTACAACCCGCCATCCCATTCCGCGATACCGACGATGCGGTAGCCCTTTTCCTGCAGCAGCAAAGCCGCGTTCGACCCCACATTGCCGAATCCCTGCACGATCACGCGGCACTCGCCCGGCGTCATGCCCAGGTAGCGCAGGCTCTGATCGCAGGCCACGCTGACACCGCGTCCTGTTGCCGCGCTGCGTCCGCGCGAACCGCCAATGTTGATCGGCTTGCCCGTTACCACGCTCGTCACCGTCTGCCGCACATGCATGGAGTAGGTGTCCATGATCCATGCCATGGTCTGCTCGTTCGTGTTCATGTCCGGCGCCGGCACATCCTTCTCCGGCCCGATGAACTCCACCAACTCGCTCGTGTAGCGGCGCGTCATCCGCTCGAGTTCGCCCTGGCTCATCCGCTTCGGGTCACAGATCACACCGCCCTTCGCTCCGCCGAACGGAATGTTCACCACCGCACACTTCCAGGTCATCCAGCTCGCCAGCGCCCGCACCTCATCCAGGCTCACATCCGGCGCATAGCGAATGCCGCCCTTCGCCGGCCCGCGCGCGATCGAGTGCTGCACGCGATAGCCGGTGAACACCTCAATCTTGCCGTCATCCATCAACACCGGAAAGTGCACGATAATCTCGCGCGCCGGCTGCCGCAGGATTTTCCAGATGCCTTCATCCAGACCGAGCTTCTGCGCGGCATAGTCGAAGCGCGCCGCCTGTGCCTCCCACGGATTCAGCTCCTTGCTCATCGCCAGGCCTGCCGCGTCGCCCGACGCTTGCAGGCTTTCCAGTTCCTCTGCTTTCAACTCCAGTTCCGCTACTGCCATACCGAGTACGCCTATACCTTTCTCAATGGGTGCGCCACAACGTAGCGAACACCTACATCTGACGCGGCAGGCAGACCTCTGAACCATTTATGTCGCACGAAGACAGCGGCATGCAGGCTGCCAGCCCACCGGACAAACCCACTGAACATACGCCCTTGTGTCGTGCATTGGCAACAAGCATCGCAAGCCGCACAGCAGACTGCGAGGATCTGCTGGCGATGCACTGTTCCGCTATTCGGCGGCCGGCAAAAACATCGTGAACACTGTGCCGTGCAGCGCCTTGTGCTGCGTCGATCGCACCCGCAGCTGTCCTTGGTGCCGCTCCACGATCCCCTTCGAGATCCATAGCCCAAGGCCGTTCCCGTTCAGGCCCTTGGTCGTATAGAACGGCTCAAAGATCCGGCTCGCCGTCTCGGCTGTCATCCCGTGCCCGGTATCCGCGATGGTCACGCGCACGCCCGGCGTACCCGACCGCAGGTCGCAGGCATCGTGTGCCCGCAGCATCAAACGCCCACCCGATCGCATCGCGTCGATCGCATTCGCGATCAGGTTGTTCAGCACCTGGCGGATGTCGTTCTCAAAGCAAAGCACCTTTCGCACCGTGCTGTAGCCCGCTTCCACGTGAATGCCGCTGTTCACCAGCCGGCCCCCGTACAGGTTCAGCACCGGGTCGACCAGTTGCGCCGCGGTGACCGCTGTCGGTGCGTCGGCCTGCCGGTGGAACCGCAGCGTCTGCGTCGCAATCTGCGACACGCGGCCCAGCTCGTCCTGTGCCAGCCGCAGGTAACTTTGTGTCTCCTGACTCAAAGCTTCATCCGACAGCGCAAGGTAGAGCAGGTTTGTCACCGCCTCCAGCGGATTGTTGATCTCATGCGAAATCGAAGCCGCCAGCCGCCCGACCGCCGCCAGCTTTTCGCTCTGCACCAGCGCCGCCTCTGCGCGACGCAATTGTGTAATCTCCAGCACCGCCGCGCTGATCGCACGCACCGAGCCGTCCTCACCGAATACCGGCGAGTAGTTCACGTTGAACGACCGCTTCTCCCCGGGACGGTTGCGAAACTCCGTGGTGAACGTCTGGTCGCGCACGTACTCGCCCCGCGCCACCGCCGCGAAAAGCGCAGGCACCACTTCCGTCGTCGCCACCTCCGGAAAGCGCCGCCCCAACACTTCCGTTCGCGGCAACCCGATGATCTCCGCGAGCCGCTCGTTCACCTGCAGATAACGGAACTCGTTCGGCTCAAAAAGCGCCATGCCCACCGGCGCGGTGTCATACACCGCCTGCAGTTCACGGCGCTGCCGCTCCGTCTTCGACTGCAGCGCCTCCAGCGCTTCGCGTGCCACCTTCGCATCATGAACATCGTTCGCAATGCCCAGCCATTGCGTGATCGCGCCGGCATCGTCAAGCAGTGGCACTGCTTGCAGCCGCCACCACCGCGACGCACCGTCGGACCCCCGAATCAACCGCGCCTCTATGTCATACCGCTCACCCTTCTGGACCGAGTACGACCACGCCGTCAGCACGCGATTTCGATCCTCAGGGTCGAAGCCCTCCAACCATTCCAGACCGTCCGTCGCTTCGAACGCACCCAGGTACTCCAGGAAACGTTGGTTCGCATACGTGATCTCGCCTTGCGGGGACCCCGTCCACACTGCCTGCGGTCCGAGCTCCGTCAGCACGCGGTATTTCGCCTCGCTCGCCCGGATCGCCCGCTCATCGCGACGCAGCTGCGTCACATCGCGAAACAGGATCAGAATGCCCTCTTCCGCCGGCTTCACCGTGACCTCCAGCTCCACGTTCAGCGGCGCGCCATACGCTGCCGCAAACCACGCCGGCTGTCCCTCGTTCATCGCTGCGAAGTAATGCTTCACGTAGGGCGAATCCGGATACACCATCCCCGGGAACGCGTGGAAGAACCCGCGGCCCACCACGTCACCCGCCTCGGCAACCAGCTCGCGCATCGACCGGTTCATATACGTGATGATCCAGTTCCGGTTCACCACCAGCACGCCATCCGTGATCGCCGCCAGCACCTCGCCCATGCGATCCGACGCAGCCTCGTTCGCCAGCGTCGCGGACTTCAGCGCCGTCACATCCGCGTAGTTGATTGCGATGCCCTCACCGGCCGGAAACGCACAGATCTTGAGCCACATCTGAAAGGGCTCATAGAAGATCTCCAGCTCTTCCTGCACCCGCTCATCCATCACACGGCGATACTTCTGCTCCAGCTCCGTCCCCACCGTCGCCGGAAACAGCTCCCAGTGCGTCGGCCCGTGCAGATCTTCAGGCCGCAGCCGGCTGATGCGCTGCGCCTGCTCATTCGCAAACACCACACGGTACTCGCGATCCAGCAGCAGGAGCCCTTCCGAAAGCGATCGCACCGCCTCGGCGACGCCGTTGCTCACGTCAAGCGGCATGATCGTGTTCGCGAAGCCTCGGCGGCTTTGGGCCGGCGTGTTCATGTAAGTGGAGTGTAACCATCGGCGCGTACGCCCCGGCAACACCTACAATCAACCCGTGTCGCTCCCCGGCAGAAGCGCCTCACAAACCTTCACCAGGCAGCAACGCTGGCTGCTCGGCATTGTGCCTGTCCTCGCAGCCTGGCTCATTCGTGCGCTCTGCAGCACCCTGCGCTTTCAGGAAGTCCTCGCACCCGGTGCGCACCCCGCCGACCGTGACCGTCGCGCTGATCTCTACCCCTTCTGGCACAACTGTCTTCTGCTCGCCGCCTACCGATATCGCAATCTCGGCATCCGCATCCTCATCTCGCCCTCGTTCGACGGCGAACTCATCGCTCGCACCGTCGCCCGCCTCGGCTTCGTTCCCATCCGTGGATCGTCTTCCCGCGGCGGCGCCGCCGGCCTGCTCAGCATCGCACGCGCCCTCGCCGACGGCCACAAGTGCGCCATCACCGCCGACGGCCCG
>CAXUEG010000185.1:6173-6511 GCA_964249935.1 uncultured Terriglobus sp.
CATCGCTACCAATGCCGCCACCCCCCGGCCTAACCAGGGCACCAGCCCAGTCCTCGTCAGCGCCTTCTACCTGCACCCGCACCGCGCTTGGCAGCTCCGCTCCTGGGATAGCTTTCTCATCCCCAAACCCTTCAGCCGTGTCATCATCGCTTGGCAAACACCCATCCTCACCACCACGCCCGACCTTCCCCAAGCGCTCCAAAGCGCCCTCGAAGACGCCAGGCGCACGGCCACCCTCACTGACTGAATCGCCGATTCGCCGAATGGCTGACTCGTCCGCCCGCTCACCCGCTGACTTGCCGACTTGCTGACCCGCTAACTCGCTGCTCTCATAGATC
>CAXUEG010000186.1:0-6500 GCA_964249935.1 uncultured Terriglobus sp.
CTCGTAGGCGTTCCGCCGCTTTGCAGCGTCGTGATGACGCTTTGCAAGCTCGCGAACACTGAGCTGCTACCGGTGCCAAAGAGTGAAGCTCCACTCGCAGAAGTCTGCACAGTCGTACCCTGCACACCCAAGGTCATATTGTTGCTGTCCCCGCTGTAGTCCACGTCTCCTGTGGTGGTGTCCTTTGCATATGGCGCTGCGGAAGCAGTGGTGCCGCCAAATAGATACGTTCCGTTGTAGCTGCTGTTCGCCAGACCGATGATGGAATCGCGCATGCTGCTCAACTGCTGCGCGGCCGTTGTCAGGTCCGACAGGTTATTCGTGCTGTTGGCTGTACCGACCGCGACGGAGACGGCAGAGGTCAACTGCGTCACCACCAACCCCAGAGCCGAATCGGCCGTCTGCAAACGTGCCTGCACGGTCTGAATCGCTGAGATCGTGGCGGACGCCTGCGCAACATCGCTGCTGAGCCGCACGGTCGCCGCAGCCGCCACAGGATCGTTCGACAGCTGCGTCAACCGCGTGCCCGTGCTCAACTCACGTGAAATCTCGGTCTGCTGATCGCTTAGCGCGGCGGCCTGCGACACAAGGCTCGCCATGGAACTGGATGAACTGAGCATCGATTAGGAAACCGCCGTCGTGGTACCAAGGTTGATGGTGTCTGCCATGATCTGGTTCAGGATCGACAGCAGCTTGGCTTCCGCCTCATAGCTGCGCTGATACTGCGTCAGGTTCGCAGCCTCAGTGTCCAGCGACACGCCAGACAGGGCCTGCTGATTCGTGCTTGCCTGCGTCTGCGCGGAACTGGCTGCGGCAGCCGCTGTGTCGGCGGACGCAGCGGCGGTGCCGATGCTGCTGATCGCCGCGCTGAGCGTGTCTGCGAAGGTGTCGCCGGATGCGTTCTTCTGATTGGCGAGCGCCGCCATGGCGTTCGCATTCCCGGTGCCATCTGCACCTTCCCCGCTGCCGGCCGCGGCGAGGTCCGCGCCGTTCGTAGCAACTACCGTGAGGCTGGCAGCCGAGTGCGCAGCGGAAGCGTCGATGCTGAAGACCGCCTGTCCCGCGCTGCCGGCAGCCGTTGTCCCGTTCGCGTTGGCCGCATTGACCGCAGCCGCGAAAGCCGTGGCAAGCGCATCCACGTTCGATTGCGCGTTCGCCAGGGCGCCGTCGCGCGCAGTGAGCGCGCCGCCGATGCTTCCGCCCTGAAGCCCGGCCGTGATGTTCGCGCCCTGCGCATACACCTGCAGAGCGCCACCCACCGCGCCCGTAGTCACGGCGTTACTCATGTTGCCCACAACCAGGGCTCCGCCGCTTGTTGTAAACAGGCTTACCGAACCATCGCTGTTGGTCGTCTGCTGCAATCCCACAAGCTGCGAGAGGCTTTCGATCTGCGCGCTGCGCTGGTCGATCAAAGTATCGCGATCGGCCGTGCTGCCCGCAGTTGCGATCTCGCCATTCAGCGCCGCAATCGACGCAGTCAGCTGGTTGACGCTGCCCACCGCGTTCTGGATCGTGCCATCCAGGCCCACCGATTGCTGCGAAAGCGTCGTACTTGTGTTCTGAAAGCTGGTCGCAACCGCTTGCGCGGCGGCCAGGGCGGATTGCCGTGCGCTGGTGCTTGCCGGGTCGGCCGCAACCGACTGCATCGCTGCGAAGAAGCCACTCATGGCCGCGTTGATGCCCGAGCCTTCATTTCCCGAGGAATCGATTGCAAATACCGACTGGAGATTGTCCAGCGCCGTCTTTACCGTAGCCGCGGAAGCTGAACTCGACGTGGTGCTCACGACCGCGTCGTCCAGCACGGAACTGCGCTGTGCAGCGACGGCGGCCAGAGGCGTTTGCACCGGAACGGCGCCACTCAGACTTACCGTGTCACCGCTGGTCCAGGTCACAGACCTGCGCGCGTACCCAGCAGTATTCTGGTTGCTGATGTTCTCTGAAGTCGCGTCTAAAGCAAGCTGGTCCTGCTGAAGCGCCACCGTGGCTGTGTGAAAGCCGCCAAAGATAGAACCCAATGCCTGCCTCCTCTCTGCACAAAGCGCATCACGCCCGCGCTTTCAAACTCCGGTCCGCTAGCGCTGCAGAAGGCTTTGCATCAACTTGTCAGCAACCGCATCCGCAGACACGTTGTACGTGCCGTTCGCGATGGCAGCCTGAACAGAGCGCACCTTGTCCGCGCGCCCCGCGTCTTCGACCCCGGTCTGCTGCAGGGCGCTCGCGGCTGTGCTCAACTGCGCACTGTCCTGGGCGGCGTTTGTGCCGATAGTGCTGGTGCGGGCACTCTTCGCCTGCCCCACCGTATCGGCCTGGGTCAGCAACGTTTGCAGCAGCGGTGAGCTGGTAACTCCACTTGTGTATGACATCTCGGTCCTCGTCTCTGGCTTATCGGCAGTCCCGGTCAGGACTTTAGCGCTTCCTTGGAAAAATGTTTCGCGGCTGCGCCCCGCGATAACGTTTGTTCGATCTGTTTCGCAAAGCCGAGCGCACCTGACTTCGCCATGGTGCCAGCGATCGCATCCACGGCGAAGCTCTGCAAAGCTCCTGTCTGCTGCCCACCCTCGCCCGTTCCGCCCATGCCCGCGGACTCGGACAACGGCTTGAGCAAGTCTTTCAGAAGCATGGATTCAAACTGAACTGCGGCTTCGTGTAGTCGCGGCGAGACTGTCCCACTTTGGGAAGAGTTCGCCGTTGGCGGCGCGCCTCCCGCCGCTGAGATCGTCCCGGCCATCGCTACAGCACCTCCAGCTCGGCTTCGATCGCGCCCGCCGACTTCATCGCCTGCAGAATCGAGATCACATCCCGCGACGTGGCGCCGATCGCCTGCAGCGACTTCACCAGATCTTCCACGGTTGCGCCGTTGCTCAGCTCGATCCGGTTCACCGGCTTGTCCTTCGCCTCCAGCTTCGTTTGCTGCACTACCTGCGTCGTTCCGCTCGACAACGGGCCAGGCTGCGACACCACCGGCTCACTCACCACGGTGACGGCCAGGCCGCCATGCAGGATCGACACCGGCTGCAACACAACCGCACCGCCAATCACCACGGTTCCCGTGCGCTCATTGATGACAACCTTGGCACGCGGGTAGTACGGCACTTCGACTGCTTCAATGCGGCTCAGCAGCTCGGGCACGTCCTCGCCCGGGCGCACCGCGATCTCAACCATGCGGCTGTTCGCCGCGCGTGCCACCGAGCGGCCCATCGCCACGTTGATCGCATCCGCCATCGCGCGCGCGCTGCGGAAGTCAGCATCCTGCAGCAGCACCGAGAAGCTGTTGCGTCCGGTCAGATCCAGAGGAACGCCACGCTCCACCACGCCACCCAGCGGAATGCGCGCCGTCGTGGGATGATTCACCTGCTTCGAATTGCCGTTCGCGGCGGCCGCAAAGCCTCCCAGGATGAGCGGGCCCTGTGCCTCGGCGTAGATCTTTCCGTCCGTGCCGTAGAGCGGCGTCAGCAGCAGCAGGCCGCCTTCCAGGCTCTTCGCGTCGCCGGCCGAAGATACCGTCAGGTCGACCCTGGTCCCTGAACGCGCAAATGGCGGAAGCGATGCAGACACGAACACCGCAGCCAGGTTCTGCACGCGAATCGCGCTCGCCGGAACGCTGACGCCGAGCCGCAACAGCGTGGCCGCCAGCGTCTGCACCGGAAACCCGGTCTGCTGCGAATCCCCCGTCCCCTGCAATCCCACAACAATGCCGTAGCCGATCAGCTGGTTGTCTCGGATGCCCTCGATAGACGCGATGTCCTTCACACGCGCCAGCCGCGCCTGATCGTGATCGGCGGCAAACGCGCAACCGGCAAGCAACAGCGCGAGCGCGGCGCACACTCGAAATGCCAGCACGCAACTTCTGCGGGTCCCCTTCACGCTCAAAAGATCACCGCCTTTTCCAAGAGCCGCACCAACAGGTTGGGCCGGTGTGTGTAGTCGCTCACAATGCCGTTTCCGCGCACCTGCAGCTCGAGGCTGCTGATCGCGGTGGACAGAACCTGGTTCTGCTGCGAGATGTCCTCCGGCCGCACCAGGCCACGCAGCACAATGGTTTGCGTCTGCTGTGAAAATTCAACCTGACGTGCGGCCTCGATTACCAGCATGCCATTCGGCAGCACCTCCACAACCTCTCCGCCCAGCACGGTGTTCAACGTAGAGTTATTGGCGCTTTGTCCCTGTGCATTCAGCGCCGATTGCGCGCTGCGATTCAGCAGGTTCGCCGCCGCGCTGCTGGCGGAAAGCTTTTGAAATAGCGCCGTGATGCTGGCCGACGCGGACGAGCTGCGCGACCCCTTCACGGTGCCATCCGTGGAGGACTGCAACGCTTCCGACACCACCACCGAAATGAGGTCGTGCGGCTGCATGGCGCGCACATCCGCGGTGAACCGGTCCAGCCGCCCCGCTTCGGTCCAGATCGCGCCCGGTTCCGGCTGCATGCCCGCGCTCGCAGCGTGAACAGCCGCCAGATACTCTGTGAGCGATCGTTGTGCGGGACTATTCTTCCCACCGATACCGTTCTTCTTCAGTCCCTGATTCTGTGCCTTGCCTTGTGGCCGGGCGAGCGCGCCGTAACCCAGCAGCGCCAGCACAACGGTTGCGCCCGCGACGAACCGGACGAACAAAACATTTAGGGAACAGGTCCGCCCTGTCAAGGCTGCACCTCCACCCGGTCGGCTGCCGTCAACCGGCCGTGCACATGCTTCACCGCATCACCCGGCTGCGCCAGACCTTCCTGTAACGCCGCCAGCTGCACCTCCACCTCACTGCCGACGGTCGCGCTCTCCAGCAAACGCCCGTTTACCGTCAGGCGCATATGCGCATCGCCCATCGCCACGGCAACCAGGCTGCCCGACCGCACCGTAGCACCCTCCGAGCGCAACGGAGCGTCGGCAAGCGGCGCAACAGTGGACGCCGATGCTGCCCGTATCTCATGTGCTGCACTAAAGGGCAGCAACATCAGCGGCCGTTCCGGGTGACTGCACTGCTCCACATGCACAAAGGCACGATGCAGCAAAGGATCGATCACAATGTCGCGAACGCGGAAGCCGGCCTGTTGTGAACCCAGGGATTGAAGTCCGCCAAGCGCCTGCAGCACCGCCCCATCCGGCGTGGCCGCACAGCCTCCCTCGGCATAGCCGCTGCGCGCGACGACCTGCAACGCGATCATGCAGAGCAGCACCACCCGTGCAGAGCGCATCACGAACGCACCATCCCATTGACCTGCTGGTACATCTCGTCCGCCGCTTGAATCACCTTGGAGTTGCTTTCATAAGCGCGCTGCGCCATCACCATCTGCACGAACTCCTCCACCACGTCCACATTCGATCCCTCCAGCGTTCCCTGCTGCAGCGTGCCCATGCCGGAGTTGCCGCCAGGCGCGTCCACGATCGGGGAACCGGAGGATCCGGTCTGCTGCAGCAACGTGCCTCCAATCGAGCTGAGTCCGCCCGGATTCACGAACGTCGCAAGCTGGATCTGCCCAAGCTGCGTCGCAGCGTTCTGCCCCGGCAAGGTCGCACTGACCACGCCGTATTGCGAGATCGTCACATTGGTCGCGTTGCTCGGAATCGTGATGTTCGGCGTCAGGAGCTCGCCATTGGCCGTGCTCATCTGGCCCTGCGCATTCAATTGAAAGTTGCCGGCGCGCGTGTAGGCCGTAGTTCCGTCAGCCCGTGTCACCTGGAAGAAGCCGTTACCCTGCACCGCCAGATCCAGCTGGTTGCCGGTCTGATTGAAATCGCCCTGAGTGTTGACGACCTCCGTGGCTGCCGCACGTGTACCCAAACCGATCTGCAGACCCGCCGCGGTGGTGGTGGTGCTCGCCGCGGAGCCGGGTGCGACCAGGTTTTGATACATCATGTCCTGGAACTGCAAGAGCCGCTTGCGGAACCCAGTGGTCGCCGAGTTCGCCAGGTTGTTGGCCACTGTGTCCAGGTTGGTCTGCTGCGCGCTCATGCCGCTCGCCGCGGTGTACATTGCCCGAATCATGCGCTCTCCTACACTCTGCCCAGTTCTTCTGCGGCAGTCTTGTCAAAGCCGTTGTCGAATACAGAAAGCGCGTGCTGCATCATCTCTGCCTGCCGCTGCAACATCATCACTTGCATCGTGCCGTGCACCGCATCCTGGTTAGCCCCTTCCAGCGCACCCTGCTGTACGGTGGCATCGCCGTCCGTGGGCTTCGCAGACGCGCTCACTTGAAAGTGGTTCGTGCCAACCGGCTTCAGGTCCGTCGCGGAGTAGCTGACAATGCCTATCTGCCCCGCGACCGCGCTGCCGTTTGCCGTGTCGACCGACACCGTACCGTCGGCGCTCACGTGGACAGAACCTGAAGGCAACACCATCGGGGAACCTGACTTGCTGAGCACGGCTTCTCCGGTCTGGTCGGTCAGCGTTCCATCCGACGACCGCAGAAAGCTTCCGTCGCGGGTCAACTCCACGCCATGTGCCGTCTTGAGCTGAAAGAAACCCTGTCCTTCCAGCGCCAGATCGAGCGGATTCCCCGTGCTCGCAAC
>CAXUEG010000187.1:0-6168 GCA_964249935.1 uncultured Terriglobus sp.
CGCTGAGACCGAATGGGTTTCCGATGGCAAACACCTTCTGCCCTACCTGCAGACTGTTGCTGTTCCCAAGTTCCACCGGCTGCAGGTTTGGTGCATTGATTCTGAGCAGCGCTAAGTCATGCTGCGTGTCGATACCGAGTACCTGAGCTTTGTACTTGTGCTTATCCCAGAGCTGGACTTCAAGCTGCGCCTTGTTTCCGTCGCCAACAACGTGATTGTTGGTGAGAATAAGTCCTTGCTTGTCCAAGATGAAACCGGAGCCCTGGCCCTGCTGCGGCACCGCACCATAGAAAAAGTCATACGCCATCTGCGTCGACGTAACGTTGACCACGCTCGGCTGTACGCGCTTGTAAACGGCAATGTTGTTTTGTTCTTCAGCGTCGTACGCGGGCTGCGCGTCGGCCACCTGCAGCTGGAAGTCGCCCAAGGGACTGTGGGACGTGACCAGGTGCGATTCCGCCGCGGCAGGTAGCAGCCGGCCCACCAGTGCGCCTACCGTGCCAGCCGTCCACCAGTGCTGCGTCAGCTCAAAAAAGCCTGCTACCAGCAGCACCACCAGAAGAACCCGTCTCAGCCTCATGCCTGCGTTGCCCCCAACCTTGTTACGGATGCCGCTTTCGCGCGTTCCGCTTATTGCGATACTGCGCTACGTCAGCGAGCCCGACTGGCCGCTTCGTCCCGCAGCGATTGCCAAACCTCAGTCACGCGCAATCGCAATTCATCCAATGATCCACTATTTTGGATCACCGCATCCGACAGTGCGGCTTTCTGCTCGTCCGGCAGTTGCGCCCGCATGCGTGCGCGTGCGTCCGCTTCTGCGGCGGCACGCCCTAAGTGACTAGACGCAGCAGCGCGTGCAAGGTAGCGCTGCATGCGCTGCGGCTCGGGCGCGGTCACCAGCACAATGCGATCGAAACGTGTGCGCCACGGTGCGGCGGTTTCCACCTCGCCGCCATGCTTTGTTGTGCCGCCGTGCTTTGTCTCGAAGACCAGTGCCGATTCGACGATGGCGACAGCTCCGGGATGCAGCTCGCCGGTGCGGCGCATCCACTCGGATTGCCAGGCGATGACCGCTGGATGAACGATGCCGTTCAGGTCTTCAGCGCGGCCATCCGCGAAGGCAATCTTCGCCAGCGCGGCGCGATCGAGCGACCCGCCCGCCAGCACTACAGCCGGTCCAAACTTCTGCACGATGCTCCCGTATACCGCCTGGCCAGGCTGCATCATGGCACGTGCGACTTCATCACTTTGTGACACAAAGCAACCGAGTTCCCGGAAGATTGCAGCGGCCGTGGATTTGCCACTGCCGATGCCACCCGTCAGCGCCACGCGCAGCATTCAGGCGAACTCGGCCACTGCGCCGTCCTGCACACTGCGCCGCATCCGCGCCGCTTTCACCGTGTTGTGCATGAGCATCGCAATGGTCAGCGCACCCACCCCGCCCGGAACCGGTGTGTAGGCGGAGGCCTTCGCGTAGCTTTGCGGTGCAAAGTCTCCCACGAGCACGGAGCCGCGCTTTTCAAAGGTGGCGAGCTTGGCTGGGTTATTTGGAAAGTATCGCTCGACCTGCTCGCGGGTATCGAGCCGATTGATGCCGACATCGATCAGGATTGCGCCTTCGCGCACCATCTCCGGCGTGATCAGTCCCGGCACACCGGTAGCGACGACCAGCAGATCGGCACGGCACGTGTAGTCGGCCAGGTGCCGAGTTTCCTTGTGGCAGACCGCGACTGTAGCGCCGGCATTCAGCAGCAGCGTGCTCATGGGCTTGCCGACGATGTCGCTGCGGCCAACCATTACGCAATCGCGGCCGCGCACACCGATGCCGCTGCGTTGCAGTACCTGCATTACGCCGGCGGGCGTGCACGGAACCAGGGATTCCTGGCCGATGGTCAATCGGCCCACATTCACCGGGTGAAAACCGTCGACGTCTTTCAGCGGATCAACTGCTGCCAGCACCACGCGCGTATCGATGTGACGCGGCAGCGGCAACTGAACCAGGATGCCGTCGACCGCGCCATCCTGGTTCAACCGGTGCAGGATATCCAGCAGTTCCGCCTGGCTCACGTCGACGCCGAGCGTGATCAGATTGCTCGCAAGGCCAAGTTCGCCCGAGGATTTTACTTTGCTCCGGACGTAGATTTCGCTTGCTGGGTCGCTGCCCACCAGCACGACGGTGAGGCCCGGAACCACACCGGCCTGGACCAGCGCCTGGACCTCTCGACGCACCTCTTCCTTGATTTCAGCCGCGATGGCTGTGCCGTCCAGCACTCGTGCGCTCATATGTTCAGCATATCCAACCGAACGGTTCGTCGTGTTATGTCGTTACTGCGGCGGAATCTTGGAGACAACGCCCGACAACTCGCGGGGACGCCTCACGTCTAACCACGCAAGCCGACGGAAGCCAATCGATCCGGTTCAGGAGGGAGGCACGATGCAAATGAAGCCAGCATTAGCGCTGAATGTGCCAACCACGAGCGGCTTCGCGCAACAGGACCTGGAATCCCTGCGGGAAGAACTGATGCGCGCCGGGCTGGACACATGGCAGGCGGGAGAACTGATTACCAGCTTTCTTGCGGCGCGGGGCTTTGGTGTGTCCGCTCCCGAGGCGCGGTCGGTAGCCGGCCGCATCGAGTCGGCAAGCTGCTCACTGGATTGCATGCGGCACGAACTGAACCTGCTTGCCTTGCCGATGTAGCATGAGCGTGGCGATAGCGGTTCGCTTTGCTACTCGTACTTCAGTGTTTCGACCGGATCCAGCGCTGCTGCCCGATTTGCAGGCACAGTGCCGAACACGACGCCGACCAGCGTGCTGGTGCTCAGCGCGATGACCGCAGACCACGGCGACACTGGGATGTGAAACGGTGTAAGAAAGCTGATGCTCAGCGGCAGGGCGAGCCCGAGAACAGTTCCGATCAGACCGCCGCCCAGCGACAGAAAGACCGCTTCCGTGAGGAACTGCATGCGGACCTCGCGGCGGGTGGCGCCGAGTGCCTTGCGAATGCCAATCTCCCGGATGCGCGCGCTTACATTGGCAAGCATGCTGTTCATAATGCCCACGCCGCTGACTACCAAGGTGATGAATGCGGCCGCTGTCAGCACATAGGTGAGCGCGGTTGCGATCTGCCCCATCACCTTGAGCACGTCTGTCAGGGTCTGCGCCTTGTACACGCTGGTAGGTTTGTGCCGCGATTGGATGATGCGGGTGATCTTCTCCGCCCCGCTCTCGACCTCCATGGGATTCCGCATAGTGAAAAAGATCTCTTTTACGCTGTCGGTTCCGGTGAAGTAGCGTGCTACGGGGTAGGGAACGAGCGCGGTCTGGTCGCTTAATTCTGACTGGCCGAAGTCAGTGATCCGCAGTTCCGCAACGCCAATCACGGTGAACGGAATCCCGACGATGGTGAATGTCTGACCTATGGCGTTCCGGGCTGAGCCGTAGAGAGCGATGGCGAACGGCTCCCTCAGCACGCAAACCTTCTCGTGCGCCACCGCATCCTGATCGTCGAAGAAACGGCCGGCGACAATTGCCAGGTTGCGTACGTCTTTGTACTGCGGTGATACGCCGAGCAGGAGCGCGTCTTTGGTGCGGCCCTCGCCCATGCTGATCGCCGCGTGCGTCTCCAGCATGGGTGAAGAGTATGCGATGCCCGGGACAGCATCCCGGACCGCGTCCTCGTCTCCGCGCGTCATGTAGTCGGGCGTGGAGAGATTATTTGGACCAATCGTCGTGCCGCCACTGTATTGCATTTCCACCAGGTTGGGACCCAGGCTGCTGATCGTTTCGATCGCGTATTCTCTGCCCTTCAGACCGATCGTGACAACCAGAATGATGGATGCCGAACCGATGATCATGCCGAGCATGGTGAGCAGCGACCGGACTTTACTCGCGCGAAAGCTGTCAAGGGCATGTTGTAGCGTCTCGCTGAAGACCATGCTGGTCTGCGCCGAGCGCAACGTACCCTCAAACGTTCCCTTCTGTTGTGTCGTAATCGCCACTGTTTAGCATCCTAATCGCCGCGTTGGTTCTGCTGAGCGGCAGTTGGCCGGGCGCCCGGTTAAGGGTTAGTCATTCACCATGTATAGGACGCGCAGCCGCGCCGCGCGTCGCAACGTTCGCACGGGTCGCAACGTTCACACGGTCGCAACGTTCGCACCGTTCGCACCGTTCGCACAGAACCGCTACACTGACGCTGAGCGGGAGGAGTGGCCGAGCGGTTTAAGGCTCTCGTCTTGAAAACGAGCGTGCCTGAGAGGGCACCGGGGGTTCGAATCCCTCCTCCTCCGCCACCTACCTGTCCCGCCCCGTTCCAACCCATCCAGAAAAGCCCAACAAAGACACAGGAAATCAGCCTAGAACTGTTCGGTCCCGTTCATCCCCGTTCCGTCCAAGCCCGTGCTCATGTAGGGTATTCCTGCGGGTACTTCAGCATCTACCTGCGGGTATTTTAGTCGGAGGCGGCATGGCACTCACCGAACGCGAGATCAAGGCGGCAAAGCCACAAGCGAAGCCCTACAAACTGAGCGACAGCGGCAACATGTTCCTGCTCGTCACGCCCGCAGGCGGCCGGCTGTGGCGGTGGGCGTACCGCTTCCACGGCAAGCCGCTGCTGATGGCGCTTGGGAAGTACCCCGAGGTCTCGCTTGCCGAGGCGCGGCGGCGCCACCAGGAAGCCCGGCTCACACTGTCGAATGGCGTCGATCCGATGGCGAAGCGGAAGCAAGAGAAGCAGGCGAGCCGCACTGCTCACGCGAACAGCTTCGCCGCGGTCGCGGAGCGTTGGTTGGCGCACTGGCGAGAGGGCAAGAGCACGCGTCACGCGGACACAACGGAACGCCGGCTGCGACAGAACATCCTACCGAGCCTCGGCGACCGGCCTATCAGCGAGATCAAGTCCCCCGAAGTGGTTGCGATGGTACGGGCTGTTCAAGAGCGCGGCGCCCGTGATGTCGCAAAGCGAGCAATGGAAACTACGGGGCAGATTTTTCGATTCGCCGTCGCCCACGGGTACGCAGAGCGCAACCCGGCTGCCGATGTGAAGCCGCGCGACATCCTGCCCGCAACGACCCGTCAGAACTTTGCCCGTGTGGATGCGAAGGAACTGCCGGCGCTGCTGCTAAAGATGGACCTTTACCAAGGAACGCACGTCACGCGTTTGGCGTTGAAGCTGCTTGCGCTAACGTTCGTACGAACCGGCGAACTCATCGGCGCTCCCTGGAGTGAGATCGACTTCAAGGCGCGTCGTTGGGAGATCCCGGCCGAGCGGATGAAGATGCGGACACCGCATATAGTCCCGCTGTCTGACCAAGCAGTGGAGGTACTTCAGTCGTTGTACGCCCTCACCGGAGCCGGCAAGTGGCTGTTCCCTGGAGACCGCGACTCCGAGGTCACGATGAGCAACAACACGATCCTGCGAGCACTAGATCGGATGGGATTTAAGGGCAGGATGACCGGACACGGCTTTCGCGGCCTAGCCTCGACTATTCTGCACGAGCAGGGCTACGCCCACGAGCACATCGAGCTACAGCTCGCGCACGCGCCCCGCAATGCTGTCAGTGCCGCTTACAATCACGCGCTGTACCTGAAACAAAGGGCAGCGGTGATGCAAGCGTGGGCTGATCTCCTAGGTTCTGCCCTTAATACCGGCCGTGTACACTCTCGCTTGGATCAGCGAGTAGATCAAGAAACTTCTTGCGTTGAACTCCCATTGAGAACAGTGACCAAGTAGTCTTCTTCATCGGGATAGGCGACCAACTCCGAGTACTCTTTCAGCCGGCTAATATCTTCCTCTCTCACGGCAAGCGACTGCGAGTTGTATATCGTGACGAAGCTCTTCTTGTTCCAATCGCCGGTCTTTTCTAAATCATGCCAACGGCTGAAAATTTCTAGTGAAGACGTATGAGCCGAGGACTCGCTTATTGAGGCCATCACGTTCACAAGGGAAACTCTTGCTTTCGACGTGATTCGAAAATCCACTCGCACGCTATTCCCGAAAGCGCCCGCAAGCACTACGTTCGGTTCGAACCGGAACTGATGAGCTTCAAAGAAGTCTTCCACGTCATCTCGAAATGCGTTAGTGGACCGAAGGCGCTGGTGCGTTGCGATGTCAGAAACACGCACGCAGGCCTGAGCTATCTGGCGCTCGGCGACTGGCACGGGGCACTGCG
>CAXUEG010000187.1:6178-6495 GCA_964249935.1 uncultured Terriglobus sp.
GCAGGATTGCGTCCGCCAGTTGTTCAGCCGAATTTTGCTCTTCGATCTCCAGGTAGAGGTCCCCGGAGCGGTAAGTTACTCCGAGTTGCCTGGTGATGTCCTGAAGGATCTCGCGTTTGCGATTGGTGCCGACGGCCGAAACAAGAGCACCTCTTAGGTAACCCGTCGTTTGGCCGAAGTCACTAAGAGCGTAGGTGTTCAGAAGAGCACTTGTTGTCTCGACAAAGACGTCGACGTGTTCGCCATTTGGGTAGCGAAATGGCGTCGAGATTCGCAACGCTCCACTCCGTAATACGTCACAACCCTCGATTAACGGT
>CAXUEG010000188.1:0-6187 GCA_964249935.1 uncultured Terriglobus sp.
ACCCTGGTCGTCGTCGTCGCCACCCTCACCGCCGCCGCCCGGGCCCTGACCGCCGAAGAAGCGATTGAAGAAGTCCTGCATGTCGCCGGGATCGCCCGAGCCGCCGCCGTTGCCGCTGCGCCGGCGGTTGCGATTCACACGCGGCGCCGTGCTCTGCTTCGGAAACTGCTCGGTATTGATGTTCACCACCGCCGGCCCGACTTCGCGTGCGATCGTCGTGAACTGATTCGGTGTGCTGCTGCCCGCGGGAACCCGCAGTGGCGTCGCATCGCGGCTGTCCACCGCCTGCTGCGCGCCGTGTACGGTGCCGGTCAGCACCGATCCGGTAAGAATGCCCGCCGAAAGGGTGCCCAGCAGGGCAAAGGTGGCGAGAAGCCGATGGTCGCGTACGCGCTCGGCAAAAGTCTTGCTCTGGACGTTGTTCGGATCCATGAAAGTTCGTGTCCTTGATTGCTGCCTTGGAAAGCCGTCTCCGGCATTCTCTGCGGTTTAGACGCAAATGTTAGCCGTGGGTATGCTGCACTCCTCCCAGGCTAGCCGCAAGTGTCTCAGCATGGCCGGGTAAGCAGCCGCTTTTAGCCCACGTAACAACGCGGAGAGAAACGCCGCCTGGCTCAGGCCCGGCTGCTGCCCAGGCTTCGGTCTACCCGTAATTCCTGCAGGTACGTCTGGCTGCTCACATCCAGCAGCACCAGCAGAATGCGCCGCAGCGCCAGCTCACGGCCCGTGCTGTCAAACCACTCGGCTGTTGTGTGAATGCCACCGGCGCGCCCGCCCGCTCCCATCGCAATCGCATCGCGCCCCAGCGCCAGCGGCAGGTTTGCATCGGTCGATCCGATGCGCTCTTCCGTCCGCAGCCGCAGGTGCCGGTCCACCGCGCGCACAGTTCCCAGCAGCGGCGATGCGGTATCCAGCACTCCCGCCGGCCGGTCTCCGATGCACTCGATGCGGAATCGCAGCGTGCCGCGCCCCGGCTGCGCGTTGCTCGCGAGCACGGCAGCTTCCACCGCGCTGAAGAGCAGCACTTCCAACCGTAGCAATTCATCCGCTGCGACCGAGCGAATATCCACCAGTGCCGTCGCTTCCTCCGGCACGCTGGTCATGCTGCTGCCGCCTTCCAGCCGGCCCACATTGAAGACGCTGCGAGGCTGATGCGGCAGCGGCTCGGCCGCGCATCGCACCAGTGCCTGCGCCAGCACCAGCACCGGATTGGCGATCTCCGGCTCTGTCCAGGAATGGCCGCCTGGACCGGTCACGACCACGCGAAACCGCCGCGAACCCAGTCCGCGCGTCACCAGCGTCTCAGTTCCCGCACCTTCCAGCGCGACGGCCGCGACCACATCGCTGGCATACTGCGAGCGCTCAAAAATCTGCCGCATCCCGCGCAGATTGCCCTCGGCCTCTTCGCCCACGTTCGCCGCAAACAGCACGTTGGCCGCGTAGGCGTCCGGCTCGGCCGCGCTCACCGAAGCCATCGCCAGCAGCGCCGCCAAGCCTGCTCCATTGTCCGCGGCGCCGGGCGCGCGCAGCAGCGCTCCCTCCTCAACCGGCGCAACCGTCACGTCTGCCGCAAACACGGTATCCAGGTGCGCGGAAAGCAGCACCACCGGCTGGCCGGGCTGGTACGTCCGCAACCAGCCGAGCGCATTGCCCTCAGCGTCCAGGCCGACGTCGCACAACCCAAACTCGCGGAATCGCTCCAGAAACCACGCCGCACGCGCCTCTTCGGCAAAGGGCGGAGCCGGGATGCCCACTGCTTCGCGCTGCCAGGCGCGGATGCGCTGTTCCTGCAGGTGCAGCCACCGGAACGCCCGATGCGTACTGCCCCGGGCGGCGATCTCCTGCGTTCGCGCAAACGCCGCCGGGTTCAAAGGACCGCCCCTTCGACAGCATTCCCGTACAGGTCCGCATCCGCCTCGCCCCGGTACACCACCCGCGTCAACGACAATCCCTGCGGCGGCGCCGTCGCGCCCGCGGCCCGGCGGTCGCGTGCGGCAAGCACGCCAGGCATGCAATCCTTCGCACGCCGGCCCGCCCCGATCTCCACAAACGTTCCCACCAGGTTCCGTACCATGTGGTGCAGAAATCCACTTCCTGCAACCCGATAGATCAGCAGGCCGCCCTCTTCCGTCCACGCCGACGCGAAGATTGTCCGCACCATCGATCCCGCCTCGCCCTCGGTCCGCATCCTGCTGTCTGGATCGGTCGCAGCAAACGAAGCGAAGTCATGCGTGCCCACCACGTCGCATGCGGCCTGCCGCATGAGCGACAGCACCAACGGCCAGCGGCAATCCCACGCGGTGCGGGCCAACAGCGGCGGACAGATCCGCTCCTCCGCCTCGCCCGGCATACGCCTCGGAAACACGCGATAGGTGTACTGCTTCCAGGCCACACGGCCGCGCGCATGAAAATCTTCCGGCGCAACCTCCGCCGACAAAACGCGCACGCTCCCGGGCAGCCTTCGGTTCAACGCTCGCAGCAGCCGCTCCGGCGGTATCGCCGCGGCGAGCGCCACACTCGCGACCTGCCCGTCTGCATGTACGCCGGTGTCCGTTCGTCCCGATCCCTGCGGCAGCACCGTCTCGCCCACCACCTCGCGCAGCACACGCTGCAGTTCGCCTTGCACCGTCCGTAACCCCGGCTGTACCTGCCAGCCGAAGAAGTCCGACCCGTCATAGCTCAGCACCAGCTTCCACGTCTGCGACGTGCGATCCGGCTTCGCCTCCCGACGATCAAAGTCCGTTGTATCGGCTGCATCCACGCCTTCAGTATGCGCGAACCATCACATTCCGTAGGCCGGTGCGGGCCGGGCAACTATACTGGGCACGTCCCATTGCAAGACCATCGAGTGATCGCGACGCATCGCAATTTGCGCATCGGCAGCTTTTGAGAAGCATCTGGAAGGTATTGCACGGACAAACGAGCGATCGCGACAACGCTTGGGCACGGAACTGCGTCCCGGCGTCGCGCGTAGACGTAATCACAGGTAGCAGGGCGGACAAGGCACAGCGCCGGCCTGGCGAGGGGTAGCGGTGAATTCTGGCAAGTTGCAGGCCGCCCGCCACCCCGCAGGCGGCGGCACAGGCTGGTGCCCAGACGAGCACCCAGACAAATCCCACCGCTGCCGCCGCGCCGCAGGCGCAGCAGGTTGACACCACGGGCCGCCCCGGCGTGCCGCAGGCGCCGGAACCGAACCATCCCGGCCCGCTTTATCTCCGCGAAAGCTCCAAAGACTACACGCACCTGAAAGGCCACTTCCGGAACCCGATCGCGCCCTACACCTCGACGGACTACCGGGCACCGCGGCTCGGCAACACACCCCGCATCAACGACCTCTTGCGTGACGGCAAGCTCTACCTGAGCCTTTCCGATGCCATTCTGCTCGCCCTGGAAAACAATTACGACATCGCCATCGCACGCGTAAACCTCGACATCGCGGACACCGACATCCTGCGCGCCCGTGCCGGCAGCACCCTGCGCGGCGTCTCGACCGGTCTGGTCACCAACACCCTCGGCGGCTCCAGCACCACGGTCACCGGCGGCGGCGGCCCCGGTGGTACCAGTACCGGCTCCGGATCCTCCGGCACCGGCGCGTCCGGCCTCGTGCTCAGCACCAACGGCGGCGGTCCTCTCCCACTCAGCCGCGACCCGCTGCTCACCGGTACCGTGCAGTATCAACAACAGACCAGCCCGGGCGGCTCCGGCTTCGGCAGCTCCTCCTCCAGCAGTAACAGCGGCACGGGCACTGGAACGGGAAGCGGTGGCACGGGCACCGGCGGAACCGGCTCGGGCGGCGGTACCGGAACCGGGACGGGTACTGGGACTGGCACGGGAACAGGTACCGGAACGGGCACAGGTACTGGGACAGGCACGGGCACCACCGGAACCCCCAACCTGTTTAATACCAATGCCACCCAAACGAATACGGGCAGCTACAACTTTAACTACTATCAGGGATTTTCGACCGGCACCTACCTCAATCTCGGCTTCAACAACTCCCGGGTAACCTCGAATTCCAGTACATCCTCACTCAGCCCGGCGCTCTCCTCCTCCTTCACGCTTACCGTCACGCAGCAACTGCTGCAGGGCTTCGGCAAGGGCGTTCAGAACCGCTTTATCGTGCAAGCCAAGAACGACCGTCGCATCGCCGACTCGGCCTTCCGCCAGCAGCTGCTCTACACCATCAACCAGGTGGAAAGCATCTACTGGAACCTTGTCAGCGCGTACGAAGATGCACAGGCCAAGCAGCGCGCGCTAGAGCAGTCCACGCAACTTGCCAACGATAATCGTCGCCAGCTCCAGATCGGCACCTTGGCGCCACTCGACGTTGTCAATTCCGATCAGGCCGTGTCCACGGATCGCCAATCGCTCACCACCTCTGAATCGAACCTCGAGTATCAGCAGCTGCTCATGAAACAGGCGATCGTTCGCGACCTGGATGATCCGCAACTCTCCGCCGCTCCAGTCGTCCCAACCGAGCGCGTCAGCCTGGAGCGCATGGCCGAGGAAGACACTCCCATCGAAGAGCTCGTGAAGCGAGCCTACGCAAATAGCCCCGCCATTGAGCAGGCAGCGCTCAACATGGACAACAACAAGATCACGATCAAGGGCGTCAGAAACGGTCTCTTGCCCCAGTTGAACGCCTACGGCTTCTACGGCGGCACCGGATACACCGGCCAGGCAAATCCCAGCTCCATCCTGTGCCAGGACAACCCCGGTGTCGCAAATTGCGGCCTGCAGGCAGGCGGTTATGGCACCGCATTCACCAATGCCTTCAATAACTCCGCGCCCGACAAGGGTGTCGGTGTCACACTCAGCGTGCCGCTGCGCAACCGTCCCGCGCAGGCCGACCAGGCCCGTTCCCAGATGGAATACCGCCAGGCCCAGATGCGCCTCCAGCAGCTCTACACACAGACCCGCATCCAGGTCATCAACCAGCAGTACGCACTGACCAACGACCGCGCCTCCACCGTCGCCGCGCAGGCCGCACGCGACTACCAGGCCCAGGCGTTGGATGCCGAGCAGAAGAAGTACCGCCTCGGCGCCTCCACCACCGCCAACGTTCTGCAGCAGGAGCGCAACCTCGCGACCGCGGAAAACAACCTGATCTCCGCTACGGCGGCCTACGCCAAGGATCGCGCCACGCTCCTGCAGCTGCTCTCCAACACGCTCGACCGCTACGGCGTCTCCATCGAGCAGGCCGCCAGCGGCACCATCACCACGCAGCCGAACATCCCTGGCCTTACCGCGCCGCAAGCCCCGGCGCCGCCCAAACCGCTCACCGCCAACCCGGATCCGCTGCCACCCTACCAGGGCATCGCCGCACCCGGCAGCTCTACCCCGGCCGGCACGCCAGCCCCGCAGCCACCGCCTCAGTAAGCTGCGTCCGCAAAGCCCGAAACGCGCTCCCGTCACCGCTGGCGAGGAGCGCGTTTCCGTTAACGATGCTCACAGAAAGGCTGAACAGAGCAATGAGGAAGACTGGTGCAATGGTCCGCCTGGTAATGTTCACCGCTCTAGTCGCATCGTCCTGCCGTAGCGCAACGTGCGAACAGCCCGCGCCCTTGCCTGTACCCCAGGCCCACATCTGCGACAAACCTCACTCGCCGGGCAAGCGTTGGACTTCCGTTCCTGTCGGTCCAACTTCCGGCTGGTCCAGGGATAAGCTGACGCTCGCGGAGCAATACGCGGCTTCACTGCATGACAGCGCCTTCCTGGTTCTGGAGTGCGGTCAGGTGATTGATTCCTGGGGAAAGGTCGACAAGAAGCTGACGACGTTCTCCGTTCGCAAGAGCCTGATCAGCGCGCTATATGGCATCTATTCCGCCGAAGGCAAGATCGACGTCAATCAGACACTCGAACAGGCCGGCATCGACGACACACCCAATCCACTCACGAAAGACGAACGGCAGGCGCGCATCGTAGACCTGCTGCGCGCACGCTCGGGCGTCTACCACGCGGCAGGGTTCGAGGTCGATTTCCAGCGCAAGATGAGGCCAGTGCGGGGGAGTCATGCTCCCGGCTCATTCTGGTTCTACAACAACTGGGACTTCAACGCGCTGGGAACGATCTTCGAGAAAAAGACAGGTCTGACCATCGGACAAGCGTTTTACGATCGCATCGCCCGGCCCACCGGCATGCAGGACTTCAGGCCTGAGGACGTCTACTACGTCAACAACAGCGAAAC